>DYGR01000059.1 GCA_020724545.1 Candidatus Methanoperedens nitratireducens
GCAGAAAAAAGCTGTTGATGAGAAGCAGGAAAAGATTGAGCGGTTGAAGAAATTATAGTTGCCTCCGCCTGCTTTTTCTACATAGCAGGTGCCTTCCAGAACATTTCTTGCTACAATTGGATCAAGGCCATGTTTACACAGTTAAACCTTCAGGATCGCTCAGGATACGCCAGGTTGAGAGATCTCAATCCTGCTCCCGCAAATCAAATAATTAATACACAAGAAAAAAGAGAGTGAAGGCATCTTAAGGAAGACAGGACATATTCGATCTGGATAAAGCGATCTGGTCCATCCTCATCTATGTTCTTTTCTGTGCTCCTCAAGGGACTCGCTGCCATGTTTTTTCTTGGTTTTTTCACCACCCGCTTTTCCTATCTCCTGATAGAACTCATGACCATGAGTTTCCCTGGTAGCTTCTCCGCCCTTATGTCCAAGTTCCTTATAGCCTTCAGTTCCTATTTCCTTTTTTCTCTCTTCTCCTCCCTTTTTCCCTATCTTCTGATAGAACTCATGACCATGAGTTTCCTTGGTAGCTTCTCCGCCTTTATGTCCAAGTTCCCTGTAGCCTTCAGGTCCTAATTCCTTTTTTCTCTCTTCTCCTCCCTTCTTCCCTATATCATGGTAGAACTCATAGGTATAAGGCTTCTTCTCTTCACCAGCCCTCTCCTCCATCTTCGGCTTCTCTTCTGCCTCAGGTGTAACAAGCTTCTTTAATTTATCGAGTATGCCCTCTTCTTCACCTCTCCTGCCAGTCTCTTCTTCTCTTTTCTTTTCTCTTTTTGCCATTTAATATCACTCCCCATTCTAGTTTTGTTCCTATACAGATCTTAAGGTCCAGCTAACCGATAGCTGCCCTCAGGCCACATCCATCCCCTCTGATATAATCCATCTCTCCCCTGACCTTTTAGGGTAATCACAATACCCGGTTAATATTCTATATCTCATTCTATAAGGGTATTTTGGTGAAATCAGAAATAATACCAGATCGATGAATAATCATCAACATCCTCATTATCATCGTATAATCTTTTAAGGTAATCATAGATCGATACATCTATGTAATTGTACGGCTCAACAACCGCGTATTTGGATTCCCATGGATAGAAGCGGTACACCCTTCTTCCGTCCTGCAGTATCATTATTACCTCATGTTCCTGCCATGAACGGATATGGGATTTACCAAGCCTGGGTACATTGAAAACAGGCTCATCAGTCCTTACAAGCCCGGGCAGGAATCTGGCCTCTTCTTTTCTCTCCTGCTCAATCCTTGCAATGGGCACACGGTAATCTATGGTCTCATCCTTTCCCTTGGTATTGAAGATGTAATAGGGGTCTATACCCGATTTTTTCAATAACTTTCTCAATAGAGAGGACTCGTATTTTTTACTGTTATAATATGTAAAAACCTGCTGGTTGTAGATATTTATCCCGGTTTTCTTAATTCTCTTTATGGACTCTAATGAATCAGGCGTGATCTCTGTAGAATGTTCAAAGTGCGTGACAACACACAGCTCCCTTACTCCGAACTCATTATATCTACTGAGTATTTCCACAATATCCTCTGTGATCCGCTGCGGCAGTGTTACAATGATCCTCGTACCGACCCTTATTCGTTCAATATGCTCTATACCTGAGATCATGGACAACAGCCATTCGATGTAGATATCGCTCAGGGTAAGCGGATCTCCTCCTGTAATGAGAACCTCTGTTATGTACTGGTTATCCCGCATCCATTCTATGGCATTCGTCATGGTCTCTTTTGAGAACGCGGCATCCTTTATGTCGGTAATTTCCCAGTTCCTCTGGCAGTACACGCATATCTGGGGACAGGAATCAAAAGGTTTTAGAATGAGGATCTGCGGGTATCTTCTGGTTATTCCTTTTACGGGACTTGTGGATTTCTCATCCATGAAATCCATGTTTGAGCCGCTTTTTCTGGTCTGTATATAGTTTAAACAGTAATTCTCACTGGGTAAAACCTGTGCCCTTATTGCATGGTCATACCTCCCCGTGTTTTTCCTGTCAAAAAGTGAAAGATAGTACGGAGTTATCTGAAACGGGATCTTGTACTTTTTTGCACACCTGAGTCCCCTTAATTCATCATTACTTAGCCTGACGATATCCTGCAGGGTGTCGATATCAGAAATGATATTTTTAAGATGCCACCTGTAATCCAGCCAGTCCGGGTCGTCTGCATTAAAAAAACCCTGAATGAACTTCCTGTTCTGTCTTCTTTTTTTGATCAGATCTTTATCCATTCCTGTCTTATATCGTTTTAAAAAATCTTCCATGTTTGAGGCATACCAATCAAGGGATTTTGTGCGCTCTAATGCAGCCTCAACCCCGCTTAGCTTAAGGAATAGCGGTACGTCCTTCTCTGTATATATCCCCGATTCGCAGTTAATGCCTCTAAAAAGGAAAATAAATTCAAAAAGAAACCCCTCATTCAATCTGTGGGTATTGATCTTTTTCTTTGCTATCTTGTACAGCGTATTCAGCGCTGAGAAATTTGAGATCTTCTCATTCTCTGTCCTTATGAGGTTTTTCAATACCCTGATGCATTCCTTGGAATTATTCCTCTCAAGCAGGTTCTTATCCTTGAAATGCTTATCTGAATAGATGTTAAAAAGATGCCTCTCAATATCATTTAGATGATCAAACATCCTGTTCCTGGCATCCTGTAGATCATCACTTGATACGAGAATACTATAGATATAAGGGTCACATTCCCATAATGTTTCGATTAATCTTGATTTATCATATTTGAATAATTCTTTAATCATAACTCTATTCGTTTTTCATATACCATAAAATGTCTTCCAGGTTTGTAGTAATCTTGAACAGCTATATTCCCCTGAACCTCTATCGTCTCTCCTATTCTTTCACTGATATTCTGATACCCCATTTTCTCAAAGAGTTTCTGAGAGGGAATATTGACAGGGTCAATGGTAACTTCAATTCTTATAAACCCCTGTTTCCTCAGTTCTTTCTCTACCTTTTTGATCAGTTCTCCTCCTATCCCCTGCCCCTGGTAGGAGGGATCTACACCGATCTGCCATAAAAAATAGGTGCCCAGAAAACTCTGAGGAACAATTCCCATAACGAATCCCACGATTTTTCTTTTTTCTTCGGCAATAAAACAATAATCCCCAAAGTAACGTAAAATAATCTTATAAACATGTTCTGGATAATTCTCCATAGGTAGACATACAGCGGTAAGCTGGTGTACTTTCAAGAAATCATCCTGGGTTGCCTTTCTTATTCTCATGCTGGTCCCTCAGTCTATTAACATGATCAATCTTTGAGTCAATTAGATCCCAGGTCCCGATATCTTTACGGTAATAAAATTCCCCATCCACCAGGGAAATGGCCTCTTCCACTTTCTCATTAGCCTCTTCGATAGTCGATGCTTTGGCAACAAAGGCAATTCCCCTCTCGGCACCAGCATTCAATTTACCTGTATTGTTCAAGCCGCAGCTGTAATAATACTTAAGATCATCAATTTGCAAAATAGCCTCCTCGTTTAAATCAACCTCGAGGTCTTGATAGAGTTTTTCAGGATAATCTACTGGCACTATGTACTTACAAACTGTTGCCTTGTTCTCAAAATAAAGTTCCTGCTCTTCTCCTTGAAAAAGCTTAATAATGATATCTAAAAGATTATTTTTCAATACAATGACCGTGTTCATCCATTCAGGATCTCCCGGCCGAAGGTTATATTCAATTAATTTAATCCCCTTTGCAGTCACCATGAACTGACCATATAAAAAACCTGAGCAGATTCTTCCTGTCTCTTTCTTAAAACCATCAAGGGTCTTGCGGATAATACTGAGTGCTTGTTCATAGTCCTCCTCTCTCATAAAAGGAAGAAGATATCCCTGCTGGGAGTAAGATCCCATACTTGCAGTATTCGGTCCTTTTTCTCCGGGCAATAACCTCTTGAAATCCTGGACAGCAGGGGTGGGGAGAATATGCTCTCCATGGACAAAGCATTGAACAGTGAACTCCTCTCCCTCAATTTTTTCTTCAATAATTACCTTTGAACTTCCACCAATCCTCCTTTTGATTACCTGCTGGATATACTCCTTGACATCGTTCCCATCTTTTAACTGCTCTCCAAAAACTCTAACTCCAAGTCCCTCTGTGAGCCCAGTGGGTTTTACTGCAACCTGCCAGTCCAGTTTTTCAGCGTAATCAATTGCTTTTTGAGGATCTTCAAAGATCTCAAATTGAGGATTGGCGGATGGCATGTATTTTTGGAGAAGTTTTCTGGTAAACTCCTTATCAGCTTCCAACAGAGCCGCAAGGCGAACAGGCCCAAATACTAAAACATGGTTTGCTTCCAGTGCATCAACAAGACCTCCGGAAAGAGGTGAAGCGGTCGTAATAACGACAAGGTCTATCTTCTGTTCCCTGGCATATCTCACAATAGCATGAATATCCTGAAAGCTTTCCACCTTATAACCTTCTACCAGTGACATAATACCTGGATTTCGGATATCCATATAAGAAAAAATCTCAATCTCAGGGTTACTGTGAATATTCTCAATAGTGATCTGCTCCTTAGCCCAGCTGCCAACGACCAGTACCCGTTTTACGGATAATTTATTTGCTTTATTATATCCAGGTAGTTCTTTCATTACTCTCGGTTGTAATTTAAAGAAATTTATACCACACATTCATGCTCTCAAGGTTTCCGGCAATATTGGTATTGTTCAATAATGTACCGCTATATCTATACCCCATTCTTGCAAAAATTATGTTCACACCGTAAGATACTGACCTTGCTATAGTATAGGCTATTTTCATATTTCTTTTTCGCATTTCGTTCTCCATCTCCTGTAAAAGATAAACGGCAAATCCATTTCCTCTATGCTCGGGTAATGTGGCAAAATCTGTCATTTCTACATTTTGAGAGCGAGCATCCATTTCAGATGAGGACAGAGCAACAATCTTATTATTTCTCCAGATGCTAAAATAAATAAAATTTTCATCCATTGTTTTAATGATGTATTCCGGCTCATGTATCGGGAATGGGTAGGTTTCAAAAACAGTTTTATAGACCTCTACTATTTGATTAACATCGGATTTATCACAGATTCTACAGTTAAATCCGTGGATGTGCTCTGCAGTTCTTTCTTCGGTTGTTTTTAATGCAGCCAGTTTTAATATCTCTTTAAATTTGTCATATTCACGGCTGTACAGCCTTGATCCAGTAAAATATTTCCCCATAAAATAAATATCCTCATTGCAATCATAGAATTCAGGGACAAAAGCTTCTACAGCGTAGCCGCTCTCTGCGAATTCATCTCTTGCAAATTCAGGTACTTTAGCAATTATCTTGGAATATCCCTTTTCTATAGCCAGTGTATCCAGCTTATCTATGATATCCGGGAAATCATCTCTTGAAAGTTTCATTAAATAAATACGGTCATTATATTTCCCGTGCTGCAGGGTAGAATTACCAATATTTATTATGATATCATTCATCATCTCTTCTGTCGACTCTCCTTTCCATCCTGTCGGTATTTTCAGGGATAAGAGAGATCGTATCATCAAAATCATCCAGCAGTTTCGAAACACCAACAGCTTTGATTTTTTCTTCTGCTTCATTAAGTTTCAACTGTAACCTGCAGTCCTGGCAGTTTCTATCACAGAAAACAGGCTCATAACTATCTGGTTCCTTGTATGTAGTTATAATCCCTTCATAATTCCTTAAAACTACTTTATTTGTTGACCATGATATCAGGTAGTTGGGCATTACAGGGATTTTTCCCCCGCCGCCGGGTGCATCTATCACATAGGTCGGGACTGCAAAACCGCTGGTATGTCCGATCAAGCTCTCCATAATCTCAATACCTTTGCCAACAGGGGTGCGGAAGTGGGATAATCCCTCTGACAGATCGCACTGGTACAGATAATACGGTCTTACCCTGTTCTGAACAAGCTTATGTACGAGCTTTTTCATTATCCTGGGGCAGTCGTTCACTCCAGCCAGCAGGACGGATTGATTTCCAAGGGGAATTCCTGCATCAGCAAGCTTTCTCAGAGCTTCTTTTGAAGATTCTGTTATTGCTCTTGGATGATTAAAATGTGTGTTGACCCATACTGGATGATGTTTCTTTAATACTGCTACCAGTTCATCTGTTATACGATAGGGCAGAACAACCGGCATTCTTGTACCTATGCGGATCACCTCGACATGGGGGATCTTCCGCAGTTCTGTAAGAACCCAGTCAAGGTAATCATCAGATAACATCAAAGGGTCGCCCCCAGATAACAGGACGTCACGTACTGCTGGAGTATTTTTAATATATTCAATGCCTTTTAGAACTTCAACCCTGTCAGGAATTGAATCAACATCACCAACTTTTCTTTTTCTTGTACAGTGCCTGCAGTACATGGAGCAGATATTGCTTATATGGAACAGGACTCTGTCAGGATATCGATGGATTATCCCGGGAACAGGGCTATCTTTATCTTCAGATAAAGGGTCTTTCATTTCATACTTATCGACGATCAATTCCATCGGCGAAGGAAAGGACTGTTTAAAAAAAGGATCGTTTCTATAATCATCTGTATCAATTAAGGATAAATAATAGGGCGTTATGGAAAGAGGAAACTTTGCAATAGTTTTTTCAAGAAGTTCCCTCTCGCTCTTCTCAAACTTGATACCGGTTAAATTCTCAAAAGTTGAAATATCCCGTATACAATGTTTTAACTGCCATTTCCAATTTTTCCAGTTTGAGATCAATGCTCTTGGATTTATTTTTTCTATTATTTCTTGCTGTTTTCCATACATTATCCATCACTCCTTTTTATTTATTTGATTTAGATAAAGCATCTGTGACGGGAATGCGATCTCAACATCCAGCTCCTCAAGCAGATGCATGATCTTTAAATTGAATTCTTCATGAACCGTGAGGAAATCATTCCACACTGTTGTCTTTGTGAAGCAGTATATAAATATGTTTAAAGAGTAAGCCCCGAACTCTGTGAATTTTACCATGTAAAACGAATGATCAAACCTGTGATCCTCTTCAATAATTTTTTTTATGCCTGCCACAACCTCCTTTATCTTATCTGCTGATGTCCCATAGATTACCCCGAGGTTGAAGTATATCCTGCGCTTTTTCATGGCTGAATGGTTTATAACCCCGCCCTTGATGAACTGGCTGTTAGGAACTGTAACCAGGGCCTGATCGAATCTTCGTACACGGGTAGACCTGAACCCTATATCCTCTACCGTGCCCTCGATATCTCCAATGCTTATCCAGTCGCCTAACTTGAAAGGTTTGTCTGAGAATATGGTGATTGAGCCAAAGAGGTTGCTCACGGTATCCTGTGCCGCAAGCGCGAACGCAAGGCCGCCAAGGCCAAGCCCGGCAAGCAGGGATGTTATGTTGTAACCGAAGTTCTGAAGAATGAACAATACTCCAACCATGACGACGAGTACGCGAAGGCTTTTCACGACCAGTGGGACAAGCTGATCATCAAGCGTGCTTTTACTTTTTTTCGCTTCCCTGTGGAGGAAAAACGCTATGATGTCGATAACTCTGAAGACGAAATAAAGCATTATGAATGAAAATGCCAGAATATAGATACCGCGCACTATATCTGAAACAGTAATATCGAACTGGCTTATCGTTTCAGGCAGTTGCAAGGAGATTATGGCTATATAGAAACCCTGCAGCAGTATCAGGTAACTGAGCGGGTTTTGTATTGCATTTAAAAGCAGATCATCAAATTCGGTCTGGGTTTTTTTTACCAGAGCAGTTAATTTTTGCTCTATAATATACAGAAAAACAGATCTGATTATGAAAGTCAGAAGTATTATAATAAAAAACATCACAAGTTTTCCGATGGAAACACCAAATATATCCTGATTCAATATGTCTGAGACCGTTATCATTTAACTCATTCACCTAGAAGAAATAACCATATTTAAAAGTTACTGCAAATTATTATATCGGATAGATCTGCTTAATATTTGTAACAAATATTATATAAATACTATCACCATTATTATGCTTATCATAAGTTAAGGTTATAAACACCTAATAATATATATAAACAAAGCCGAAGGAAATGGCTTAGATGAATAACGTTTATTTCAGATCTTTATTTGGGAGGATAAAAACTCTCTTTACATCAGAAGCTGAAGCAATAGAAGCATACGACGCCCAGTTACATGGTCCGCTCGTAACTTTTGATGGGCTTGAGGGGTTCAATGAGATCGAACGCTACTGGGTAAACGAGCCATATGCCTTTGTTGTAATACTGTTCAACCCTGAGAATAATTTCTATCTTTACTATACTGCAGAGCCAGTACTCTCAGAATTTGAGGATTTATTCCTGAGAGAGATAAAGGACAGGCTCAAGGATGTCCTCCTTGTTGAGGATGTCAGGAGTGAGGATGAGAAGGATAATGTTCTGATGAGTAAAGTAAGAGAGCTGGTAAAGGATTATGCAATCGATATAACCCCTTTGACCCTTGAGAAGGTATTATACTATACACGAAGAGATTTCATAAGATTTGGAAAGATCGATCCTCTTATGAATGATGACCGGATCGAGGATATCTCTGCCAATGGCCATGATGTTCCCATCTATTTATACCATAAGAGATACACCAATATACCTACAAATATATACTATAATGAAAATGATCTGGACTCATATGTAATCAGGCTTGCACAGCGCTGCGGTAAACATATATCAATAGCAGAACCCATGGTTGATGCCACTATGCCTGATGGCTCGCGCATCCAGATGACCCTTGGCACAGAAGTAACTTCCAGAGGAGCCACATTTACCATCAGGAAGTTCAGTGATATCCCGATAACACCCATCGACCTGATCAACTGGAATACATTCTCAGCAGAGGAGATGGCATATCTGTGGCTGTGCATTGAGAACAATAAGAGTTTGATCTTTGCCGGGGGTACAGCATCAGGTAAGACCTCCTCTCTTAATGCAGTTTCTCTGTTCGTTCCCTCGCAGGCAAAGGTAGTCACACTCGAGGACACACGGGAGTTGAAACTCCCTCATCCAAACTGGATTCCTGGCATAACCAGGGACTCGTTCACAGCAGATGGAAGAGGGAGTATAGACATGTACGAGCTTCTGAGGGCAGCGCTGCGCCAGCGGCCAGAATTCCTGCTTGTCGGAGAGGTAAGGGGGAAAGAGGCGCTTACGCTCTTCCAGGCTATGAGCACAGGCCATACTACCTTCTCTACCATGCATGCTGATTCGGTAGCAAGTGCAATTCACAGGCTTGAGAACCCGCCTATCAGCGTACCCAGGACCATGATACAGGCGCTTAATATCATAAGTATTCAGTCCCAGACATATGTAAAAGGGAAAAGAGCTCGCCGCAATATGAAGCTCGTTGAGATCACGGATATAGATCCAACGACCAGGAATATACGCACGAATGATATTTTTGTCTGGGATCCATTAACAGATAGATTCCTCAGGACAGGCGAATCAAAGGCTCTTATTGAGATAATGGTTCGAAGAGGCTGGAATCTTTCGGATTTGAAAAAAGAGCTGGTGAACAGACAAAAGATACTCGAGTTCATGGTAAATAACAAGATAACAGATTTCAGTGCGATCTCCACTATCATTCACGATTATCAGGCGACCCCTGATAAGGTTCTAAAGAAGTTGAATATCGCTATGGATGAGGAACATGGCGTCACACAGCTTAAATAAAACTTTAGAACGATCTATTCTAAAGTTAAAGAGACTGCCGTTTGTCCTGCTTGGCGACAGGATGAAGGCGCATCATGATAGATACCGTGACCTGAGGATTGCAATGCGGCAGGCGCGTATCCCGATCTCATATGAGATGTATATCTCAAATGCAATATTTTACTCCATGATCGCCGGTCTTGCCGGGGCTCTCATAGGTCTGATAATTGCTTATATAGTAGTATCTGTCGTTGGGCTCCCTGAGCGGCTTACCCATCTCACGTTCTCTGCTTCGACAGCCTGGCTTCTCCAGTACAGAGATATATCAATTGCATTATTTATTACTATCTTTCTTACTGCCTTATTTGTGGGCATAACCTACATGCTCTTTCTTGCCTACCCTGGTTTCAGGGCAGGAGAGAGGAAAGGGTCGATTGATAAGAACCTGCCTTATGCGGTCACCTTCATGTATGCACTAAGCAGAGGCGGTATGAATGTTATTGAGATACTGCGCTCACTCAGCAAATGTACCGATACGTACGATGAAGCGGCAATGGAAGTCGATGTTATTCTGCGTGATATGGATTACTTCGGAAGCGATTTAAGATCCGCCCTTCATAATATCTGCGAGATCACGCCCTCTGAGAAGTTCAGAGATCTTATGTATAATCTCCTCACCGTAATCGACAGTGGAGGGGATATCCCTGCCTACTTCAGGGATAAATCAGAACAATACCTTAACCATGCCAAGGTTGAGCAGAAAGGATTTCTTGAAACATTAGGTCTAATAGCAGAATCCTATGTCACTGCCTTCGTAGCAGGGCCGCTGTTTATCATTATTCTCGGCGTCATGATGTCGGTGATGGGCTCAGGCAGCAACGCGATGATATATGCGATAATATACGCGGTGATACCGATCGGTTCGATTATGTTTGTAGTGATGGTGAGCATTATAACGCCAGGTGCAACAGGTGAGGCACCTCTCCTGCCTACTGAGAGCCTTGTAGGTAAGATAGTTATTCCTGAGACCAGGGAGAAGCCTGTATTTTTTAAATTTATCAAATCAAGGGACTATATTAAAATAAAAAAGATACTGCGTGATCCTTTAAAACCGCTTAAAGAGAAGCCTGTATATTCACTTATTGTAAGTGTGCCTGTTGCTCTTATCTATCTGGTAATCTCAATTGTTAATGGTTTGAAAGTACCGAATTTCATAGATTACATAGACGATAAAATAATTTTTACAGTGTATATAATAATTATCCCTCTTATGATATTCCATGAGTATAAAAAGAGAAAAGAGGAGAAGATACAGTCCCAGATACCTGATTTTCTAAAAAAACTCGCAAGTACCAATGAAACAGGTATGACGCTGCGTGATTCGATCAGGTTGATGACCAGGTCTGATATCGGAATGAGCAAGGAGATAAAGAAGATCTGGAATGATATCGAATGGGGACTTGCCATCAATGAGGCACTCAAGCGGTTTGCCAACCGTGTCAGGACACATATCGTGGCGCGCTCTGTCACTTTATTGACAAAGGCAAATGAATCAAGCGGCGACGTGGGCGAGGTGCTGACAGTGGCTGCCCGTGATGCTGCTGCAGAGCAGGAATTAAAGAATGAGCGCAGAGTAAGTATGTTTATTTATATTATAATTATATATATTTCGTTCCTTGTATTCGTCGGCATTATCTATATTATATCTACAACATTCCTTGAGGAGATGGTAAAAGCAGGTGAGAGGGTAACTTCCTCTGGATCACGCGCGGTTCCTCTCAGCCTCAGCCGGGATATGCTGGGTACGTATAACCGCATGTTCTTCCACGGCGCTCTGATACAGGGTTTCTCATCCGGGCTGATTGCAGGAGTCATGGGAGAAGGCAGCGTCCTCTCAGGATTGAAGCATTCTGTGATAATGGTTACGATAGGTTATGCATTATTTACGCTGTTTGTGCTCTAACAGGAAAGGATAAGCCATATGCTTCCATGTCATATGTGATGGGACGATTTAAACTTGTATCAGGATTTGAACCAAAAGGAGACCAGATAAAAGCTATTGAAAAGCTCACACTCGGGTTAGAGCAGGGTATGAAGCACCAGACCCTGCTTGGTGTGACAGGCTCAGGCAAGACGTTCACGGTTGCGAACGTGATAGATAAGGTGCAGAGACCCACGCTTGTGATCTCTCATAACAAGACCCTTGCAGCGCAGTTGTACTCCGAGTTCAAGGCATTTTTTCCTGAGAATGCAGTTGAGTATTTTGTGAGCTACTATGATTACTACCAGCCTGAGGCATACATACCGCAGACCGATACGTATATCGAGAAAGACGCTTCCATAAACGATGAGATCAACAGGATGCGGCTCTCAGCAACGCGGTCTCTGTTTGAGCGGCGGGACGTGATAGTCGTGGCAAGCGTCTCCTGCATCTACGGCATAGGTTCTCCACAGGAATGGCATGAGATGTCGCTTCTCCTGAGAAAAGGAGAGGAATCCTCCCGCAGGGTAATACTAACAAAGCTTGTGGATATGCAGTATGAGCGCAACGACATTGATTTTAGCACCGGAAAGTTCAGGGTGCGCGGGGATACGATTGAGGTGTTCCCATCATACGCTTCAAGCGGGACCAGGATAGAGCTCTTCGGGGATGAGATCGAGCGGATCTCTGAGTTTGATATCCTGACAGGGAAAATACTCAGGGAAAGCGATGCAGTAGTGATATACCCTGCAAAGCATTTCGTGATGCCCCAGGAGAAGCTTGAGGCTGCGATTATTACAATAGAGGCTGAGCTCAGGGACAGGCTGCATGAGTTAAGATCGATGGGAAAGGTGCTTGAAGCCGCAAGACTTGAGCAGAGAACGAAGTTCGATATCGAGATGATGCGGGAGATCGGGTACTGCCAGGGGATAGAGAACTACAGCAGACATATGGACGGGCGAAGACCTGGTGAGCCCCCGTACACACTTTTAGACTATTTCCCGAAGGATTTTCTTATTGTGATCGATGAATCGCATGTTACAATTCCGCAGTTGCACGGCATGCATGCGGGTGATCGGGCAAGGAAGGAATCGCTTGTGAATTATGGGTTCAGGCTTCCTTCAGCCTTTGATAACCGCCCTTTTATGTTCAATGAGTTCGAGGCTCATGTTAACCAGGTGCTGTATGTCTCTGCCACACCTGCTGAATATGAGATATCACACAGCGCCCAGGTGGTTGAGCAGATCATACGCCCCACAGGGCTTGTTGATCCTGAGATCGTGGTGAAACCTGTGAAAGGCCAGATCGATGACCTTATTGCTGAGATCCATGCAAAGATCGAGAGAAAGCACAGGGTGCTGATCACGACCCTGACAAAGAGAATGGCCGAGGACCTGACAGATTACCTTCTCGGCGCCGGGATCAGGGCTAGGTACATGCACTCTGAGATCGAGACACTTGAGCGCATAGAGATAATACAGAGCCTGCGCCTGGGCGAGTTCGATGTGCTCGTGGGTATTAACCTTTTGAGGGAAGGACTTGATATCCCTGAGGTAGCGCTGGTTGCTATACTGGATGCTGACAAGGAGGGTTACCTTCGCTCTGAGCGCTCTCTTTTGCAGACCACAGGCAGGACATCGAGGAATATCGAGGGCAGGGTCGTGATGTATGCGGACAGGATCACAGGCTCGATGCGAAGAGCGATAGATGAGACGAACCGAAGAAGGGAGATGCAGATAAAGTACAACGAAGAGCATAATATCATTCCTCAGACGATCCGGAAGGCTGTCGAGAGGCGGGAAGTTGTTGATGAGGCGCTTCCTAAAGAAGAGGAGATACTTAATTACATAGTGGATTTAGAGGCAGAGATGCGCAGGGCTGCCAAGAACCTTGAGTTTGAGAGGGCGGCGGTGATAAGGGACAGGATAGCGAAGCTGAGGGAGGAGTTATGATTGTGAATGCAGATAAGAATTCAATAAATTTGTACGCTCGAACTGTTATCCTGATTATGGATTTGAAGCCTCTGGTTATGGTTTTGTGTATATTTAACCGCAGATAAACGCCCCGAGTCGCGCCTCGGGAGGGCGCATCCACGTATGGCTTCGCCATACGTGTCTATGCGTCACGGCGAGCATGACGCCGATGAACGCAGATAGGAGGAGCCATCGGATACCTGGAAAGAGGTTGCTAAGGGCTAGATGGATAGTCTCAGAATTATGCAACCGCATATGAGCGC
>DYGR01000011.1 GCA_020724545.1 Candidatus Methanoperedens nitratireducens
TTGCCACGAACGTGCGGAATATTCGTAGGTGTGTATGTATTTCTTTCTTCTAACTGCTGCATTTTCAATTTCAATTTTAATGCCTCCTGGTCAACCTGTTACCCTTGCTCCTCACGGAACAAGCCCCTTCCGAAAGGGAGGGGTGATTGACGTGAACTATTATTGTATTTAATTATGTTAAATCAGTAGTATTTTTCCTCATGGTATATTTTGCTCAAAAATTGTTTTGATTATTTAAGAACTTCACTGTAGATATCGCCCCAAAAAAAACGACGCAACCGAAAAAAATAATACCCGGCTTCACTATCCTATCTTGAGGTCTGATTAATGCCGTCTGAAAAATGCAGCTACTATTCAGAAGAGAAATGCATTGCAGCAGATCTAGTCCCCTGCGATTTCCAGGGAAATGACTTCAAAGAGTGCCTGCGCTACCGACTTTATTTCCTGAGACCACAGATGATGCAGTCACGCTGAGCGATAGTTATTTAACTGCATGGAATTAAAACTAATGCCATGGCAAAATATCGATGTACTGTCTGCGGTTATATCTACGATCCTGAGGTCGGAGATAACCCGAGAATCAAACCCGTAACTGCCTTTGAGGATCTGCCGGATGACTGGGTATGTCCTCTGTGCGGTGTGGGAAAAGATATGTTTGAGAAAATTTAAAGGAGGTGAGAGTATGTGCAGTGTAGGTGATATGTTCGATATTGACATATCAGGCGAGGCAAAGGTGAGCGAGTATATATGCCGTGATTGCGGCAAGGAATTCAAGGGAATAGGAAAAAACCTTCGCTGTCCGGCATGCCATTCGATGAATTCTGAAGTAAAGTAAACGACCCTGCAATGGAAAAAGCGAATGCCTGAGCCGTAGCATTATCATTATCTTAAGTGCTGGTAGGTACGAAAAGCATATATAAAAAAACAACATTTACTTATTAGCACATAAAAATGTAATGGTGGAGTTTGGGTTTCTTTTTGAATGAGGGGATCAAGAAGGAATAGGTGAACAAAGGGGGTTAGATTATGGACAGGAAATTCAGTCTGGCCATAATTGCACTGGTTGGGATAGGTGTATTCGCTCTTCCAGCAACGATAGCGCTGTTCGCGGGGCAGCACTCCTTCTACAACATAGATGCAACAGGCAACCAGATACCGTGCCAGAAATGCCACGGTGATGTGAAAGCAGAACTGAGCAGTGGATTTGGATATTCTCCGACCACAGGAACGCCCGGACCGCATGCCAAATTCAAATGCGAGTACTGCCACAGGGCTGAGCAGGGCTACTCAAGCGGTGACGATGGGTACGGCCTTATCTATTACAAGGGGGACGGATTCAATGGAGACGGAGACAGGAGTCTTGTGATCTCGATATATGATTATGAGACAAAAGCATATCCTGGGAGTATCCTTGCTGAAGGAGACATAAGTGTGGCAGCACCGGGTGTTATAGGCAGTATAAGTCCTGATAGTGGCACAGGCGTATTAAAATACGCTGGTTCATATCTGCGCCCTGCATACAGGAAGGGTGAACCGATCGATACGAACCCATCTACAAGGTTCGGCGGATTTGATCCAACCAGGATCACGAACTGGAAATGGGGAAGAGCTTATTATGAACCGGCTGATCTTGACGGTGCAGGTTCCAGATCAGTTAATCCGGGCAGCAAATATCATGCAGCATCGCTGGTCTCCTGCATGGAATGCCACGGCGGAGAATACCCGGTCGGTCACTACAGCAGGCTGATCGATGACGAAAGGGTAAATACAGAAGGTATAAAGTGCGGGGACTGCCATTACGGCGAGGCTACCAATTTAGTAACCGACCTGCGCGCTGGAGGGTTCGGACTCACAGAAGACTTGAGAGTTGATCTGGAGACAGGCGAGCTGATAAATCTGGATACAGGTGAGGCAGAAGCCCACAATGCATTCGTGAAAACAGATCCTGGAAATATACTGAGATACCAGTACGGTGCGGCCAATGCAGCCTGCGTGTCATGCCATACGCATGTGGCAGTGGACATCAACTTCACGAATAAGTACAAGATCAAGTTCGATGCGGTCGCAAACTCAAGCGGTGAGTGGTATGTCGGCGGCTACTCGGCTGAAGGCAACGTCTCTATCCCGACGTACGGCAACCGCAGCGGCGGTACATACGCAACTGGCAACAAGAGCATTAACTGGGTACCTGGCACAGATCTGTATATCAACGGCACAGGAGCACGGATCACCGGTCTATACAATGCTACGGACGACAGCGAGGCAGCACTGACGGCAGAACCGTGATTGAAGAATTGATCAGGCAACCAATAATTAAGGTTATCTACCAAGATGACAGAAAGGCTATCATGCAGCAAATGATCGCATGCCTGCAAAACCCAGGATATGTTGCTACCCTGGAGGTGGATAATGGAAGCCTTTGAGATTTTGCTGGTTGAGGATAACCCGGGCTATGTACGCCTGATGACCGAAGCCCTGAAAGAAGGTAATATGCCCGGTAATCTCTCAGTGGTGATGGATGGTATGGAGGCGCTGTCCTTCCTGCGCAGGGAAGATAGATATGCCTATGCATCTTTACCTGATCTTATCCTGCTTGATCTGAACATGCCTAAGAAAAATGGCTACGAGGTACTGGCAGAGATTAAGAATGATCCTGCCCTGAGACATATCCCTGTTGTGGTAATGACGACTTCGAATACAGAAGAGGACATCCTCACGTGTTATGACCTTAATGCTAACTGCTATATCGTTAAACCGATTGATCTTGACCAGTTCATGGAAACAGTGAGATCCGTCGTGAATTTCTGGTTTAGTGTTGTAAAACTCATGAAGGGTAAGTAAAGATGGCGCTCTCAGTTCTAATATAAGTTCAGATAGACTTTTATAGAGGCAAGAATTACTAATTTATAAACTAATGGAACGCATTAAGGTATTACTGATAGAGGATAACCCCGGAGATGCCAGGTTGATAAAAGAAATGCTGGCAGAAGCAAAGAACATCTCGTTCTATCTTGAGTGGAGGGACAGGCTTTCAAGCGGACTTGAACGCCTTGATGAAGGGGGAATTGATGTAATCCTGCTTGATTTCATGCTGCCTGACAGCCGGGGTTTTGATACTTTTAACAGCACAAAGGCCAGAGCACATGAGATACCGATTGTGGTACTGACAGGTCTCAGTGATGAGACGCTTGCAGTCACGGCGGTACGTGAGGGCGCGCAGGACTATCTTGTCAAGGGGCAGGTAGATAGCAACCTGCTTGAGCGCGCCATTCGTTATGCAATTGAGCGCAAGAGGGTGGAGGAGGCGCTGCGCAAAGCGCATGATGAGCTTGAGATGCGGGTCAGGGAGAGGACCGCAGAGCTTGCAAAAGCAAATGAGGCTTTGCAGGCAGAGATAGCTGAGCGAAAGCGAGCTGAGGAGCAGATACGAGAGCAGGCCGCCCTTCTTGATAAAGCGCACGATGCTATTATCGTTCAGGACATGGGACACCGCATCATTTACTGGAATAAAGGTGCCCAGCACCTGTATGGCTGGGCAGCAGAGGAAGCTCTGGAAAAAGATGCAGACAGGCTTCTGTATAAAGAAGAACCACCCCGGCTCATTGAAGCCAGTAAGAGCGTTATTGAGAAAAAAGAATGGATGGGTGAGCTGCATCAGGTAACAAAAGACGGCAAGGAAATCATTGTTGATAGCCACTGGACTCTGGTACAGGATGGCAATGGAAAACAAAAATCAATACTTGTCATCAATACTGATATCACTGAGAGAAAGAAGCTTGAAGCGCAGTTCCTCAGGGCTCAGCGGATGGAGAGCATAGGTACGCTGGCTGGAGGTATAGCGCATGATCTCAACAACGTTCTGACGCCGATAATGATGGCACTTCAGATCCTGCAGCAGAAATTTACAGATCAAGAGAGCCAGAGACTGCTTGAGATCATGGAAAGAAACGCACAGCGCGGAGCTAATCTGATAAAACAAACCCTGTCGTTTGCACGGGGTGTAGAAGGTGAACGCATGCCTCTGCAGGTAGCACACATTATCTCTGAGATCAGGAGGATTGCAAAAGAGACATTTCCAAGATCCATAGAGATCAAAACTTATTTACCCAGAGATCTCTGGATAATCAACGGAGATGCCACGCAGTTGCACCAGGTACTGATGAACCTGTGCGTGAATGCCAGGGATGCAATGCCGGATGGCGGTACCTTGAACATCTCTGCTGAAAACCTCTTCATCGATGAGAACTATGCGCGAATCAATATCGAGGCCAGAGTTGGTCTATATGTGGTCATTACAGTCGCTGACACGGGAGTAGGCATTCCTCCTGAAATAATGGATAGAATATTTGAACCGTTTTTCACGACAAAAGAGCCCGGTAAAGGCACAGGCCTTGGTCTCTCTATAGTTCATACAATTGTGAAAAACCACGGCGGATTTATAAATGTGTATTCAGAAGCTGGGAGAGGAACTGCATTTAAGGTATATCTGCCAGCTATTACAACAACTGAAACACGAAAAGCACAAGAACAGAAGCCTGAACTACCTGCAGGGCAGGGAGAAGTAATCCTGGTTGTTGATGATGAGACCTCAATTCGTGAGATCACAAGAACGACACTGGAAACATACGGGTACAGGGTAATTACAGCCAGTAACGGAGCAGAGGCAGTAGAATTATATACACAGAACAGAGACGATATAAAAGTTGTTCTTATGGATATGATTATGCCTGTCATGGACGGTCCAGCCAGCATTCGGGCACTGCGTAAGATTAATCCTGATATCAGGATCATTGCAGTCAGCGGATTAGCCGAGAGGGATAAGCTCTCTGGAGTTACAGATATCCGTGTACGCGCCTCTTTGCTGAAGCCCTATACCGCCGAGAGGCTATTGAGAACGATACATGAAGTTATAAGTACGCAGTAAATGGAAGTCAGAGACCAACCCCTGGTATTTTTTACAGCCATACTTCTTGGTCTTGCTGCAAGTAATACTGCGGCTTCTGACGGTATTTCGGTACTGATAATCCCATCTCTTGTAGTAATGCTGTATTTTGTTTTTATTGAGATAAAAATTGCCGATATTTCAAAAGCTGCTAAAAATCGTTCTCTTATATATGCTTCTCTTGGTCTTAATTTTGTATTCACACCTATACTCGCCTTCGTTCTTGGCTGGATATTCCTCCCTGATATTCCTGACATGTGGATAGGATTGATTATACTTTTAGTAACCCCATGCACCGACTGGTATCTTACCTATACAAAGTTTGCCAGAGGTGATGTTCCTGCCTGCCTCACCCTCCTGCCGTGGAATCTTATCCTCCAGCTGGCTTTATTGCCTATTTACCTGCAATTCTTTACAGGCGCGCTAATAAATATTGAACCCGATATGATCATAAACGCTATGGGACTTGTTCTCGGAGTTCCAATTCTCAGCACTGTTTTTTCCAGATGGAAGCTGCCTGATAATCTGAAGAGAAAACTTATATCAAAGAGTTCTTCCTTGCAGACATGGGCTCTGGCTATTGCAATATTCGCCATGTTTGCCTCGGAAGGGGATGCACTCCTGAACTCCCCGTTAGTTTTTACCAGGTTCCTGCTCCCGCTTTTACTTTTTTATCCTATCATATTCATTTCAGGGCTTGTCATTGGAAAGATCTTGAACTTTGAATTCCGCAGGATTGCATGCCTTGTTATGACAACGACTGCCAGAAACTCACCCCTCTCCCTGGCTATAGTAGTGGCAGCATTCCCGGATAGACCTCAGATCGCTCTGGCTCTGGTATTTGCACCTCTTATCGAAATCCCTGTACTGGTATTGCTCTCGAAAGTCTTGCCTTTATGGGAGAAGTATAGATATACAAATTAGACCGAGCACTTGCAGATTATAACATCCTTTATTTTAGCAGGTAAAAGCAGATCCCGTAAATATGCGCCGATCGGGATTCGAACCCGAGTCTAAGCGTTGGCAACGCTCAGTGATAACCGCTACACTATCGGCGCATCAACCATTCCCTAAATACTCTAATCTGTATTACGGGTCTTGAGGTTGATAACATGGTGCCCGACATAAAGACTGATAAACGTATAAATCTTTGGTTTGCGGCGGTCCGTCACTTCAACACATTGCTTGCAGCCTCAACTCCAGGTCCCATCTTCTTGACGACATCGTTCTTATGAAGCACAAGCTCCACTGCCTGTATGGTACTCAGGATATCAAGCTTACTTATATTACCCATGCTTCCTATCCTGAATATCTTGCCCTCAAGAGGTCCCTGGCCGCCTGAGACCTGGATTCCCAGATCTTTTATCCCGCCCCTGAGTTTCTTATCATCAATGCCTGTGGGTATCTTCATGGCAGTGACCGTATTTGAGTATCTGCTGTACTCATTTAACTGCGGGAACATGTCCACATCCATCGCATCTGCTGCGGCGCGTATGGCTTCTGCAAACCTGGCATGCCGCTTGATACGGGCTTCAAGCCCCTCTTCTTTTATGATGCGCAGTGCTTCGTGCAGCGCGAAGAACAGCGGCACTGCAGGCGTATATGGTGTCTGGGCAGTTTCTTTGCTTGCTGATTTCCTGTATGCCTTAAGATCCATGTAGTAGGGAGGTCTCTCAACAATGGAATCCCATGCTTTTTTGCTCACCGAGATCGCAGATAATCCTGGTGGGGCGCCGATGCATTTCTGAGAGCCCACGACAGCGAGATCCACACCCCATTTATCAACAAGCACCTCATCCCCGCCTATGGTCGTAACGCCATCCATTATGAACAGGGCGCCGTATTTTTTTGTAAGCGCTCCTACCTCTTTTGCCGGGTTCTTTATGCCAACAGAGGTATCATTGTGAACGAGAGTAACAGCTTTTGCTCCCGCGTCTAGGGCATCTTCCACCCGGTCAAGTTCTATGGATTCACCTTTTGTCCAGTCAAATTTAACAGATCTTACTTTACCATAGCGCTCCCCTATCTCCCTGAAGCGCTCCCCGAACTTTCCGTTCTCTATAGTCACAAGCGTATCATTTTCTCCGATAATGTTGCCAACCGCTGCTTCCATGGCGCAACTGCCTGAACCGCTTATGATAAAAATATCATTTTTTGTAGCAAATAGCTCAGAAAGTATATGTCTGCATTCACTATACATATCTCCGAATTCCTTTCCCCTGTGCCCGATTATCGGCTTTGACATGGCACGAAGTATCCTCGGGGCTACAGGCACGGGGCCGGGTATCATCAGTAAAGTGTTTTCAAGATTCATATTTCGCATAATACAACTAACTTGCATGTATATCTTTTGTCATCTCTCCATCACCACAAGTAATATAAATCCCAATAACAATCAATCAGACGATGAAGGTATACAGGTCATACGAGGATTTGCCCAAAATCAGGCTACCACTGGGACAGGAGGTATTTATAAGCGACAGCACAATCCGGGACGGCTCACAGATGCCCGGAATAGTGATGAAAAAAAAGCATAAGATCCAGATCTATGAGTATCTCCACCAGATCGGGATTGAAAAGCTTGAGACATTCGTGTACAATGAACGTGATAGGGAAGCCGTCAGGGAAATGCTTGATACAGGTTATGAGTTCCCTGAGGTTACAGGATGGGCGCGGGCAAATCCAAAAGACATCGATTTTGTGCTCGGAATGGACGGGATAAAAGAAACGGGCATACTGATGTCTGTCTCGGATTCACACGTCATCGACAAGATGGGACTGACAGGCCGTGATGAGGCTGAGAAGAAGTATACCGATGCATTGCAGTACGCAGTGGACCACGGGCTTCGCACCAGGGCGCATATCGAGGATATGACCCGCGCGGATAATGAAGGCTTTGTATTCCCGCTTGTTGAGAAGCTCCTTGAGATCGATCCAGATTGTACAATACGCCTGTGCGATACCCTGGGCTATGGCCTGCCGTTCCCTGATGTCGATGAGCCGTACGGCATACCATATATTGTGCGCAGGCTAAGGAATACAGGGGCAAGAAATATAGAGACACATATCCATGATGATTTCGGGATGTCAGTCGCGTGCTCCATTGCAGGATACTGGTATGGAGCTAACTGGTCAAGCCTGACATTCTTAGGAGTAGGTGAGCGGGCCGGGAACGCTGAGCTTGAGAAGGTTGCAGTATTCCTGATACAGCGTGTAGAAGGATTCCAGAAATATAATCTGCAATCGGTCACAGAGTTTGCTGAGTTTATGGAAAAGGAGATAGGAATAAGGGTACCGCGCAATAAATCGGTTGTGGGAAAAAATATCTTTGCTCATGAGAGCGGCATACATACAGCAGGGATAATAAAGAATCCTTTCACCTATGAGCCCTATCCGCCTGAACTTGTGGGAGGAAAGAGGCAGTTATTGATAGGCGATTCCTCAGGGCTTGAGGTAATACGCTTTAAGGTGGAGGAAACGCTGAACGAATTGATGAATATTGATATAAAAGTTGATAAAAGCGATTCGCGCGTCAAGGCTATTCAGGCTGAGATCCAGAAACTGTACAATCAGGAGAAGCGCGTCTCCAGCATATCGGATGAAGAGCTCAAGAGATATGTCGAGAAATACTTCATGCTTCAGCCGATAATCGATGAACACAGCGCTGATGAAATAAATCAGCCTGAAGATGAGAGAGGGGAAAATAATCCCGGTTAATTATGGAAAACGAAAATAAAACTATTGAACCTGAGAAAGATGCAGTCCTTGCCAAGCTTGAGCGCATGCTTGCGTCCATGCCTGATAACTCAAGACAGCCGATACTTAATTTAATCAACAAAAGAAAAGTAGAACTGGGGCTTTTGAAATCAGAACTACCGCACGCAGGTTATAAATTAAAAAAAGCGCAGGAAAAACGCAAACCAATCTCAAAAGAAAGAAAAGATTCTCTGCAGAAGATTGCCATGACGGTTGGTACTGTTAAAGAAACAAAGGAAGTAATCCCCTCAGATATTGATATTAAAAACGAATCTCTTAAAAAAGACAGAAAGATCATAGAAGAGGTTGACTCTTATAAATATTGATCTACTATAAGACAGGCATCTGGCATAATATTTTAGTCACTTCCCGTCATATAGCAAAACACCCATCCTCTTCATGTCAACAGATAAGATCATTATAAAAGGCGCACGCGCCCACAACCTGAAGAACATCGATCTTGAGCTTCCCAGGAACAAGCTGATTGTTATAACCGGGCTCTCAGGTTCAGGAAAATCCTCACTTGCATTTGATACACTGTATGCTGAAGGCCAGCGCAGGTATGTTGAGTCATTATCAGCGTATGCCCGCCAGTTCCTCGGCCAGATGGATAAGCCTGATGTGGAATATATTGAAGGCCTGTCGCCTGCCATCTCTATTGAGCAAAAATCCACGAGCAAGAACCCGCGTTCCACTGTGGGCACGGTCACTGAGATATATGATTACCTGCGCCTGCTGTATGCCAGGATAGGAAAGCAGCACTGTCCGAACTGCAAAAGTGAGATAGCCCCGCAGACAGTGGAGCAGATAGTACAGAGGCTCATGGCTTTGCCCTCAGGCACGAAGATACATGTACTTGCCCCGCTTGCAAGGCAGAGGAAAGGGGAATACAAGCAGATGTTCGAGGCGCTTGCTCAGTCAGGGTTCAGCCGGGTACGTGTGGACGGCAGTATGTATGCGCTATCAGAGGAGATCAATCTTAACAAGCAGCAGAAGCATGATATCGATGTTGTTGTAGATCGCCTGGTAATAAAACAGGGAATAGAGGAGAGGCTTGCAGATTCAGTTGCCACAGCGCTCAAGGAGGGCAGCGGTATCCTTGTAGTTGATATCCCTGAGAGCAAAGAGCTTCTGTTCAGTGAGCATGCGGCCTGTGCAAGATGCGGGATAAGTTTTGAGCTGCTTGAGCCGAATATGTTCTCGTTCAACAGTCCCAGGGGTGCATGTCCCTCATGCCAGGGACTTGGAAGCACAATGGAGTTTGATCCTGACCTGATAATCCCTGATAAGAGCAGATCGATCAGCCAGGGAGCTGTAGAGCCATGGGGATATGAATACGGATATTACAGACAGATGCTTCAGTCAGTAGCAAATCATTATGGTTTCTCACTTGATACGCCCCTTTCTGATCTTAAGCCTGAGCATGTGCAGGTGATACTGCACGGAGGGAGCGAGCAGATCCATTTCAGGTATGTGCCGCGCGATCGCGACGGGTTCTGGGAGCACTGGAGCAGTTTTGAAGGGGTAATACCCCATCTGGCAAGAAAACACAGGGAATCACAATCCGAAGAATCAAGAGAAAAGATCCAGCAGTACATGAGCATAAAACCATGTACTGTCTGCAATGGCGAGCGCTTAAAACCATCCAGCCTTGCTGTCACGATCGAAGGTAGATCCATTATCTCTGTATCCCGCCTGTCTGTGAGAGCGGCACGGGAATTTCTTGGAAATATTAATTTCACTGAAAAAGATGCCATAATATCAAAACCCATCTTAAAGGAGCTTAAGGCAAGGCTTGGCTTCCTTATGGATGTGGGTCTTGATTACCTGACCCTGGACAGGGCAGCGGGCACGCTTTCAGGGGGTGAGAGCCAGAGGATCCGCCTTGCCACGCAGATAGGCTCAAGCCTTGTAGGGGTTCTTTATATACTTGATGAGCCCAGTATCGGTCTGCATCAGCGGGATAACGGCAGGTTGATACGCATGCTCACCCAGCTTCGGGATCTTGGCAACACTGTGATTGTAGTGGAGCATGATGAGGAGATGATCCGCAGCGCTGACTTTATCGTGGATATGGGGCCAGGCGCAGGAGTTCACGGGGGTGAGATCGTGGTAACAGGAAGCCAGGAGGATGTTATCGGATGCGAGAATTCCCTGACAGGGAAATACCTCTGCCACAGAGCGGTGATACCGGTTCCTGATAAACGAAGAAAACCCGGAGGCGAGATCATAATCATAGGGGCAGGTGAGAATAACCTGAAGCAGATAGATGTCCATATACCGCTTGGAGTGATGACCTGTGTCACAGGTGTATCAGGTTCAGGAAAGAGTACACTGGTTAACGATATTCTCTACAAAGCCCTGGCACAGAGGTTCTACCATGCAAAAGAAAAACCAGGAAGACACAGGGGTATAATCGGGTCTGAGAAAATAGATAAGATCATAATAATAGACCAGTCCCCTATTGGAAGGACGCCGCGCTCAAACCCTGCCACGTACACGGGCGTTTTTACACCTGTAAGAGAGCTCTTTGCCAAACTCCCCTCGTCGCGGGCAAGAGGATACATGCCAGGGCGGTTCAGTTTCAATGTTAAAGGAGGGCGATGCGAGGCATGCCAGGGAGACGGTATAATAACAATCGAGATGCATTTCCTCCCTGATGTGTATGTGCCATGCGAGGTATGTCGCGGGAAGCGTTTTAACAGCGAGACGCTTGAGATCTTATATAAGGATAAAAATATC
This sequence comes from Candidatus Methanoperedens nitratireducens, assembly GCA_020724545.1. Taxonomy (GTDB): domain Archaea; phylum Halobacteriota; class Methanosarcinia; order Methanosarcinales; family Methanoperedenaceae; genus Methanoperedens; species Methanoperedens nitroreducens_B. The sequence continues at coordinate 11,441 of DYGR01000011.1, forward strand.
GCGCAGGTGCTGGATATGACTGTGGAAGAGGCGCTTGCGTTCTTTGAGAATATCCCCCGGATTAAGCGTCCACTTCAGACGATCTTTGATATCGGGCTTGGGTATATCAGGCTCGGGCAGTCTGCTACCACTCTCTCAGGTGGAGAGGCACAGCGCATCAAGCTTGCAACAGAACTCACTAAAAGGAATACAGGCAGGACGCTCTATATCCTTGATGAGCCCACGACAGGACTGCACTTTGCCGATATACAGAAACTGCTTGATATGCTATCCCTGCTCGTGGATGCAGGCAACAGCGTCGTAGTCATAGAGCACAACTTAGATGTCATAAAAGTGGCAGACCACATAATAGACCTTGGCCCTGAAGGAGGGGATAACGGCGGGCGGATCGTTGCAGAGGGGACACCTGAGAAGGTAGCAAAGATAGAAGGCTCTTACACAGGTTACTACCTGAAAAAGATCCTGAGTTCATCCAGGAGACATGACTAAAGATATAAAGGACGCAAAAAAACTCCCTGAATCACCTGGCGTTTACCTCATGAGAGATCGGGAGAACATGGTCATCTATGTGGGAAAGGCGGCATCGTTGAAGGACAGGGTGAGCCAGTATTTCAGGGAGCAGGAATCCCCGAAGACCCGTATTCTGGCCAGGAATATCGAGGATTTTGAATATATCGTGACCGGGAACGAGGTTGAGGCCCTGGTTCTGGAGTCAAATCTCATAAAAGAGCACAGGCCGCGCTATAATGTGCGGCTTCGGGATGATAAGCAGTATCCCTATATCAAGATAACAGGAGAGGAGTATCCGCGCATCTGCATTGCAAGGAGAAGAGAGCAGGACGGGGCACAGTATTTCGGGCCTTACCCGAGTTCAAAGGCTATAAGGGAAGTGATAAAAATGGCCTCAGGCTTCGGTATAAGGCGCTGCAAGAAAAAGCTGCCCTGCCCCCCGTGCCTGAACTACCATATAAAACAGTGTGCTGCCCCGTGCATCGGCTCTGTCACTAAAGAGGAGTACCTGGACATAATCAAGAACGTTGCTCAGTTTCTTAAAGGAAGCAGAAGTCAACTGATCCCATCCCTGACAGAGCAGATGAATAAACTGTCGGAGAGGCAGGAGTACGAGAGAGCTGCACGGGTTCGAGACTTAATCAATGCCCTGCATGAACTATCTGAAAAACAGCGCGTGAGTATAGCCGACCAGAAGCAGCAGGATGTTCTCGCTATAGCGGCCCTGAGCACCACTGCAAGCATACAGATATTCCACGTAAGCGAAGGGAAACTCAAAGGACGCGATACTTTCTCAGTGAATACAGCCGGTGCGGATGAGATTGAGGTTCTCTCAAGCTTTATCAAACAGTACTATCAGGATATCAGGCCACCGGAAGAAATAGTAGTCCCGATTGAACTCAAAGATGAATCTATATCAATCTGGCTCTCAGATAAGAACTCGAAGCTTAAGACACCAGAGAACAGTACAGAGATCGGCCTCATGAACCTTGCCCAAGAGAATGTCAGGCTGATCCTGGCCCAGAACAGGCTTCAGGAGAGTAAAAACATAACTGATGCGCTGTCCGGCCTGCAAAAAGCCCTGGATTTGCCTGTACTGCCGTCAGTCATTGAAGCCTTTGATATCTCAAACATCGGCGGCACGGATGCAACAGGCTCACTTGTTGTATTCGAGAACGGGGAACCTGATAAGAATAATTACAGGAAGTTCAGGGTAAGGACAAACCAGGGAGCGAATGATTTTGCCATGATGGTGGAAGTCGTTGCCAGAGCATATGTGCGGCGCAGGGAGGAGAAGAAAAGGATGCCTGACCTTATATTGATCGACGGAGGAAAAGGACAGCTAAACGCTGCCCTGGCTGCACTTCACGGGCTCGGGCTTCGTCTGAACATAGCAGCGCTTGCAAAGGAGTTTGAGCATATCTTCCTGCCTGAGAGAGAAGCGCCTGTTATTTTGCCCAGGGATTCGCCCGCACTTCAGCTTTTGCAGAGGATAAGGGATGAAGCGCACAGGTTCGCGCTCGGATACCACAAGAAACTCAGGGAAAAGAGGCTCAGCGAGTCTGAGCTGGATGAAATAAAGGGGATAGGGGAGAAGAAGAAACGCATGTTACTGCAGTATTTCGGGTCGGTTCAAGAGTTGAGGAAGGCCGGGGTTTCTGAGATCGAGAAGGTGGTGGGGGTTACAAGGAAGGATGCTGAGAGGGTGTATGCGCATTTTAATAAAGTTTGACAACATAATTGAACTCTGCTTTGCGATACGTGAGCATAAGATTAAGTAGAACTTCAATGAGATGGTGATATCATGAAGCCAATAAAAATAATAGTTGAAAAACACCCGGAAGGTTACGTAGCATATCCTCTCGGTTTAAAAGGTGTGGTGGTTGGAGAGGGCAATACTTATGAGGAAGCACTTGCTGATGTGAAATCCGCTATCAAGTTCCACATCAAGATATTTGGTGAAAAAGAAGCTCTTGGAGCTCATGAGACGATAAAAGGCCCCACTCTAAGAACAATCTGTACACAAGCAGGAATACCACGAGAAGAATTCCTGAAAATCTATGAAAAAATATAAAAAAAATGAATATAAAACGACAGATACGTATTCTTGCCATCGATGATTCTGCTCTAATTAATGATAAGGTAACGATTATAGGGACCTTTTTCCGCGGGGGTGAGCAGCTTGACGGCGTTCTTCGCTCTGAGATCACAAGAGATGGTATGGATGCCACTGATACCATTATCCGTATGGTAAGGAGCTCAAAATATTACTGTCAAATAAGGGTCATTCTGCTTGATGGTATCACGTATGCGGGATTCAATCCTGTTGATATAGGTGAACTTTTTAATGAAACAGGTATTCCGGTCATTGTCTTCATGCGCTCATGTCCTGATCTTGAGAGAATTAAACGCGCCCTTGAGAACCTGCCTGAGGCAGAGAAACGATGGGGGATAATCCAGCGGGCAGGCAGGATATACAGGATCACCAATGATAAGACGGTATTTATTCAGTTATGCGGTATAGATAAAGAGAGCGCATTTGAGATTATCCGCATGACCTCAATACACAGCAATATCCCGGAACCGCTTCGTGTAGCGCACCTTATAGCAACAGGAGTTGTACTGGGCGAGTCCACAGGTAAAGCCTGAGCATCCTAAGTCCTCTGGACAAAGATATTATAGACCTTACCTTCCTGCTTTACTGCAAGGAGTCTGTTCCCTGATTTCTTAGCCCATGCATCGATATTCTGCGGTGCAACAGGGTCATCGGCTATTACCTCCAGTATCTCACCGCTTTTTAACTGCTCCACCTGTTTTTTTGTGAGGATAAGAGGATATGGGCAGCATTCGCCGCGCACATCCAGTATTTCATCAGGAATTATCTCGGTCATCAAGTTCATGAATCATTATTATGGTTTAAATGTTTTTGGTGTAGTCGGGGAGGAAGTCACCATCGATATCTTTTATATACTCGAAAAACACTCTAGCATCTAGAAGATTATGTCTTGTTGTTCTTTCAGATGAGTTCTTTTGAACCCTGAGGGACATCTCAAAATCTTCTATATGGTACTGGTTTTTGCTTGCTTTTTCCAGAAAGCAAATGCCGAGGTAGCCAAGCGGCCTACGGCGCCGGTCTTGAAAACCGGTGGCGCTTTGCGCCACAGGAGTTCGAATCTCCTCCTCGGCGTTCCGATTATTCAAAATACAGCTTTTTGGAACGAATCTTGAGCGGAGATCAGATGTTCTCATTCTGATATGCGCCTGAATATCCTTCACGCACTTCCTTACCAAGCCTGAAAAATAGCAATTGAACAATGCGCGCATTTTTCCTGATCCTGAAGCCATTTTCATTATATACTACAAGAAGGCTCTCGCTCCTCCCCCCATAGCCAGCATCCCAGACAGCGGTCTCGATAGTCACCCCGCACCGCAGCAGGCTTGAGCGCGGCTTTGCTATCGCAGCGATATTTTTCGGAATGTTCACTATCTCATTGAATATGATCTTGTAGCTGCCCTCTGGTAGATGAATCCATCCCTCATAATCAAAATCGATTTTTTTAGTCGGCGGGATCTCTCTATCCGAGTTATCAAACCCAATAGCGCCAGGGCCTTCATAAGCTTCTACGCGCTGCAGGGTCAATTCTATGCCATTTGGCTGGATCTGTACCTCTGGATCTATCATGTGCTCGATAAGAAGGGGTTTTTCATGGAGCAGAAAGACTAATTCATCATGTGAAAGCAAAGACATAGGAATCCAGTTAGAAGGAGATGGGATAAATATTGCTAAAAAATATGGATCTGTGCTCCATAATGTAACGTATTATCGTTATATTTATGTACTGCTTAATCTATCTTAAATCGCAGCAAATACCGTAAATACGGTTTAACCTGTGTGTGTGTTTAGCCGTCAGGAATTGATGATCTATAACGGTTTTTCACGTTAAATGCAAATATTTATAATAAGGCGGATTAATGAGGTCATATGACTTACCAGTGGTGAATAAAAACATGACGCTATTTATCGAAATTAAAGACCTTCGTGTTGGCTTCGATGGAGTTGATGTTCTAAAGGACATAGATATCGAGATCAAAGAGGGAGAGATTCTCGGGATACTGGGTAAAAGCAGTGCCGGGAAATCCATTCTCATGCATGTATTAAGAGGAGTGGAAGCTTTTGATGATATTTCAGGAAGTGTGATATACCACCTCTCTCGGTGCAGTGAATGCGGGTTAATTGAGCGTCCCAGCAAAGCAGGGACAGCCTGTCCTAAATGCAAATCAAAACTTGAGAAATATGAGGTAGATTTTGTAAAATTACCCATACACGATCCGATCAGGAGGGATGTGACCAGAAGAATCGCCATCATGCTCCAGAGGACTTTTGCATTATATGGAGACGAGAGGGTTATTGTGAACGTCATGAACGCACTTCAGGAGATCGGCCAGCTTGGGCCTGATGCAATAAACAGGGCGGCTGATCTGCTGGATCAGGTCAATCTCTCCAACAGGATGATGCATATAGCAAGGGAATTATCAGGCGGTGAGAAGCAGCGTGTTGTTCTTGCAAGGCAGCTTGTTAAGAACCCGATACTGTTACTTGCGGATGAACCCACCGGGACCCTTGATCCTAAAACCGCAGAACTTGTTCATGAGACTATTCTAGATGCAACCAGGAATTTTAAGATGTCACTTGTTATCACCTCCCACTGGCCCAAGGTTATCGAGGAGCTCTCACACAGAGCGCTGTGGCTTGATGAGGGAAAGATCATAAAAATCGGTGATCCGCAGGATGTAGCATCTGAGTTTATGAAAGAAGTTGGTGAGATAGGCAACCAGGATGAAGTGGAGATCGGAAAACCCATTATCCGCGCACGTGACCTGAAGATGACATACTTCTCTCTTGATAGAGGCATCGTAAGGGCAGTCAATGATATCAACCTCGATGTAAATGAGAGTGAGATATTCGGATTAATAGGCGTAAGCGGAGCAGGTAAAACAACAACCTCCAAGATCATATCAGGATTGCTGCGACCCACCTCTGGCTCAATTGAGGTCAGGATCGGGGATGAGTGGATTGATCTTACACAGTTCGGTCCTGATAAGAAAGGAAGGGCTACTAAATACATTGGCGTACTCCATCAGGAGTACAGTCTTTATCCACATAGAAATGTTATCGATAACCTGACAGAATCTATTGGCCTTGATCTGCCCTTTGAATTAGGTGAGAGAAAGGCAATCCAGACATTGATGACAGCAGGCTTTACAGAGAAAAAGGCAAAAGAGATTCTCACCAAGATGCCTGATGAATTGAGCGAGGGAGAAAGACACAGAGTGGCTATGGCCCAGGTACTTATAAAAGAACCAAGAATACTTGTTTTTGATGAGCCTACGGGAACGATGGACCCGGTAACCAAGATAGAGGTTGCAAAATCTATTCTCCATGCCAGGAAAGAACTGGGTGAGACTTTTGTCATAGTGTCCCATGATATGGATTTTGTTGGTCAGATATGCGACAGGGCTGCATTAATGCGGCTTGGTAAGATTGTCGATATCGGAGAGTCAGACTCTGTTTTATCAAAACTTTCACAGAAAGAGCGAGAGGAAGCCCTGGAAGGAATAGTCAAAGAGTTAAAATAGAACTGGCAACCAAAGGTGACACGTGATCACAATAGAGATTAATGGGCAAAAATTAGAAGTAAAAAACGGTTCAAACCTCAGAGATGCCATAGAACTCAGTAAAACATTCTATATTCCAGGCACTACAGCAGGGATCTTAAAATCCGGTACCCGGAAAGAAGAAGCGACATCCGAATACAGGGTATTCACCACAAAAGGGGAATTCAGGATTGAACTGATCGGCGATTCAATGATATGGAACAGGTTCAGTCATAATTTTTTAAATATAAAAGCACACTGGGAGACCAATAACTCTGTTGCGTTTGGACCTGTTGAAACAGATGTATTGCCAGAGAGAGCAGAAAAAAAATATAATCGCTATGATATTTTTTTTGGGACAGGGGGATATGATGCAAAGAATACATATCTTATGTTCTCAAAAAACAGGCATATCTCGGATTACGGCAGCCCACAGGATGCTCTGGTAGGAAAGGTCATAAGCGGTAAGGATATTATCGCAAAACTCAAACAGGGGGATACGTTAATAAAAATAGAGCCTGTCGTACGATGGGAAACTCTTCTTGATAAGGTTTCAACCCATGATCTGAGTACCATGCTTGAGGATGGGATGAGGATATTCACTTATTTTAAGGTGGACCTTGTCAACGAGGCACCTGAAGGCGCAGAGCATTTTCTTGCAGTTATCAGGAAAAAAATATTCAATATTGATACGTTCTCAAACTCGTTCATCTCTGATGATACGCTAAAAGGAGAGGGATGCCCTTATGAGCACTGGGAGGCCCGTTCTGAGGGCTCAGTCGCAGTCCGCACCGATGGCCTGGGAAACGGTAGAGCATATATCTATAAAGAGGACAGGACATCAAGTGCTGTACACAGCGTGGTAGGGCATGTATCTGCGGGGATTGAACTCATCAGGATAGCAGAACCTGGCAGCAGGCTTGCAGCTCTATCCAATCCTGAGCAGGTCATGATTCTTGGGATGAGCTTTGAGCAAGCAGAAGAGATGCTAAGTGCAAGGGAATTGAGACTGGAGAAGAAAGGGTACACTGGCGAGGATGCGATCATAGTTGAACAGGACCCGGATACCACAATCGGTATCATAAGTGAGGGCATTGTGACAGGACTTGGTGTAAGATCTGATAAAATAATTGATGTCAGTTTCTATTATGATCTCGCACCCAAGACACTTGATTTCTTCAGGCATTCTCTGCGTCTTAAAGATAGGCCGATGGGGCCTCTGCCTGTATTCTATACATACGAGAACACATACCTGTTCAGGTCTGAAAAAGAAGCTGAAGCATATAAGGAGATAAACCCCGAGAATATCCCGAAGACCAGAGCCAGAGCCGGAGATATCGGGGTTACCAACCAGGCCGCGAAACGTTACGGCATGATAGGTGTCAGGCTTACTGATGATGATAGGTACGGTCCGACAGGTGAAAAATTCGAATGTACGAACATTATAGGAAAGGTAATCGACCCCGAGAGGCTAAGAGGGGTAAAGGCCGGAGATGTAGTTTACATTAGAGAGGTCTAATAAATGGACACCATAACAAAGATGATTGTAATCAATTCCACAAAGGTACTGCCAAGCGATATTGTTATCAAGCTCTATGAATCAAATGCGGATGTGATGATAAAGGAGACCTGCTTTGGAGCTATGGTATCAGGAGAACGCTCAGTGGTGGATTCGCTATTGAACGATATTCGTAAGATCGATCCCTACGGCATCTTCATTAAAGAGCGGGGTCTTGCACCCGGTGAGCCCTACCGCTGCAGAGCGACAAGACGCGGCGGAGCAAGACCCGGGTTCCATAATCTTGAAACAGAAGACAGGATGCTACCTCATATAGCATCGGCTCTGAGAGCACTGGATAGAGGTGAGGTTCCAGGACATAAGCAGCGAGTTAAAAAACTTGACGTGGAGAAGCTTAAGGAAATAATTGAATCAGAGGTATCGCAATGAAGGTATTTATCTACCCGGCAAACAGTCTTATCCTCTCAGATCTAGTTGAACGGTTCGGGCATGAGCCCCTTGCCCTAATGCAGGAGATCGGAAAAAAAATCAGGGCGCAGGGACTTGATTCGCCACCTCTTAACATCACGTCTGAGGACCCCAAGATCGGCCTGAAGTACGCTGCTGTGGAGGTGCCGTCCGGTGTAAGAGGAAGGATGTCGCTATTTGGTCCGCTTATCCAGAGCGCAGAAGCGGCTATCATAGTCAGAGACCCTGTGGTATCATTTGGCTGTATGGGATGTGCAAGGGCAAATGAATTAGTCAATTTCCTGATACGGGCAAAAAAAATCCCTTTACTTGAACTGGATTATCCAGCAACCGAGGATGAGGCGAAAGAGTTTGTATATAAGATCTCAGAATTCCTGAAATCCCTCACGGAGGAAAAAAATGAGCAGCACTGAAAATCCTGTAAGGATAGCCCAGCTCTCATGCGGCGCAGAGTACAGCGGGATACAGAAAGAAATAGATTCCGCTGTAGAGCAGGTCAATGCAGTAATGGTCTATCCTGAAATAGATATCCCTGATATAGAAGCAATCGAAGAAGATTTCGGACTTAAAGTTGCAAGCCCTGATCTCAAACTCATGATGGCAAGGGCAAAAGCTATCGTGACAGGGAAAGTGCATGTTGACGCTGTTTTTGTTGCAACATGCTTCAGATGTGCAGAAGCAGCTCTTGTCAGGAGTGAGGTACGCAGGTATATTCATGAGAAAACAGGTATTCCGGTCATAAGCTATTCATTCACAGAAAGAACGACTGCAGGAACCCTTCTTACAAGGATGGAAGCACTTACCACGACCGCGCGCAGAAAGAGTCTCCTTGCAAGAGAGAAACAGAGCGGCCTGACAGCAGGTATAGACTCAGGCTCAACAACGACAAAAGCCGTTATAATGAGGGATAATGAAATAATTGGCAAAGGATGGGTACCTACAATAAAGGTGCTTGATAGTGCTGAGGAAGCCTATAACAATGCATTAGAAGAGGCAGGTATCAAACGCGAAGAGGTACAGGCGCTCGGGACGACAGGGTATGGCCGCTTCCTTATAGGCGAGCATTTTAAGGCAGACCTCATTCAGGAGGAGATCACAGTCAACTCAAAAGGCGCGGTTTATCTTGCAGATATGCAAAAAGGGATTGCCACTGTTCTTGATATTGGCGGTATGGATAATAAAGCGATCTCTGTCCTCGATGGCATTCCCGGAATGTTCACAATGGGCGGGATATGTGCAGGTGCATCAGGAAGGTTCCTTGAGATGACTGCAAAAAGGCTCGGAGTGAGCATAACAGAGCTTGGCGCCCTTGCAATAAAAGGAAGAGCCCAGAATATTAAAATGAACAGCTACTGTATTGTCTTTGGTATCCAGTCTCTTGTTAATTCACTGGCCGCGGGAGGTAACCCGGAGGATGTGGCAGCAGCGGCATGCCACAGCGTTGCAGAGCAATTATTCGAGCAGCAGCTCCAGGAGGTTGATGTTAAAGAACCTGTGATAATGGTTGGCGGCACATCTCTTATTGAAGGATTACCAAGGGCAGTTGAGGAACTGCTTAAAGTAAAAGTCATTGTTCCCGACAATGCACAGTACATAGGAGCGGTCGGGGCGGCTTTACTGGTATCAGGATTCATTTCAAGATAAGAGGATATGATGGAGCAGCTCGATACAATCACTGTTGAATGCGCGGATGCTGTTGGAGCAAAAGCCACCCGCATCCTGATACAGGATAATCTGGCGGATCTTTCTCTGAACAGGGCCATAGGGAGGTTAAAAGTTTTTATGGATCCAGTTGAATCGGTTTTTATACTCGCTGCCACACTTCGCCTCGGAACGCCTGCTATTAAACTTAAGGATTTTGCCAGAGTGGAGATGGGATCTCTTGGCAGGGATGAGGTGAAAATAGAGCTGGAGAGGGAGACCTATACTGTAAAACTGCTTAATAAGCTCTGGGAAAGATACGGCAAGGAGAATATCGAACAGCCTGATAAGAAAGTAATAGTTGTAAAGACCGATCCTGTAAAGGAAGTGGATGCTCTGCGGGAGCTTGTGATCGAAGAACGCCAGCAGGAGATCCTTGACCGCCTGATCGATGCTATTGCGCTTCGCATTATACCTGAAGGCTTCAGGGTGCGCAAACATGAGCTCTCAACGTCACATGTTCTGTTTGTTGCCTCAGAGGATACACTCAAACCCGAGTGGATAAAGAAGGGAAAAGATATGATGGATACCCTGCGGAGAGAAGAAAATGCTTGAACCTGTCATGTACGAGGGGGGCGTATATAAGCACAACCACATGGTAGAGCTTGTGGAAGACCTGGGAGGTTATATCCTTCAGAAGAATGTGCTGCAGACCGGCGTTGTGCTGCTGATGCTTGTCCCGATAAACGATATGGCAATCGTGGAGAGTAAAGCAAAAGATCTCCTTGGCAAGGTTACACGCGCACCCCTCACAGGGACTGAGATCGCAACTGTGGCACCCACTCTTGCATATCATCATCTTCCACATCTTGATTGCGATGTGGCTGAATTCCTGAGGAAAAAGGGAGCCAAGACCAACATGATCGGCCTGGCAAGGGGTGTGGGAAAAAGGATATGCCAGATTACTGCTTATGAGCGCGATCTTATTAACGAGCACGATATCGCTGTGTTCGTACTTGGGAATTATGAGCACTGTATTATCGAGAAATCAAAGAGATTCTACGAAGGGATAGAGATACCGATCATAGTCACAGGCGCGCCTGAACTTAAGACCGAGGATGTCCCCAACGCCACTGCTTATGTTGGGAATTTTGGCCGTATCCTGCACCATATGCGCCATTCCGAGGAGCTGCGAACGCTTGATAAACTTGCAGAAGTGATAGGTAATGTCCTGGATAATACGCGAATGGAGATCGCAAAGGACCCTCTGGCTGTAGCACCGCCGCGAATCAAGAAAGAGATCGAAGAGCAGGTGCAGGAGATCATCGACAGCCTGCATCCCCTTCCCATCACTCTGCAGATGAACGGTGCGCGTGTCAAGCTTCCGTATAAGGAGTACCATGAGCAGATAGAGAATATCAGGTTCGTAGAAGGTGTAACTATGAAGGAAGTGGCGCGGGTGCTTCCATCAAAGATGAGAGACTTTATTCTGATCAAGGCGCTGCCCAGATCCGAGACCGGGTTCGTGATATAGTCTGTATTCCGTATAACCAACCACAGAGTCTGCTATGAAGTGGTTCATAGATGAAAATGAAAAATACACCAATTGAGCAGAACACGGATTGTACGGATGATACGGATTGGCACGGATTGGAATTATCCGTGTACATCCGTCTGATCCGTGTGCATCCGTGTTCTATGCCATAGTGTTTTTCCCATGAAAAAAATAGTTTCATTCTTTATGCCTGTGCCCAAAGCTCATCAGAGTTTCATACCAGAATACAGAGAGTTGTGGTTTTTGCTCTGTGTCTATATCATCTCCGGGCTCCTGGCTGCTATCATGGCTCGGTTGGGCAGGGCCGGGAAGTGGGTGAAAAATACATTTTCATCCAGGACTGTATTAGCGGTGAAAAAGCTTAATAGGCAAAAAACGCTAACAAGCACTGTAACCTTCAAGTACGGGGTTAAGGGAAAATGTAGTTACGTATATACCTTTTTCTTAGGTTCGTCCTATAATTTTTATTCACCAACATGAATTGAACTTCAATTTGTGTTGGTAGTTATGCCTAAGTGCAACACAACATAGAATGCTTTCATCGATGAGAAAAGCAAGCACCTAATCTGATAGATGCCTGTTCGAGCAAATGAGTTTTATCTTTCTTTAAATTTAAATTATGCATTTTTCGATGACAATTTGGACATAAAGCACAGGTATTATCGATAGTATCTTTTCCATCTTTTGAGAGCCATTCAATATGATGAATTTCTAAATATGGATTTCCTTTAATACTTTTAAACGGAGCATCATTTCCGCATAGTTGGCATAAACCTTTTGCTCTTCTTCTTGAGTATTCAGCTACGTTTTGGTCTCTATAATATTGCGTTGAAATAACCTCTTTAATAACATCTCTACTTCCGACTTTTTGAGGTGCTGACTTAATTTTATCTATCAATTCTTTATCGGAGAGCTCTGCTGCTTGCCTTTCTCTTATTTCTGCCTCTTTCTTAAATTGTTCTTCCGATATGAATGAAGATTTTGGTTTTTTGGTTTCACCTTCTACATACTCGTATAAAGGTAATAGTCTATCAAAATCTTTCAAGATTTCATCGTATGAAAAACTATTTTCTTTTTGAAGCTTTCCGAAAAAAATGAAAACACCTGGATGAACAAAATCGCTAATAATTTGTCCAGCCTTATAGTCATGACGAACATCATTTTCATCCCAAATCCACAACATCATATCTGAGTATTTTTCAGAGGATTTACTTATGTATTCATTAAATCTTTCGATATTTGGATAAAGATCTGCAGGGTTTTGCAAAGTCTGATCTTTTTGTAATGAAAATGCTACTCCATGTCTATAGTCTGTATCAATTTTGCCTATATTATATTGAAGTTCTGTTCTTCCACCAGTATGATATGCATATCTATCATTTATTGTTTTATTCCCGAATATTTCTTTACATGGCAGTCTATTTAATTTTTTAATCTTTTTCCGTATTTCTTGCAATTTGCCAATCCTATATTTCTTTGAACGAATGTTTATCCCATTTGCAATTTGCTCAATTGTTAGCATATATACCTCTTTAATGACTATAATTTAACATTGCTCTTATAAAATCCACCCCCAGATATTAACGGTCAATTATTGTACATGCGCCAATCCGCGAGCGCCCCCACTTCCAGGCGCGCCGCCCAAGGTTCGGCAAAACTGAATCCCTGCGGGGACGGCGCGCCCCGAAGCATGGGGAGGTTGGGCGACCCTGCGAGCTGCGCAACGTCGCAGCTTTTGATTCATCCTTGTTTTGAAGTTGCTCACATAGAGCGGTTGACTTGGGCTCGTTGTGACAGCATCCAGCAAAGCATACTCCGCAAGGGCAACGTATCGCCGTTGCCTCACTCACGAGGATTACTCTCGCCCCAAAGGGAGCACGCAAAGCGAATGTGCGCCTACCCCGCGAGAACAGCCTTTTCGGGAGGGGTTAAGTGCATGTACGGGGTATAGTGACTGCATCTAATAGGCATTATGCGCATCCATTAGAATATCCTAAGCCAGAACAAAAATCATGGCGCTAAAATTGGACATGGATAAAATTGCAAGGAATGGGGCGTTATTTGATTCTGCTTTTCTCTTGGTTATAAGAGTATAAAAAATAATTCACTCCGCTCTGAGAAGATTTATGAGCTTGTAGATGATAGTGTATCCTTGGTTATCGATTAAAAATCAAACAAGATATTTGGGATTTAGGATTATGAGTCTAACTTCACTCTTGAAAAATCAAGATGTAAAAAAGAAATTTCAACAAAAATTCCCAAAATTAAGAGTTCACTTAAAGAAGGAACTAGTAGCTCCACCATTAACAAACCACTACGCATTAGTTGGTACTGCTTTTGATTACTCTATGCGTTTTTACCTAATGCATCTTAATCCAAGCGCCATTACAAAGAAATGGGTTGCTGAAACAGCCGTTGCTTTACTCATCGCTAAATGTAATAATCCGCTGGCAGTTTCTGATGAAAAAATGGTGAAGATGCTTGATAGAATAGGCAAAAACGGAGACTTTGATTACATCAAGTTAGCCAAAACAGGTTTGGAAATTATTAAACAGGCAAAAAATGTTCAGTCTGATTATATGAAATCTGGGAAGATATCTGACCAGTTGCTAAAGTCTTCTATTATGTTGTCTCAATTAGACCCTATTTATAGAGCTGGTTTTATAGACGAAAATCTTGGAAAAGTTGATGAAGGAGACTTAAAAGATTTGAACCAACTCATTTCAGTTATGAATCCTGAATCTTTCAAAGCGAGAGAGATATGTATGCTTAATCCTACTTTCGGTGAAGCATCAAGACTTGTAGGGGGAGCCGATGCGGATTTGGTTATTGATGATATGATAATTGATATAAAAACCACAAAGGCACCAATTTTAAGAGAGGAGTATTTTCATCAACTAATAGGGTATTATACACTGTATAAAATCGGAGGTATTGATGGTATGCCCCCTAAACATAAAATAAATAGATTGGGAATATATTCTTCAAGATACGCTTATCTCCATGTCATTAATATGCAGGATATTATTGATGAAAAAACATTCCCTGAGTTCTTAAAATGGTTTAAAGATAAAGCAGAGGAAATCGCATCCAAAGACAAGATCGGATATCTTTGAAAAATTTCGCCCTTTTTCTCATATGTTTGTTACATGCCCTTCTTGTTGATATGCATCAGAACAACAATAAGTGATTGAACTTTCATGCGCCAGCGCCGTGATGCCCCGCAAATTCCATTGCGGGGTCGTTGACTGGCGTGCCTCGAAGCATAAGAGAGAAAGAACAAACAACAGGACATATAAAAAAAGCTACAGCACCATGTCCGCCTTGGGTGAAAATCCCACCATGCGAAGCTGCTCCCGCATGAAGATAAGGGAAGTGCAGGCTTGAGGAGTTTTGAGGCTAAAAAGCGTACCTGGAGAACTATTTTATACACACTTCCTGAGCCTGAGTTGAGGAAAATAGGGATGGTTTCAGCCGAAGAAAACAACTATTCTCTTTTACCGCAGAAATAAAGACTTTATGTTTAAACTGTTGGTATGTTAAATATATTTGCTGAACTCATCAGGATCAACCTTTGCCAGTTTGAGAATGCCTCTAAGCGTACCAATTTTTATTTCTTCATGCATTGGCACAACAGTACCAACTTTTCCTTCAGGAGTTATTTTTGAAAGTCTTACATGGCTTCCAGAGCGACCGCTTATTTCGAATCCGAACCTATTACAGAGAACATTGATAGCAGTTTTCCCAGATACTTTTCTAAGTTTCGGCAACTGGAGCAACCTCAAAAGTGGTTATTATGGATTTTATATCAGTATCCAGTGGAAACTCCTCTAAATACAGCTCAGTTGCTTCTTTGAGGTTACTTATTGCCTCCTCTATAGTTTTTCCTTGACTGAATGTTCCCACTTCGGGGCACTCGGCTACATACATATCTTCTTCTTTATGTAGTACTGCTGTGAGTATTTTTGGTTTTACCATAATTGTATTGTGGCTTTTCCATTACTTAAATATTTATACCGAGTGGAGACCATCCGCTAATTCAACATTCAAGCTTCATTGAATCACTCACCGCAAAGGTGAGTCCAACTGTTCATCAAGCAGGCAATTAGATGCCAGTATTCACGCACCTGCACCCATCTGTAACATAAACACTGCGCCTGGATATTCTGAAGATAGCGAGAAATTCGGTAGAAATCCAAAAACCATGAGCATCCCTGCTGATGCCTTCGGACTTCAGTCCGAGATTCGTGACGCGTGCCTCGAAACATAAGAGAGAAAGAACAAACAACAGGACATTAAAAAAAAAAGTTACGGCACCATGTCCGCCGGGGTTAAAATCCCACCATACGGAGCTGCTCCCGCATGAAGAGAAGGAAAGTGCAGGCTTGAGGAGTTTTGAGGCTTAAAAGTGTACCTGGAGAACTATTTTATACACACCTCCTGAGCCTGAGTTGAGGAAAATAGGGATGTTTTCTCTTTCTTCATTACTGAGTAACCCATCTCCTGCAAAGGTAAAAGCCAGACGAAAGCTGAACACGGGAAATCCATCAATGCAGTTTGATGAGAAGGCGGAGGTTGAAAGACCTCCTCTTTACTCTACCATCCACGCTTGTTCTCATGCTCCCAAAGGCAATGGATAGTTCAAAGCTCTTCTCGAAACGCAAAAATTTAGGCGCTAATGAGCAAAAGACTTCGATACAGCGATATATTTATGTCTGCAAATCCCATCTATGAATTGGATATTTATGGGAAATGCAGATATGAATCTTATTTTCAGTGAAATTAAAAAAATCAGGGAGGACCTTGATTACCTGAAACAGGTTATAGAATTTGGTATCGAAGATATTATTTTAACAGGGGATGAAGAAAAACTAATAAAAGAAACCCTTGCCCAGAAGAAGAGAGGAGAGCTTTTGACATTAGAAGAAGTTTTTGGTGAATAGATGGCTTATTCCATTTTTTTTAATAAAAATGTCAAACAGTTCATTTCTGGGCTGAATAAAGAACAGAGATACAGAATAAGAGATAAACTAATATCTTTTGCTGAAAATCCATTTACAGAGGACATTAAAAAAGTTAAAGGGAAAGAGGATGTATTTAGGCTGAGAATTGGAGATTTCAGGGTTCTGTATATTCTTGATAGCAAGGAAAAATCGATATACATTGTTAAAATCGATAAAAGAAGCAAGGTTTATAGATAAGAAAATTCTTTATGCGAATTATATATTATTATATTATATCCTGAATTATAGCATGATTCTAAAGCCTACGTAATTTTAAGAACCATCAATCAGATTATTAAATTGGGGAGTGTTTATAGTCAAGTTCTCAAATACTCGTAAATTGGAACCATTGTTATACCCTCCTCAAATGCCGTAATCAGTTGTCGCTTTAATTCTCTCTTATTCTCCCAGTACCTTATTGCCAGCCATTTCTTAGCCGCCCTCCACGATTGCTCTATTGGATCAAGCTCAGGACTATAGCTTGGAAAATAAACGATATGCAAATGCTCTTTATTTTCCTGATAGGATTTTTGCATATCAGCAGATGTATGATAAGGACCCTGATCTATAACGATGACCAGCTTACCGAATTTGTAAACAAGTCTTTGTAAGAATACCTTGAAAACATCACCGTTTAGCCAGTCTGTGAACGCATAGATGAAATATTCAGAGTTTAATGCCCCAAGAACACACATTTTTTCCTTTCTTTTGTATTCGTACTTTACATTTGGCTGACTGCCAACAGGAAACCAGCCGTATGTGAGATATGGTGCTATCACCTACGGTGTGCTTTGCGAACGGGAAGATGCTTTCGTCCAGAAATAAGATTGTGTATCCATCGTCAACAAATGGCTTAACTTGTTGTTTGAATTTTTTTAAAATTCTTCTTGAAGCTGTTTGTTAGCCTTTCTATGAGATGGCCGTGGTTTTTGGCAGGATAAACCAAGACGATGAAGTATACGCCTTACTTGAAGTGGTTTATAGGACACGTTATAGAGTTTTTCTATTAGCTGAATAACAAGTTTTGTAGTCCAGATAATGAATGGAAAGCCCTGCTTCTGGGGAGATTTGAAGAGAATTGGCACAAGATCTTCTATCTGTTTATCTGTCAATCTTTTTGGTCTGCCAGATTGCTTTTTATTATTCTTTCTTGAAATCCCCTCTGTGTGCAAGCGGCGTAGCCAGTCGCCAACAATTGTTAATGGATGTTTTATCGTTGAACTTATTTCTTCAAGAGTCTTATCTTCCTTGCGTAAAATCGCTGTAAGAAGCCTTATTTTTGCTATTGGATCTCCCTCTTTTTGATACAGATTCTTCAACTCATCTATAGAAAAGTTTGGAAGAAATGATTCACCTCTTGGTGTTATTGTCATTTAAACACTCCCCCTATTAAATAATCTGTTTGATTGCCCTTAAAAATTACGGCAATTTTGGAATCTTGCTATAATACTTCATAGTGGCGAAATACTTCATAGTGGCGAAGGTATTGATCCAAGAGGCTTATAATTTTCCCAAGAGGCCTCTCTAACATATTTTACTTAATTCATGCCCTTTTTTCAGTGCCTCGTTCTCCCTTCTCATCTTCTCAAACTGCGCCAGTAGCTCTACGCCAGGCTTTAACTTATCGGTCAGGATATCCTTCGTCGCTTGGCAGTATGATTTATCGCCCTTGACCTGATCAAGCACACGCTCCTCAGGTCCTTGGTAAGACATACCGTCATCGATCTATTATCTACATTAAAACCCATCTTCGTCAGATTCAAAGCTAAATCCCTATCGGCAAACCATTCCAGATTTGAAAGTCTGTTCGTAGTTCCTTGACTGAAATAGAAAAAATTGAAGAAGATTCTGATGCTGACGAAAATTGGATAAAAATTTTTAATACGATATAATTTACTATTTTTCAGAAGAAATGTTCTTAGGATTGCCTCTTTAAAATGTATAGTGCGCCTGTGTGATTAAAATATCAACAAGCATAAGGAATTTAAACATAAACTTTAATAAAGAATGGTATGCGTTTTAAAGTTGTCCTAGAAAAAGACGAAGAAGTTGGAGGCTATGTCGTTAGCTGTCCAAGCCTTCCTGGCTGTTTTTCACAGGGGGAAACAGTAGAAGAGGCTCTGGAAAACATCAAAGAAGCTATACAGGCATGCCTTGAATCCCTTGCTGAAGATGAAATTAAGTCATATTTGACAAAGCCCTCAACTCAAGTAATTGATGTGGTTGCCTGATGCCCAAACTCCCAATAATTTCAGGAATTGAAGCCATCAAGGCATTTTCCAAGGTCGGCTGGATTCCTCATCGCCAGGTAGGTAGTCATGTGGTTCTAAGGAAAGAAGGATCTAAGGTAACGTTATCTGTTCCAAAGCATAAGGAATTAAAACCAGGATTGTTAAGGCACTTGATTAAAGCTGCCGGGCTTACTGTGGAAGAATTTGAAAAGTTGTTGTGATAGATAATTCTGCGCCTGAAAAGAAACATAAAGAACAGGAAACCATCAGAAGATGCAAAAGTATCGAGCATGGGCAATGATGCATCGAAATTTATTTCGGTGTCCGTTACTTTCAACTTATGGTTCCAATTTACAGCTTTCAGATGTTATGCGAGCGACTGTGATTTACCTATGCAGGCGTAATTTTAAATAAAATTATCCAGCGTATTAGCCATGCTCTTCCTGTGGCCTGATCTATTTCTCCTTATATCATTAAAAAAATTCATAAGCGAATACTTCACGCGCTCAGGCGCAACATCGACGATCTCAGCGCGTTCCTCCTCTGGAAAAATATTGAATACAGAATATTTTCCCAGGCTTTTGGCAGATGAGGATGAATAGCGCCCGTCCACAAGTACTCTCGCACCGTAATCATCAGGTGATCGGATCACCCTTCCCATGGCCTGCCTTACTTTTCTTATTGTCGGGATCTCGACTGCGTAACCCCAGCCGTGCCCGAATTCTGCCTCATACGCGGATTCAACTGCCCGCATCCGATCATTCAGGGCAGGATAACCCACGCCCACGATGACCACTGTCCTGCCTCTTCCATCCTTATAATCCACCCCTTCTGTGAGCGTTCCCCACATATAGGATATAAGCACTGCTTTCTTACCGTTTTCTCCCAGCCTGAAGAACTCATCCCTGATTACTTGAGCAGAGATGCCCACCTCGTCGAGAAAGACAGGGACATTAACATTACAATTAAGCCTGTTCTTGTACTGGCTGGCCTCATTGAAGCTTGGGAAAAAGATAATCACATTCCCATCTGATTGTTCTATTATATCGGTCAGTACCCTTGTAATTGTTTCCTTTGTCTGCGGGTTATCCCTGTCTTTAGCAAAAAGAGGTGGGACAGATACTGCAATAGTAAGCCGTTTTTCCCTCGAGAATGAGAGACCGTAAGCTAACTCACGCGTCTGGCGGGTTATGCCCAGCGTTGTTTTGATACTCTCAAACGGTGCAAGAGTGGCTGACATGAGAACCGCTGAATGTACTGAGTTAAATAGAGGCCCTGTGACATTCCTGGGAATGCAGGTGAACAATTCAAGCCTCCCGTAGATCCTGTTATCATGACGCCTGACACCCAGGATCGGGTAGTAGTTCTGATCATCTGTAGCTCTCATATAATTTGATAAGAAGCCTGCTGCAATCAGGCTACTTGATATTTTTTTGATCGGGCTTTTTCCATCTGTGAATTGCTGATCATAGAGGGCATCTATGTTTGATCCGAATTTTCTGATACGTTCTATCGTTTCAGTCGGATTTTTAATCCCTGCGCTCCTGAGTGCCTTAAGAAGCTTGGTCCTGAACATATCTTCACGTTCCTCAGGATCGGCTATTCGAAGATCATGCCAGTCGCTACCCACCCTTTCCCGTTCACCGAACTTTTTATCAAGAATATAATTATACGTTGATCTCAATGTATCAAGAAGAACCTGAATACATATTCTAACATCGTCTGGTGGTTGAATCTCCCTGTTTGCTTCAATCTCATCAAGCGCCCGCATTATTATCGTTTCAGTGAGTTTAATCGATGAATGGGAGCGGGCTGCGGATTCAATATTATGGGCTTCATCAAAGATAGCTATGATATCACCGGGACCTTTATCCATCCATCCAAGGACATTGGTGCGTATATCTTCATTAAGAAAATGATGGTAATTGCATATCAAAAGATCAGCCTCTTTCATGAACCGCTTCAGCAACTCATACCCGCAGCTGTTATTTGATAATGCCCAGTCCGCCACCTCCTCTGGTGTGCGCACGCCTGAGAAGAGCCATGAGCGAAAATCATCATTGCTGGTTTTGAGAATCCCGAGAAGCTTATCGCATGAGTTCTTCCTGATATCGCGGATCTGCCTCTCGTATTTTTCATATTCCAGGCTCAATTCCCTCTGAAGTTCTATCAGACCTGCGTCTTTTACCCTCTTTTGTTTATCTTTTATTGATTTTATTTCATTATCAAGCTGGGCAATATCTTTCTCATGTTCAATCAGCTTGTAGGTATTATCCCGAAGCAGGCTGCATGTGTCATAATCCATATCAGGCCTTGGACACATCAGCATTTTGCCTTTCAGTACAACAACTTTGATATTGTTCTGTCTCTGTATCTCCCTTGCCTCTTCTATGAACTGCACCATCTGCTGATGGACATTAGTGGCAATAACCACTGTTTTTTGTTCCTGTTTTGCTATGTGAAGAGCAGGCACAAGAGAGCTTAGGGTCTTCCCGGTTCCGCATGCCCCTTCAAACAGGACAATCTGCCTTTTAATAAGAGCCTCATGAATGGCATCCATCGCCTCATGTTGATTGGGATAGCATGATTTCTTTGGAAAATAGCACAGATAATCTCTTCTCATCACCGATTATAAGATACTGGAATGATATAAACCGTGCGCTTATCTTTTAAAATTTGTAGATAATGTAGTGATATCTGTTTGTCACTGCATTGGTACTACTGTATATATTGATGCTACCAGTTATATTACTTGATAAAAAATGGAGCTATTTAAAAAACAGGGAGAGAGTATTAATTCGTTAGCAGTGGTTAGGGCGGATGACATATCTAAAGTCAAGACAGCACTATGTGATCTGGTCAGGTATGCTCATTTGACTTTCGCAGATACGGCAAGAAGGCTTGAACCTTCTTTTGCGGATAACATCCTTATTCACGTCATGAAAAGTCCATTGAGAACCTGCTGTGAAGCTGCATCTATAGTACCGCTTACCGATGAGGCAAGTGCTGCAATAGGCAGGCTTCGCAAGATCCACCCGCCGGCTCATGTTATAATCGTAAGCCCAAGGCATGAGATATTCTATGAGCTGGTGAACTATGTGGATATACTACCAGAGGTAGATCTGACGTTGGAGCCGAAAGCATATTCTGAGCCTGCTCAACAGACTGCAGATGCCAGGGATTGATATCCATTACATCTGCTTAGATAGTCCGGTAATTCGAGAGATATGCCATCTTATTTTTTTTTATTTTAGCTATCTGAAGCCGGGAACCAAAATAAAATCACATACTTTTTAAGCATGTAAGTAATTCAGGGATACATTAATAGAAAGAGGTATCAGATGGCATTAAGAGTAACACTGATAACAGGAAGAACAATCAATCAGGGAGCGAATCTTGAGAACAAGACCTCATCTGATTATATGGAAGCGACTGCTTGTTGTGAATTGAATCCGAGGGATATAGGGCTTTTAGGCAACCAGGAAGGTAATGTAAAGGTTAAGACTGAGTACGGGGAAGTTGTTGTGAGATTGAAGGAGAACAGTGGCAATCCGGATAGCATTGCGTTCATCCCTATGGGCCCATGGGCTAATGCAGTGGTCGACCCTGATACCAGAGGCTGCGGAATGCCGGGATTTAAGGGGATTGAGGCTGAGATAGAGGCTACAGATGAAAAAATACTCTCAATGAGAGAATTGATCGCGGGGTATAAGTAATGACGGTAATAACAGATGCCCTCTGCCCGCTCTGTGGCTGCATGTGCGATGATATCACAGTTGTGGTAGAGGATAATAAGATAACTGAAGTAAAGCATGCCTGCAAACTGGGTGCTGCAAAAATAATGGGGCACGACAGGATAAAAGCGCCGATGATGAGAACTGATAAGAATAGCGATTTTAAAGAGGTCTCATACGAGGAGGCAATCGATGCATCAGCCAGGATACTGGCAGAATCAAAAAGACCCCTCCTGTACGGCTGGGCATCAGCACTGTGCGAAGTTCATAAAAAAGGCATTCTTCTTACCGAGGAGCTTGGTGGGATCATAGACAATACTGCCTCAGTATGCCACGGCCCTTCCGCACTTGCTGTTCATGAGAAGGGTCTGCCGTCCGCCACCCTTGGCCAGATAAAGAACCGTGCAGACGTTGTGGTGTTCTGGGGTAGCAATCCTGCACATGCACATCCAAGGCACATGGGGCGCTATTCTGTCTTTGCCAGGGGGTTTTTCTCAGAAAAAGGAAGGAAGGGACGCAAGGTCATTGTTGTGGATGTTCGCAAGACCGATACAGCCAGGATAGCCGATGAGTACATACAGGTGCAGCATGGAAGCGATTATCTTGTAATATCAGCACTGAGGGCGATACTTGCAGGACAGGCTGATGTGGTCCCTGAGACCGTAGGCGGCGTCCCGAAGGAGCAGCTTATAAAACTTGTAGATACCTTAAAAACAGCCAGATTCGGGGCAGTGTTCTTCGGTATGGGACTCACCCAGAGCAAAGCCAGGTATAAGAACATCGATAATGCCATCTCCCTGATCACAGAACTTAACTCATTTACAAAATATGTAATCACGCCCATGCGCGGGCACTACAATGTGACAGGCTTCGGACAGGTATGCACATGGGAAACGGGTTTTGTCACAGCAGTGGATTTCTCGCGCGGGGCACCGTATTACAACCCCGGTGAGACAGCAGCAAACGATGTGCTCGCCAGAAAAGAGATCGATGCTGCAATGATCATAGCAGGTGATGCTGGAGCGCATTTCCCTGCAAACTCGGTGCGCTACCTTGCTAAGATACCGGTAGTTCAGGTGGACCCATACTGGAATCCAACGACTGAGATCGCCAATGTTGTTATTCCCACGGCAATCTGCGGTATTGAAGTCGAAGGTACCGCTTATAGAATGGACGGAGTATCCCTCAGGTACAGGAAGATGATCGAACCCACGCATCCTACAGATACCGAGGTTCTGGAGAGGATTACAGAGCGTGTTAGAGAGTTAAGGGGTGAGTAATCATGGAACTTCTGATAAAGAACGGCGCGGTATATGATCCTATTAACGGTATCAAGGGCGACAAAACCGATATCTCGATTAAAAATGGAAAGATCGTAGATAAGGTAAGTAGCGGTGCTTCGGTAATCGATGCAGGCGGAAGACTCATCATGCCCGGAGGAGTTGATGCCCACTCCCATATTGCAGGCTCAAAAGTTAATGTGGGCAGGATGATGCGTCCTGAGGATACAAGAGCGGGAATAAAGCCCAGGACCAGAATAACAAGGCCATACACAGGGTACACTGTCCCGAATGTCTATGCCATCGGCTACCGTTATGCTCAGATGGGTTATACCACGGTTTTCGAGGCAGCACAGGCCATTATGAAAGCCCGCCATACCCATGAAGAACTGGAGGAGATCCCCATAATAGATAAAGGCGCACTTACACTTTTCGGGAGCAACTGGCCAACAATGGACTATGTCCGGGAGAAGGACATGGACAAATTAGCAGCATATGTGGCATGGGGATTACTTGCTTCAAGAGGGTTTGGCATCAAGGCTGTAAACCCGGGCGGGGGAGAGATGTGGGGCTTTGGCAAGAACGTGGCAGGTCTTGATGATGTTGTTCCGAACTTTGACGTTACTCCTGCGCAGATTATCGTGTCACTGATGAAGGTAAACGAGATGCTGGGACTCCCGCACTCGGTACACCTGCACTGCAACAACCTTGGAAAGCCCGGCAACTACAAGACTACACTTGCAAGCATGGAACTTGCAAAGCAGGTGAAACCGAGCAAGGACAGGCAGGTTATGCACGTCACTCACCTCACATTCAATTCATGGGGCGGAACAAACTGGGGCGATTTTGAGTCAAAAGCAGATGAGATAGCAAATTTCCTGAACAATAGTGAGAATGTAACGACCGATATGGGCCAGCTTATATTCGGCAGTGCCACAACCATGACAGCAGACGGACCGGTCCAGTATGCCAATGCAAAACTACTGCGTGCAAAATGGGGCAACGGCGATGTTGAACTTGAAGATGCATCAGGCGTTGTACCCATCTTTTATGTAAAGCAAATATCTATCCATGCGATTATGTGGGCGATGGGACTTGAGCTTGCACTGCTCACAAAAGACCCGTATAAAGTCCTGTTAACCACAGACCATCCAAACGGCGGCCCATTTGTGAATTACCCTGAGGTCATAGCACTGCTCATGAGCAATAAGAAGCGCCAGGAAGAGATCAAGACACTCCATGAGGCGGTTCATAAGAGGACAAGGATTCCTGGAATTGAGCGTGAACTTGATTTTAATGACATAGCGATAATGACAAGAGCAGGATCTGCAAAGGTGCTCGGGCTTCTTGATACTAAAGGACATCTTGGAGCTGGTGCAGATGCTGATATTGCAATATACGATATAAAACCCGACCAGATAGACCCATCTGTTGAACATGCAAAGATAAAGAGCGCATTCTCATCCGCTGCATACACGATCAAGGGTGGCGAGGTGGTGGTAAAGGACGGGCAGGTCGTGGCTGCGCCAGCGGGCAGGACGTTCTGGGTGGATGCCTCTGTGCCGGATCAGCACACGGATATGATGATGAAAGACATACGTATGAAATTCAAGAATTATTACTCTATAAACCTTGCAAACTACATGGTGGAGGATGCATACATCACACATCCGAATGTGGTCAGGGCAGGGGTAATACCGGTGACGGCGAGGTGAGCTATATGCAGACAGTAATTTTAAAACCCAGAATGGAAATAATGATCTCAGTTGAGGCAGAAAACATCTCCCCGGATAGATTCACCGGCAGAGAAGAGAAAGAGATACAATCCCTGGAAGTATGGATGGGGAACCGCAGGACCACTATAGGAGAGCTATTCTCAGTTAAAGTGGAAGGGGAAGGAGGAGGCGCAGCCGCAGACACAGAGATCATTATGGAGGGTGATTTTTCGCGTGTAAAGAGAATAGGAGAAGGGATGACAGCCGGATCAATCGTGATCAAAGGAAATGTTGATATGCATCTTGGCGCAAAGATGAGCGGCGGTAAAATAACCGTGACAGGAAACGCTGACTCGTGGGCAGGCAGGGAGATGAAGGGCGGGGAGATCATCATTGAGGGAGATGCAGGCTATTACCTTGGATCAGGGTACCGCGGCGAAACATGCGGCATGCGCGGAGGCAGGATCACTGTTCTGGGCAATGCGCTTGATTTTGTGGGAGAGCATATGTGCGGCGGCGAGATTATCGTGAAAGGTAATGCAGGACTACTTCCTGGATTGAGCAACAACGGAGGCAAGATCATAATCGAAGGCAGCACCAGCAGGCCTGGAAGCGAGATGGCTAAAGGTACGATAATAGTAAATGGAACTGTGGATGAGATGATGCCGGTTTTCAGACAGGAAGGCACAGAGGTAGTAGATGGTGTCACCTACAGGAAATATACAGGCGATGTTGTAGTCAACGGGAAGGGTTTACTATACGTGAAGTGAACTACCATCCAACTTGTTGGATGGCTTCCTGCTTCATCATGTCCCTACTGAGGCATGATTCCTAAGTTTCGCAACCCTGAAAGAGGTAAATACTCCTCAATCAGATGCCGCATAGTCTCTGATACTGCATCAAGCTTTCCTGTAAAAAAGTGATCTGCCCCCTCGATTCTTGTGAGCTTCTTTGGTTCAGGAATCGCTGAATAAAGCCCCCCTATCTTTTCGATTGGTATGAGCTCATCAAGCGTGCCATGGATGAATAGCCTGGGTTTCGGGCAGTCCATGAGAAAGCTCATGTCTGCAAAATCAGCAGGCATCCCTATGCCGATCAGTATCTGTACACGCGGATCCTCGCATCCAGCCTTCATGCCAGCCCATGCCCCGAAGGAGTGTCCTGCGATGAGGATCCGTTTATACTTCCCTGCCATGTAGTTTATGGCTGCCCTTACATCATCCAGCTCGCCAATGCCTCTGTCGTATCTTCCACTGCTTCTGCCTACCCCCCGGAAGTTGAAGCGCAGGGTGGGTATGCCAAGATCAAGAAAAGCCCGGGAGGCTGTGAACACGACCTTGCTGTGCATCGAGCCGCCATAGAGGGGATGGGGATGGCAGATAACCGCTGCAGACGCGTATTTTGGTTCATGTACCGGAAGCTCAAGAAGTGCCTCAAGCTTTCCTGCAGGAGAAGATAGTAAAACCTCTGTGGTCCTGTGATGTAGCTCTGTCATTTTAATTATTTCAGATCTATTCTCTTCTCACAGTATGGGTTTCCTCCGGACATTGATTTGATGATGCTGTATCTTAATCCCGGATTTACACCCTCACACAGTCCCTGCATAAAGCTATTCCCAAAGCTCTCGCACAGCTTTAGAGGATCTACTCCTGCCGTTTTCCACTCATGAAAGAAAGGACAGCCTTTAGTATGCACGATAAAGCTGTTATTTGTATTCTCTATTATGCTATGCACGACTGACAGTTCCTGAAGAAGATTGATATAAATTGCCCCGGCAGCACTTGCATCCTTTCCCTTAAGTCCCTGCGCTTTAATCTGCGCTGCGGCATACTTTGTCCCCAGTTCATACTGCGCCTTTGCTATCGCTTCTAGTGCTTCTTCCCCTTCCTTTTCCCAGGTATCTGCCGCATAAGCCGCATATCTCACTGCAGGTCTCTCGCCTGATCTTATTTTTGGTTTCCCGATCTCGGTCATCTGGATCTCCTCTATGAATCAATTTTTCGTGCTAATAGGTAGTTATCAATTCATGAGTTAATTACTTAAATCTAACTGTTTTTTACGTTGGCACTAACAGAAACAGTTAAACATGATTTTAAACGATGTATAAATCTTACAATATTTTTTAATATCCAGGATTTTTCCAATCCTATCGCCAGCTTTATATACTATAAGAATGATAGAACCGGACCAATTCATAATTATTATTATGAATTGGTCTGAAGGTGGATCAAAATGGATAAGGCTGGAAAAAATGAGGGATATGGCTATCCGCTAGTCTATGTTTGCACTTTCTGCAGACAGGAATTTTCATCAATAGGTTCGGTGTTTAGTCATATGAGCGAAATGCACGATTCTATTCTTAAAAACACATAAAAATAGATTTCTGAAAAACTGAAACTAAAATTCAAATTTTTAAATTTTTTTGTTCATGCAAATGCCGACGCAATTTTGTTAAAAAGCTGTTTATAAACGATATTAAATCAGAATAAGCTATAATATTTCTTAGAAACCAAGGATAAATTCTATAAACTATAGCTACATTTATATTAATAATGTCCCTGTAGACCTATTGGGTGGGCATCTGAAGTGCCGTCCCCCCTGCTTCCACCTATAACGGCACTTCAGATTCTTTGTTACTATATAATCCAGCATTATCTATCTGGATTCTTGCCATTTCCACGGCATATCTTGTATAATCCTTCCGGTTTATCCTTCCTCTGGTCAACCAGCCTATGATGCCTTCCTCGTATCCGATATCAGGCTTATCTGAGATAGGCACAAATGCCTGTGAGATCGTTATTCCCTCATCCACTACCCTCTTTGTGCAACCGGGAGGATACTCAAAGGCAGGCCCAAGACCCAGGTATGTTCTTTTGCCGTCGTATACGGCGCAGCAGCAAAAGTTCATGTACCCGCTATGTGTTTTCGGGACAGGGGCTATACCATCCTCAATACCTACCGAGTATTTGCAGTCCTCAAATACTGCTTTCGCCCTGAATACCGCACCCTCGATGATCTCATCAAGGTCCAGAGGCTGCTCCCTGACACCCGAGATGCAGGCAATGCCAATAACCGGATAGGATGGAAAGACCTCCTGCACGGCGTTTATCTTATTTCTATTTAAAGAGGCCACATAGATAACATCATGACTCATAATGCAGGTTAATTGTTCTTTTTCTTGAAGAATCTGCTGAAATACTTCCATCCTGTCTTGCAAAGATGCGCTCTACCCTGCGGGTCTTCTCTTACCCAGTCCATCAGGTAGAAGAACTGAGCTTTATACTCATCCACAGTCTCATGAACAATCAGAGGCGGATTAGGAACACCCAGCCTGCAGAGGTATTCTATAAAGAGCTTCTCTCCTCTGCGCTGTGCAAGTCCGTCGATCTTGGTTACAGTGAACCTGTATCCCTCATCTTTTAGCCACTCTACAGTTTTATCATGGATACAGCCAGAGCATATCTCTATTTCCTCATCTTTTTTGATTTTTAATCTTGTGAATCCCTGCTCTACTATGTCCTTTGCTGAAGTAAGATAGGTCTTCTTTTTAAAAGTATCTGTGCTGAAATGCTCGATTGGAATTACATCGTAATACAACTCTCCTGTCTCTTCACGCAGGACTATGATTCCTACTCCTCCAACAGGTGTGCCCCATCCTTGATCGTCTATCTTTACAGTCATTGTTTTATTTTGATTGTGCGTTTTTGTATTTAAGTTTTTGTATTTAATTTATTCTACCTTATTTCACGGCTCTCTCAAGAAGGTCACCTATATTCACCATACTGCAACCACCTCATATTTAAGTAATACTTTAGAATTGTTGATCTAAATAGATATATTCTTCCTGTATGAGGATTACTTTCAGCCCGCTCTCAAAAGGTTTAAAACGTTATAATGCTTAGGAGAGTGCGATAACTGTGCATCAAATATGGTAAATAATAAAATATGCACTGGAGAGAATAGAAATGGCTGAAAGAAAAGGATTAGAGGATTTACCGGGCGTTGGTCCCGCGACGGCAGAGAAGCTAAAAGAAGCAGGTTATGGCTCGATAGAGGCCATAGCAGTATCATCATCGTCTGAACTTGCCAGTGTTGCAGATATTGGCGAATCCACTGCTCAAAAGATCATTAATGCGGCACGTCAGGCTGCGGATGTAGGGGGCTTTGAGACCGGGGATTTAGTGCTTGAGCGCAGGAAACTTGTTGGCAAGATCAGCTTTGGATCCAGGGCTCTGGATGATCTGATGGACGGCGGCATTGAGTCCCAGGCAATATCCGAATTCTATGGAGAGTTCGGCTCAGGAAAGACACAGGTAGGGCACCAGATGGCAGTAAATGTGCAACTGCCAAAGGAAGAGGGGGGCCTTGGAGGTTCAGTGGTGATCATAGATACAGAAAACACCTTCAGACCGGAGAGGATCACCCAGATGGTTATGGGGCTTGCCTCAATGAAAGGGGTTGAGTATGACCCCGGGGAATTCCTGAAAAACATTCATGTGGCAAAAGCGTACAATTCAAACCATCAGATACTGCTGGTAGATACGGCTTCTGAACTTGCGAACAAATTAAAAGATACAGATAAACCTGTGCGACTCTTGGTAGTTGATTCACTTACAGCGCATTTCAGGGCAGAGTATGTGGGACGTGGCACGCTGGCGGACAGGCAGCAGAAACTCAACAAGCATATGCATGACCTGATGAAGTTCTCAAACCTGTATAATGCAGCTATCCTTGTAACCAATCAGGTAATGTCAAAGCCTGATGCCTTCTTCGGGGACCCGACAAAACCCATCGGCGGCCATATCGTGGGACATACTGCCACGTTCAGATTGTACCTGCGCAAATCCAAGGGCGAGAAGAGGATTGCAAGACTTGTGGATTCCCCTAACCTGCCCGAGGGAGAGGCTATATTCTCAGTTACCATGGAAGGAATTAAGGATTGAAGGCTATTGTAGTTGATGTTGACGGGACTATTACATTCATAGACAGGAGCCTTGATTGCAGGGCGGTCAGGGCGCTTCGATCCCTGAGTGTACCTGTTGTGATCGCTACAGGAAACGTCCTCTGTTCTGCAAGGGCTATCTCAAAACTTGTGGGAACAAGCGGCATCGTGATCGCAGAGAACGGAGGGGTCGTGGAATGCAATAAAGTCGAGTATAACACTGCTTACATGAAAGAATGTGAGGAGGCCTTCAATTTCCTGAATGAGCATTTTAATTTTAATCTTGAAAAACTTGACCCTGAGAACAGGAGAACTGAGATCGGTCTGCGCCGGAATTTTGATGTTGAAAGAGCAAATCTGCTCCTGCAGGAGTATCCCGGGGTTGAGATCGTTGATACCGGCTTTGCAGTCCATATCAAAAGTAAAATGATTAACAAAGGCACGGGACTTAAACGAATAGCAGAATTGATGGGGCTTGATGCGCAGGATTTTGTTGCCATAGGGGATTCGCCCAATGATGCCGAGATGCTGGAATTATCGGGTTTTGGTGTGGCTGTGGGAAATGCACATCCTGAATTAAAGGGGATTGCGGATATGGTTACAAAGGGTGAGCACGGCGCAGGGGTGGCGGAGGCGGTGCAGTATCTTAAAGAGAAGGGAGAGATAAGATAAATATAGAAGGAATAAGAATTAGGTTTACTTATTAAAGATTTGCAAGGTATATTGACTAGAAGGTAATAAACGTGAAAGGAGTAAAACAACAGATTATCCGAATGATAGAGGCTCTCCCTGATGACACTACAGTCGATGATGTCATGGCAGAACTATATTTTAAACAGCAAATTGATGCTGGTTTGAAGGAGCTTGATGAAGGGAAGGGGATATCCCATGAAGAGGTAGAAAAGCGGATGTCCAGATGGCTCACAAGATAAGATGGTCCCCGCGGGCAGCCTCAAGCTTTGAGGAGATATGCAGCTACATTGCCAGAGATTCTGAAGTTTATGCAACTCTTTTTGCTAAAAAAATAAATGAAACCATAAAATCTATTCCCCAATTTCCTGAGTCTGGAAGAATCGTACCTGAATATGGGGACGAGAACATACGGGAAAAGATATACGAAAAATATAGAATCATATATCGCATCAAGGAAGAAGTTATTGAGATTGTGGCTATCTGTCATGGTTCCAAGCTCCTGGATAATATTCTATAAAGTGACCATATATGCTGTAGGCATTGTTATGAAAGGCGAGTATGGGCAGAGGTGGCGGAAGCTATAAAATATATCAAAGAAAAAATGATGCTAAGATAAATATGGAAACAATTAAAAAAGAAGAAGTATTATTTTATATTACCAAAGAAACTATGCAGTATGAGGCAATGCAGAAAATTGGTAGATATTTAACAGATGAAGAATTAGACGTTGCAAAAAAAGGACTTGAATGGGGTCTGATGACTGATATAGATACAGTTTATAATGCTATCCTTTTTGAAATGATAAAAGATAAAGTTCCTTGAATTAAGCTTATATTGGAACATATCATATACTTTTTATATGTCGTTCTTCAAGCCACTTTTTCATTTGAGAGAGTCTTTTTCCTATTTTACCATCTGCATATAATAATTTAGTATCTCTTGGCAGATTTTTATTAAAACCATCAATAGCCAATGAGTAATCGCTACCTATATTGATAAATATATTTTCGTACTTTTTATTTGATATCTGTTTTCTGAGCGTCTGTATCACTTTGTTTTTAATAGAGTTTGCAATTTCCTTATTCATTTTCAAGTCATAATCTTCGATATTCTCATTTGGTTGAAGCAAACCATATTTTGCTGAAATTATTGCGATATCTAAACTGTTATTATAATTACTACTGTGCATTATTTTTCGTAACACTTTATAAGAAGGCCCATCGTATCTTTCAATCGCAGGCAAAAGAGTTGAGCTCTTGATTTTTTTTTGTGAGCATGCAAGTATAAGTAAATCGTTAAAAGAGCCATTCAGCTTTTTATAAATCTTGGTTTCTATGTACTCATGTATTTGTAAGAATCGATCCTTCTGTGCAGCTTCAGCAGTTAAAAACGGTTTTTTTTCGTAATTAAAAATCCAGCCCTTATAGTCCCCACCAAATACGTTTAATTCATTGAACTTATCATGCCTCTTGGGATGATAACATCCAAGAACGAAAAGCCAATCATCTGGATATTTGTCTCGTATCGTTTTTATGACATTATATAAAAAAGTCTCATCGCGTACTCGCGTATATCGTGCTGTATTCTCCAATTTTTTCAAAAGACCGCCAATAGCAATATGCTTATACCCCAATTTTTTAAGACCATTATAGCATTCTAAATACTCTTCTGGTGTATTTCCTTGCGCAACACCAATTAATTTAAATGAGTAATCCTTTTTTTTGTATTCTTTTAAAGCATCTGAGGCGCTTTTAATTGTCTTTTTCTTATCTTTTAAATAATCGATGACTATCCCATAGTCCGCATCCATATTTTGATAGATTTTAAATAGATCTTTATACGCTCTATCGCAGCCATTTTTCGTAAAAACGCCTGAATCACACGCCCGAATAGTTCTTTTTCTTATCAATGATCCCGCTGAGCATTTTTTCAAATCATAATTATACGGGCATGATCCATTAATTATGTCACAAAATTCATTATCCGTGCATGGGTATATTTGAAAAAGATCTTGGAAATGTTTACTTGTGTTTGCATGCCCCATTATCCCAACTTTAACATCGTATTTATGCAGACCAGAGCTTTTTATTATTCTCAAAGAAACCAATCTATCTGCTACAAAAAAAGGAATAATAGGTTCTTTCATTATTCTTCACCTAAAATGATTATTCATTTACTCTTTCCTTTAGCTGCTTGAAGAATCCGTTCATTCGCATCATCTGCCACTGTAGGAATTGGAACACCCTTCAATCCTGTGGCATCATGGCTGATTATTAGCCAATTCCCAGGTCTAAATGTGAAAGTTGGAGAGAGTTGTTCCTCTCCTATTCCAAAAGCTTCTGCCACCCTTTGTCTATCAGTCGAACGCGGTAGTTTGCTCACAAAATAAGTATGTAGATTTCCCATTACCTCCGTATCTAGCATTGCTGCTCTCTGAGTCGCTATTCCTATGCCTAACCCAAACTTTCTACCCCTTCTGGCTAATGTTACACACAATTCTTTTATTTCGTTCGTCTCTTCATTTCCGCTATCCAATGGAATAAACAAGTCTGCTTCATCAAATAGGAACAATGTATGAGGTTCTAATTTTCCTTCCCGTCTTCGTGATTCATAAAGTTCATTGCCAAGAATAGAGCAAAACCTCTTTAAGTCAGAGTCCCGACGAGCTGTAATTATCAGTGTTTGACAAGCTTTTTTGTTGTTTAATGTTTCAATTAGTACCTTAGTGGGAATTATAGCACTTGGTGGAATTTCTAAAAGAATGTTCTGTAATCTATTCAAAGAGTTACGTGTTCGCATAATGACGCCCTTGGCGGTAGAATTTTTTGATTCATTATTTTTTCCACTAAGGCGGTCATCTATAATCGTAAAAACAATTCCTAATCGGTCAATAGCCTGCTTTATAGATTCAGCATTTATTGGTGTTTCATCAAAGAATTTTGTCCATTGCATCTCTAATTCTCTGAGTACATCTCTTACAGCATTTCCAGTTCCTGTTTCGATTTGTTCTTGTATTTCATCCTTAATCAACATAGATAAAGTTGTTGCAGGCAATGCGATTTTTGTTCGCTTTAATGCTTTAGCAACACCTTTAGACAAATAATTTTGTAAATTAGGATCACCTTTCAAACGAGCAGGGAGTTTCATCGATCGAAGAAAAAGATCCACAATCTCCAATGGGATTTCATCATCAATATCTTTTAAACATTTTATTATAGGAAGTTGTAGAGAATCTGTACCTACATGGATGTATCGCATTTCTTCAGGAGCATTTACAAATCTATCCATTAAGAGTCCAATGTATTCATCATTAGGATCAATGATGACAACATTGGACTTCTCATTTACATCTACAGAAGATAGTGCTGTAACCATAGATGAGACAAGATTTGATTTTCCAACCCCAGTAAATCCAAATATTCCAAAATGCGTTGTTAATAAAGCCTCTTTGTTGAGTTTGATATTAATTTCTGCAAATTTTTTATGTACGAATGGGGATTTTGGTTGGTCTTCCATTCCCTGATTGATGATTCCATCGACCATTTTCATACTAAGTGGTCTTACTTCTGCCCCTACCATAGGTAAATTTTTTTCATCATCGAGAATTGGCAGTGATTCGCTTCTGGGATCATAAAAGAATTGCCAACCAGTAGAAACTGCATGTGAAATAATAGTTGTTGTGGGGTGGAGTGGTCGATCACTTTGTTTTTCCCAATCTTCTTTTATTGATCTCATTGATTCAAAAACGTGTCCTGGGTAAGCATCCGTTCCTTGGGAGGCAAAGTGAATGGGATATACCTGAGTAAGTGTCAATACAGAATAAGTCTTAAGATCTTTTTCTGGAGGCGTATAATTTTCAACTGAAACAAGGTCTCCTATCTGAAGAGAATCAAGACCTAATCTGGTATATTGGCTCCAAAGTTCGAATTCAAATCTCCCTTGTTTATCAGGGGTCGTTCTTACTAATGCGGATCTTGCACCGTACAATCTATTTTCATCAAACGGATTTATACTCAAATTAACCATCTCTTGATTGCCGTAATGTTTTATAAATTGGATTTGCACGATTAAGACGCTCTGAAGAACGAAGCATTGGTTCTACCATTTTCAATATGGATTTTGCACCTCTATCGGCATGATGTAAAGGATCAGGATAGCCTATCACTTCTGGAAAAACATTCCTTGTCAGCACTGATAAAAGGTACATTGTAAGCTCTTGCTCGCGATTTGGGATACTTGCATTTGCATGAAAAAAAGGTTCAACATTTCCAAGGTCTTTGTTTCCTTCTGTGACACTAATCTTTTTGGGAGGAAGAGCGCCGGGATGAATCAATCGATCTACAAAAATTACATGTCCCATAGAAGGTTCCATTGGTGGTTCACGAAGTAAATGAAATTGAACGAGAGACCGCATGACTAAGTTTGGTTGTACCAGGACATCTCCTCTAACTCCTTGAAGAGTTGCCTTTGCAGAACCCCATTCCTTTCTCATTCTTAATGTCATAAAAACAGCATCGAATTCAGTAGAA
The DNA here is from genome assembly GCA_020724545.1 of Candidatus Methanoperedens nitratireducens. Taxonomy (GTDB): domain Archaea; phylum Halobacteriota; class Methanosarcinia; order Methanosarcinales; family Methanoperedenaceae; genus Methanoperedens; species Methanoperedens nitroreducens_B. The sequence goes on from DYGR01000011.1 coordinate 46,916, forward strand.
CTCCATGGTCCTTCAATGTTTTCATCAATAAATGGGCACCTCTCAAAAGTCAACCTGTCTGTTGCTGGTATTAATCTCGGTCTAAAAGAGAACTCTCCTACTGATTTCATCACACCAAGATAATGATTTGTAAAATAGGTTGAAGCAGAATCTTTTGCCACCCCTATAAATATTACTCCATTTCGCCAACTTTGTTCGAATATGAGACGTAATCCAATTGCCAAGAGAAAGGAGAGTTCGTCAGAAGAAAGAAAACGTGTTCGTTCAAGTCCATCTTCATCTACATATTTGTAAAGTAAAACAGATGGGTCTTTATCTCTGAAAAACTGATTACAGAAGTGAAGATATAATCTTTCTATTTTAGAGGGTGAATTAGCATAATCTGGATTTAATGAAATTATTTTTCTTTCCTTATCTATCTTTACTAAGGCGTCATCTGGATTTTTTCCATCTATTTTCTCTCCAAAACGGTTACATTCCCATATAAGCCTTATCTGCTTTGTTACGACATCAAGAGGTAAACGGACATCTTTTGCAAACTCATCCAGGTTCAATTTATTATCCGAAGATTCATATAATTTTGCAATCGCTCGTTCCCATAATCTGTGGCTTTTTCTAGATGGAATATCAAGTTTTGAATTCCAAGGTTTAGAGTATCCAACAAGCAAATCTGGATACCATATAGTTTCACCAGCAATCATTACACCTGCAAATCGCAATTTGCGAACATTAGGCGTCGCATTAGCCAAAACAGAGGACAAAGAATGATCCCAAAGCAATAAGTGGGGATGATCCATACCTGAGGCACCTCGATATAAAAGAAAACTCTCTGCCAAAAGCATTAATGAAGTATCTAAACTTGAAATAGAGATTCTTTCAGCATCATTTACGACAAAACGATCTTCAGGATCTAATGTTGTCAAGTCTTCTGGACTAAGTGGCAGATATGCTACAAGACTGCTATCATCTTCTGGTTCTGACTCTCGATAAGAAATTAAAGGGGGATTCTCCTGAAGTCCAAGTTCTCCTTTAACAACATAAGCGCCCCCATAAAATATTGCAAGATCAGAAGTCTCTATCTTTGTACATGCACCGTCAATCGCCCAAAATCTAAGTGAACTATTTCTATGTCTTTGTTGAAGCTCACGATGCATCTCCCGTCGAAATGCTTCATTTTTAAAAAAAGACCCATAATGAACTATGTGGTTTTTAAGAAATTCCTTATAAAATTGCTCAAGTTCATTAGTTCCTTTGATAACTCTATTTTCTAATCGATTTCGTGTTTGAGAAAGACTTTTATCATAAAGTCCAAAAATATTTGATATTGTTGGTCGTTCAGTCATTATTTACCACTAATGTCTTGAAATATATGGTGAACAATTCAAATTAGCTAGGAAGGAATATTATATATTCCTCGCTAACAATTTTTGTTTCCAAACCAGAACTGTAAAATAGAGGAACGCTAATTTTTACCAAATACTCAGTATCCCTTTTTTCCAAAGTTTTCACCTTATATAACTTTAATGTATTTGATTGATTATATACATTTTGACATAAATTGGATACGCACATTTTCTTTTATCCCCCTCAATGACCTCCGAAATTCTCTCCCTCGCCAAATACCCCTTGCTACCCCATGCGTCGAATTTGCCCCCTCTGAGATGAATCTGTATCTCAGTAAAAAAACACGATGAAATTCTGGATGGGCTCCTGGGTTTCGAAACTTATATATCGGGAGAGAATTATTAGGATAAAGTCCTTTTTGGGCTGGTAGCTTAGTCAGGCAGAGCGTCGGACTCTTAATCCGACGGCCGTGGGTTCGAATCCCTCCCAGCCCGCTATTGATTTTTCAAACAACTACTCAAAAAAAAACAAATGTGGGTTTCGATACTCTTGAAAAATTGTTAAGACTAAAAGACCTCACCGACAGAACAATAGAGACCTATCTCAGTTGCTATAATCTACATTCCGTACATTTTAGAGAGTATATATCTTAATTAATTTTTTATGCCCGTATAGGTAGATTATACCTCGTAGCATATTGATTCCGATAACAATTTATTTTAGAGTGATGACAATAAAAATCATATAATATGGATACATTATAATATATTTATTCATTTCAAAAACTTTCCAGCCTGAGATTCCAATCACACAATTTATATAATTATTAATAAATTCGTAATATTAACTTAAGTAATAATAATTTAATTTCAGTAATTAATAAAATCGAAATCAGAAGAAATAGAAAATAGAATAACCAAAGGATACGGAATGTAGGCTATAATTTAAAAATCAATCGAATTATACCTCATTCCCAATCCTCATCTCCATCTGTATCTTTTGATAAAATCTTTATATTCAGATACGAATAACCTACAGAAATGGCAAAAGAGAAATTTAAGGTAATAATTGTCCCATCCTTCCAAAAAGAGATTGAGAGGATAAAAGAGAAAAAACAGTTGGAGATGATTTTCAAATCAATAGAAAAGATAGAGAGGATGGGCAAAAATGCCATCAAACTGCTTCATGTCAGGGACAAGTATATCTTGGGCGAAATAAAGTTCATGAATCCCCCTTACAGGCTTTATGTTATTGTTAACCAGGAAGACGAGAAATTCTACGTTGTCAGGTGGGAGCATAAAGAAAAACAGCAGAAAGTGATAAACCAGCTTACTGAGAAGCTGGAGTATGCGTTTGAGAGCGGGATAAAAAATATAATGGAATTATTCAGCCATTGATTTGATCTTATACATTAATTGTTTCTTAAAATCTTCAGTTTTTATGGGTGTAACATTACCTTTCTCTATAGCTATGACCTCTGGCATATATCTCGCAAGCAGAAATTCATAATAAATTCTATCTGCCACTTCGCTGGCTATGCTTTTCGAGATGTCTTTTATGCTTTTTTCATCGAACCTGAAGCCATAATCTTGCTGTTGCATACTTATCTTTATTATCCTGAAACTTAAATAGTTTCGCCATACCTGCATTTTGTAGCGGAAGGGTTTATATTTTGGCTTGTATAAATAAACTGTGCACCCTGTCGAGGCCGCTCTAAGACAAACTGTGCCGAATTACCGATAACATCTAAACTTCGTTGAGGTCTATCCTCTATGAATACATCCAGCCGTGAGATGTTCTCGGTCACCCCTTGCTTGAACGTGGGATGGTTGAACCCTGCGATCCACTTCGAGACTGCATATTTCCTTTGCCCATCATCACTGTAGCCATTAACATAGTTGGCATGCGCCTGATCTATTTTGTCTGCTGTATCGCGCATATATTTACGTACTTTATCCCACCTAAGCTCTGGGTTCAAGGATAGAATAAGCGCAGCAACTCCGGCAGCCAGTGGTGTGGCAGAAGATGTCCCACCGAATGAATTTGTATAGAGCCCATCTGCATCGCCTTTATTTATATCGCCCACATTAAAACCTCTGCCTTTAATAGATACATCTGTGGTAAAAATCCCTAATGAACCGCCATCACTGGGAGCGACGAAATCGATCCCTTCCCCGTAGTTGCTATAAGAAGGGCGCCAACCTAGATTATTGGAAGCACCCACAGCAATAGCCTCAGGTACACTTGCAGGAAAATCTATTGTAGAACTGTATTCATTGCCAGTGGCCACAAATACTGCTGTTCCTTTACCGCCGCGTCCCGTTTGAATCACATCTTTTATAGCCTGTTCAATATCACTGCTAGGAGGGGTCTTCCAACTAGCGCTAATTATATCTGCTACATCTTCTCCTTTCAAGCCATTAACCTGTCCTGTATTGTATAGGTGCCACTGTTCATTAATAAACTCATCATTTGTCAAAGCCGCCTTCTTAAATTCTGAAACAAAGTTTGGCTCGGCAAATTCTGTTAGACCAGATTCTTGATACTTATTAGCTATCGCCAGCGTATCTTTCGGATTCTTTACCCTCAGCAAATACTGGTTGGGCACAACTTCAATTTCGTTCTCTTTATTAAATTTATCAATTTCTGACTGCGATATGTCACTCTTATAGTTGCTAACAAGGGGCAAAAAGAAATTGCAGGTATTGGTGAGGTTGAAGATGGATATTATTATAATCCTGAGGAAGTTGATTATAGGCACACGTTACCTGTTAAGTGGCTGGAACAAGATACATAGGATCAATATTTTGGCAATCTACTTATAATCGATGTTTCTTTAAGTGGTGGGCAAACGTGACATGGAATTTTCGGATAAATGCAGTATCTCACTCAAATAAGTCCAAAAACCTCCCAGCCCGCTATTGATTTTTTAAATGACTTTAGCTGAAAAATTCTTCATCCGAAACAATTTTTGCTAACAGGTTTCCGCTTGTAAGGTTAACAAGCGTAACTGTTGTCTCATTTCTTACAACTCCAGAACTATTTATTGAAATTTTTCCAACTTTAAGCTCTCTCCCATTCAGACTGACACCGGCGGGCGTGAGATGTAAAGTATCACCTATCACAAATTTGTCATTACTCTGGTTTAGCTTCTCATAAATTGCACTTGCGTCACCTTGCTCGATAATTATTGTAATATTGCTCAAAGTTATATCGCCGCCGCCTGTATGGCTCAGTTTAACCAGATCTTTTTCTACTTCTGCAGTTATATCTGGCTGAAACATCGCCAGAGTAGAGCTTTGCATTGCATCAGACCTCTGGATAACATCCTGATCACTTATAAAACCTAAGACAACAACGGCCAGCCACATGATTGCTATTAAAGATATATACAAATCTAATCTCTTCATAATATGAAGGTGTAAATTACCTGCTTAAAATAAATGTACCTATTTATCCCTTCGAAATGTTTAAGTGCTACGAAGGCAACTTTATTTTTAGATCCGGGAGATGTATGTTTTACATAAAGGAGCAAAGAAATATAATCGGGATGCTTTTTCCTGATGCAGATAAGTACAATCTGATGCTTGAATCTATCGGGAATTTTGCTGAGAAAGAGATCCTGCCAGGTGCAAAAAAGGTAGATCAGGAAGGGGTATTCCCTGATTTTAAAGAGTTGGTAAAGCGCGGGGTTATGGCTATTCCTTTTCCAGAGGAGTACAACGGCTCAGGACTCCCTTATCCTGTATATATTGCTGCTCTGGAGATGCTGGCTAAAGCCTGTGCAAATACTGCCCTGCAGGTATCTGTTCAGGGGATGGTCTGCGAAGGCATAAGGCTGTTTGGGAATGAGCGGCAGAGAAAGGAGTTCCTTAAAGAGAGAGGTTTAGTTGAGGGTAGAGGTCTTGCAGCCTATGCGCTCACAGAGCCCTGCTGCGGCTCTGATGCGAGATCAATAAAGACAAATGCCAGGCTCTCAGGAGATACCTATATTCTAAACGGCTATAAGATATTAACAACAAATCCAGGAGAGGCTGATATTATCCTGGTGTTTGCTAACACTGATAAAGGTCTCTCCTCGTTCATTGTGGAGAGGGGAACACCAGGATTCGAGATAACCAGGAACATGCCTAAACTCGGGCTCAGGGGGCTTGGGTTATCAGGGATACGTATCAAGGACTGCAGGGTTGCAAGAGAGAATCTTCTTGGAGAGGATGGAGAAGGATTTGAGTATGCAAAGCAGATGCTGAATATCGGAAGGATGACACTTGCAGCGTTAGCTGTCGGGATAGCGCAGGCAGCATATGAGAAATCCCTCCTGTACAGCAAAGAGAGAAAGGCATTCGGGAATAGCATTTCAAGCTTTCAGCTTATACAGGAGAAGCTGGCTAATATGGCAACAGAGATAAATGCTGCAAGACTGCTTACCTATTACACAGCCCATCTAAAAGATAAAGGAAAAGACATAGCATCCGAAGCCGCTCAGGCTAAACTTTTCGCTTCAGAGATGGCTCTGAGAGTATGCGATGACGCCATACAGATCTATGGAGGATATGGGTACATCGATGAGCGCGACATTCACAGGCACTGGCGGGATGCAAGGTTTCTCACTATCGGTGAAGGGACATCTGAGATACTAAGGGGTCTGATAGCCCATATCTCATTAAGGCAGGCTTGAAATAATTTAAAACTAATCCGTTTTCGTGAGCTTCAATATAGCTTCAGCGATATCCCCTTTTGTTTCCTTGAGTGCGTTTCTGGCATCATTCTCACTTGAGCTGGTCTGCTCCATCACAAGCTTGATATCCTCTTCAGGGATCTTTATCTCGCGCGCCACTTCCTGGGGTGTTCCGACAATCTGATATGTCTTCATCCCCTTCGCATCCATTATTGTAACTTCGGCATCCTTGAATATTATATCCTTTTCAGGCGTACGGATGATCACTTCTTCTACATTCTCTATCTCACTGATATCAATCCCCATCTGCTTCATCATCGAAGCCATCTTGCGGGGATTCATACCCCGACCAAGACCAGGAAACATCTAGATCACCCGCAACTGCTGCATCCTGAGCCGCACTGTAGATTAGGATTATTTATAATGAAACCCTTTCCGTAGTCATTATCAATATAATCAATTCTCAGTTCGTCGATATCATCCTGGAGATCTCTGTCAAAGAATAGCTTTATTCCATTACTCTCCAGTACAGTATCTTCGGTCTTTGGGGATTTCTCAAGAGAAAGACCATACTGTATTCCGCTGCAGCTCATCCCGGCTGCGAATACACGTAACCCGTGGTCGCTCTTCTTCTCTCTTTCAAGCAATTGTTTCAACTCTGCTGCCGCAGCATCTGTAATCTCTATCATTTGTATTTCCTCAATTTCTCTTCTTATAGGTATATGGTAGCTAAAATGCCATAATATGATAAATACATACCGCCATGTAAACAAGGAGTAAGGTTTATCCCGATCCAGAAGGATTTAATAACGCTTATATGATTATAATTGAGAAAAGTATATATATTAGTAAAGAAAGTTTTAAATAAGGTGATACGATGGAGGCACTTAAACTTAGAATAAAAAGGCGCCTTGAGGTATACCTGGAGCTTGATATCGATGGTATCAGAAAATTTATAATAAACGTATTGCTGAAACTAAAGAGAGTAACTGTAGACCAGCTTTATCGTGAACTCAACATGAGATTCAAGATCTCATATAGTGCAGTAGCTTCAATGCTGGGTTACATCCACTCAAAACTCGGGATTCTCCATGCCTGCAAGGAATCATATAAAACACCTACGGTATATTCATTAAAAGAAGAGTACGTAGAAATAATTAAAAACGCATTGAATAAAAACGCTGCTATCAACACATCATAACATAAATCTCATTACTTAATCCAATAATATGCTTGATTACTTTTTCATCAAGCTGTTTTTTTCTCAGGCTCAGAACCATAGCTTCTTCTATCAAGCAGTAGCACCTTCGATCGCACCTGCGGTTAATTGTTCAAGTTCTAAAATTCTCTGCCTCAGAGCCCTTATTATAGGTTCGTTATCCTGATATGCTAAATCCTCAGCGCATATAGGACAGATAAATTCAAGCTCAGCCGCCTCTTCAAAAAGAAAACGCTCGCACTGGTTCTTGCATGTATAAAATACCTTACCTTCCTCAAACTCAAGTCTGGCCTTAAGATTTCTTAAAATTTTTTTGGCCTCAAGCTCAAGCTGGTGTGGCAGGTTGCTCATGTCAAGCCTCCATAGATATGTAAGCCAGCCGCTGTCAGTATCTCTTACCCTTCGATATGAAGCAAGTCTGTTCTCATATAATATGAACAGCGTCCTCCTGACAATATTCAATAAAACGCCCGTCACCTCTGCTATCTTCTCATCTGTGACCTCTCCTTCTGGCATCTTCTGCACAACTTTGTAACCTTCTTCACCAACAAGATTTATGAAATAACCTCTGACAACAGGATCATTTATATCAACCAAAAATCATCACCACTATATTCTTGCATTTATATGACTTTAAACTTCCGTCATAATCTTAATATCATGTGCGTATCGTTTCACCTTTTCTAAAACTTCCTCGCGTATTTTGCCTGTTTCAAGCACTGTAGCTATGGGTTCATCAGGCTGGACAACCCATCCAGGCTGGGGGATATCTGCAGCACGTCTATTATCCATATACTTAATAAGCCTATCTGAGAGTTTTTGATATATAACTATTTTCTTATTAGCATACATAATGGCTTTTGCTGCAAAGCATACTGGCTCCCTTGGTTCTGGAAGCTGGCCTTCAAATGATCTGACATGGGCATCAAAAATATTCATTCCAGTAGAAAGCTCAACTGTATCAATACTTCCCTGGAAGCGCGGATTTACCTCAATAGCCACAACATCTTTTTCAGTCAAAAGGAAATCTACACCATTTGAACCTGATAGCCTGAATTCAAGTGCGATCTGTTTTGCATACTCTATCATCTCTTTATTGAATATTGTGCTAAACGGTGTGATATTTCCGCAGTAAGCAAATGGCAATCTGGTAAGCCAGGGGACGCCTATCAATTGCTCATTTAATGCAACGATCGCCGCATCATCCCCCGTACCTATTAAAGAAGCACTGCAGGGTGTACCATACACGAATTCCTGGGCTATGAACTCGCCTGCATCGCTCCTTGCCTTAAAAGAAGCTAACTCATCCTCATTTCTGACAATAGTGTTTTGTATGCCCCCTGAGCCAGATCTTGGTTTTACCATCATGGGGAATTTAAGCCCTGATGCCTTATCTAATGGTTCGGTATCAGGATGTGGAATGCCAATTGATTTGAATCTCTTTGCAATTCTTAGTTTATCACTCACCTCTTCTATGATCTTTAACCTGTTATTCAGGATATTTTTAAACTTGAGTCTCTCAAAACCCGGTCCCAGGATTACGGCATCGAATTCCCCAAAGGAATTAACAAGCTCAGGTACTCTATTCACAAGTGCACTATCCAGCAGCTGAGCTTTATCCGCGCACCTGCGCATATCTACATCGCCAAATTGATCAAGAGCGTATACAGTGTACCCTGCTCTTTTGGCTGAGCACACAATGCCGCGTGTACTCTTGCCGATCACCAGGATCTTCATCCACTCTTTACCTCTTTCCCTGCCCTGCTCGGAGTGATCTCAAGCTCACCGCCCATGAAGCGTGTTTTTAAAGGATCTTTACCTGACGCTGTCTGCAGCCGATCAAGCACTATTGCAAGGGCGGCGACCTCTGAGTGCGGCTGGTTCCCGACTGCAACATTCCAATCTGCCAGATCGTAGATCTCAGGTGGGACTTTCTCGGCACCGACAACGATTAAAAGATCATGAGATAGTATTTCATGTATCACATCAGTGAGGTTAATGCCATACATGGTGAGATGCATCACTTTACCGCCTGCCTCTTTCCATTTCTTAACCTCGTTTTTCCAGTTCGTAACCCTTCTGACATAAAATGATCCTCCCCACCTTGCTGTTGCCTCATTCAGGCTTTTCTCGATCCCGGTATCATCAGAATCAAGAAGCATGCCCTCTGCACCAAGAGCACGCGCAGTAAGACCTACATGGGTTGTTATTCTCTGATCTCTCTGGATGCGGTGGCCGAGTCTCAACACTACTATTCTCATAATTTATATATAGATTGTCTCTCCATTTACAGGAGCAATTGAATCTACTCCTATTTCTTCCTTTATCCAGTTTGCAAAGCCCGCAGTATTATCCCCGTGCACAGGTAGAACTGTTTCTGTACCATTATCACAGAATTTCTTTACAAGTTCTTTTAATTGTGCATCGCCGCAGTGTGCAGAGAAATCATACAGTTCAATCCCGCAATTAAGGCGGATTGTATCACCTCTATCCTCTATATATCCGCTCTCAAGTGCTCTTCTTCCGTTTGTCCCTTCGACCTGATAACCGGTGAGATGGATTTTTGATCTCGGGTCATTGTAAATCCTGCTGATATAATATAGTACAGGGCCGCCGTTTAGCATACCTGCGCTGGTCACAATTACCACCGGTTCCTGGATTATCTCCCTCCGCTCTTCTGGTTTTACAATATTTGAACCTGTGAATGCCTTTTCGAGTCTTTTAATATCCCGTACAGAATCAGGTGACCTTTTTATCAGGTTGAAGACATCAACTCCCATGCCATCGACATAGGCATCAATCCCATGTTTTTTCAGGATCAGCATTATTTCCTGCGTCCTGCCTATGCTGAAGGCCGAGATCACAGCTTTTCCTCCGTTATCAATGGTTTCATTCACAGATTCGATAAACCGCTCCTCAAGTATCTTCCTGGGTGTGTGGTTCCTGTCAAAATATGTACTCTCTATCAGCAGTATATCACTCTCTGGATGCTTTGCGTCTGCACCACTCTGGAGCTCTGTCTGTAAGGTATTTATATCTCCTGTGTAGAGCATGCTCTGTTCATCCTTCTCAAGATATACAGAGGAAGAGCCGGGAATATGCCCCGCATCATAAAGGCATGCCTGATAGCCATTTGTTTCAAATTCCTGCCTGTAATCCACTTTTTTGACCTGCCTTTCAAACTCCTGGATCTCCTCATTATAATATGGAACGATATGCCCTTTGCTCTCAGATATTCTAAGGGTATCCCTTGCCAGGAGTGCACAGAGCCTTGCAGTCATGGTCGTAGAATATACATCAGGTTCAAGATCCATTAGATTGGGCGCAAGTCCGCAGTGGTCAAGGTGCCCGTGAGAGAGTATCATGCTTCTTGGACGTAATCCGTTCAACGGATATACAGGTGGATCTGCTGGCTTAATGCCGTAATCAATGAGCAGTTCTTCATTTATAAGTATTGCAGATCTACCGACTTCCCCTGCTCCGCCTAAAAATCGTATGTTAATGTTATCGCCTCAGGTTATTTTATTATCTATAGTTAAGAACATTTTGACTATAATCATCAATTGTTATGATACAATATAAAATCATATTACAGATTTATCAGAATATGCTGATAATTCAGAAAAACTTAAATATTCCGAGGATCATTACTGAATTAGATGAAATTGACCAAAAAAGATGGAAATATGTCCTGCTGCGCGCCGGCAGATTTCGGGATAGGTTGCTGTAAAGTCGAATCTATAATAAGTGTCGATGAGAGGGGACAGATGGTGCTTCCCAAGGAGATAAGAGACAGAGCAAATATCCGCGCAGGGGATAAGCTGGCTGTTATAAGCTGGGAGAAGGACGGTAAAGTATGCTGTATCTCTTTAATTAAGACTGAGAGTTTTGCAGAGATGATAAAGGACATACTTGGCCCTATGATGAAAGAGATCATACAAGAATAAGAGGAGGTATATATATGGAACAAGAAACTATGAAGAGAGTAGTAAGGGAAGGCTATGCTAAAATAGCCAGAAAGGAAAGTTCCTGCTGTGCCCCTGCAACTGCCTGTTACGGAAGTACCGGGCCAGCAGTGAATATCAGCAAGAGAATAGGATACAGGGATGAGGAGCTCAGCTCTGTGCCCGAAGGCGCAAATCTCGGCCTCGGGTGCGGGAATCCTGTTGCTGTGGCATCGCTAAAGAGAGGGGAAACTGTACTTGATCTAGGTTCAGGTGCTGGTTTTGATTGTTTCCTTGCTGCAAACAGGGTTGGCCTGGAAGGGAAAGTCATCGGCGTGGATATGACACCTGAGATGATTGAGAGGGCAAGAGAGAACGCAAGAAAAGGCAATTACGGAAATATAGAGTTCAGGCTTGGTGAGATCGAGAATATACCTGCTGCGGATAGTTGTGTTGATGTGATCATCTCAAACTGTGTTATTAACCTTGCACCCGATAAAGGACGGGTTTTTAAAGAGGCATTCAGAGTACTTAAGCCAGGTGGAAGATTGATGGTTTCAGATATAGTTCTGCTAAAAGAGCTTCCTGAGGGCATAAAAAATTCCGTTGAGGCTTATATCGGCTGCCTCTCAGGCGCTATAATGAAGGATGAGTACCTGGAAGCAATAAAAAATGCAGGCTTTGGAGAGATCAAAATAATTGACGAGGTACGTTATCCAGTCGAATTGATGGCTAACGACCCGACTGCAAAGGCTATTATTGACGATTTTAATGTTCCGATTGAGACTATAAATGAGATCAGTGAGTCGATTATCAGCATAAAAGTTCAGGGAATAAAATAGAAGATCGAAAACTATTTTTATATTGAGTATAATAGGAGACTGCTATTATTTTGGGATAGCTTTTATCACTTATTACTACCATTTAAATGGATGTGAAAGATATTGTTCGAAGATAAGGAAATACCAGGGAATATACCTTTGAAATTTAGTGAGTACCTCAGGATACTTAAGTTGACAAGGAAGCCCACAAGAGAAGAATTTACTGTGATCGCAAAAGTCGCGGGAGCAGGTATACTATTAATAGGGTTTATCGGATTTATCATATATTTACTTGTGACTGTAATGCCAGGATGGTTTAAATGAATGATGAACCTGCTATCTACGTTGTCAAGACAACAGCAAATCAGGAAAGAGCTGTGGCTAACCTTATTGAGAAGGTAGCAAGAAAAGAACACCTTGATATACTCGCAATCCTTGCGCCTGATGAATTAAGAGGATATATTCTTGTTGAGGCAGCAGGCCCTGAGATAGTAGAACAGGTTATCCATACCCTGCCGCATGCACGCACTATGGTGAAAGGCAGATCCAGTTTTGCTGAGATCGAGCATTTCCTGACACCAAAACTTACAGTTACAGGTATTACTGAGGGCAGTATAGTAGAGCTTATATCCGGTCCTTTCAAGGGTGAAAAGGCAAGAGTAAAACGGATTGATGAGGCTCGTGAAGAGATCACTGTTGAACTGTTTGAGGCGATGGTTCCTATCCCTGTTACAGTTCGCGGCGACAATGTGAGAGTATTGAAACGAGAAGAGATCGAGAAATAATCATTATTTAATATAGGAGATAAAAATGGTAAGCGTTGTAGAAGCATTGGTTGTCGGCGGTCAGGCTACCCCGGGCCCACCACTGGGTCCAGCACTTGGTCCGCTTGGTGTAAATGTAAAAGCGATAATAGATAAGATCAATGAGCAGACGGCAGATTTCAAGGGAACGCAGGTCCCTATCAAGATCATAGTTGACGATAAAAAACAATTCACAATCCAGATTGGGACCCCACCTACATCGGCGCTCATTAAGAAAGAGATAGGAGCCGAGAAAGGCTCGGGAACCCCGGGCACACAGGTAGTTGGCAATCTTACTGTGAATCAGGCAGTGAAGATCGCGCGCATGAAGAAGAATAGTACCCTCTCAAAATCATTAAAGAATATGGTAAAGGAGGTCATTGGCTCATGCGCTCCTCTGGGTGTGACTTTTGAAGGTATGAAGCCCAAAGAAGCTACTGCGGCTATTGATAGCGGAAAATTCGACTCGGAACTATCCGGGTCATCTTAATTTTTCCATTTAAATTTATCGGAAGTACTGACGGAATCAAAATATTAAAGATATATCGGGGATATCTAACTATATGCATGTTATATGGGAGGAGTGTTAAGTGGCTGAATATACACCGGAGGAAATTGTGGAGATGGCGGATCGATTGATGAAGGATATTGCAAATTCGACTAAAGATATTGCAGATGCAGAAAGTCCAGATCAAGTTACTGATGTCACAATGGCAGTGAACTTTGCAGATAGATGCGCTGGAATTCTCAAAAATCTTGCAGAGAATGTGGCCGAGCTTCACCAGCGGGTAGACGTGATCACAGAAAAAGAATGATAGCACTGCGATAATGAAAGAGATTGCCTTTATCGATGGTAGAACAAAGATAAGGATAAAAGATGATCAGTTAGCAGCCTATCTGGACAGCGTTGAATCGGCTGGCTATATGGTGCGGGCAAATGAATGTAAGTACAGGATAGGGTCACGTGAGATATGGTCAAGTGATATATTGATGATAGGTAAACCCGCAGATTTTGAGGAATTTTTCAGCGAAAAGATTAGAATAAAAGAGATATATAAACAATTCCCACAGGTATATCGCCTTCTTTTTAACAATAGAGAGATTTTACTGTACCTTCTTAAGCAGAATTACGAGATTGTTTAATAAGTACTGACCAGGATAAGCCAATTAAGATTATCATCATTGAGGGATAATTATTGTTAGAGGTGTTTATAGTATGCTGTATAGAAGGATCTCTGAACTTACCGATGACGAGATAGGGCAGATTATGCCAAGGGAGATGGATTTTTTTAAAGTCATGGACTATGTGAGCAAGATAATAGATGATATCAAGAGAGAGGGCGATGAGGCTTTACGGAGATTCACAAAGGAATTTGATGGGGCAGATATACTTAATCTAGAAGTGGAGGACATAGAGATAGAAAATGCATATGAAGCGGTAAATCCAGATCTTATTGAGGCGATGGAGAATGCTGCTGCTAACATAGTAGCCTACCATGGCATCCAGGTTGAGCCTGATCTTTCGCTTACAGAGGTTATGCCCGGTCTTATACTGGGATTCAAAACAACTCCTATAGCAAGTGTGGGCTGCTATGTACCTGGTGGAGCTATCGCATTTCCCACTACTGCCCTGATGACTGTACTCCCGGCAAAGATAGCCGGGGTTGTGGAAGTGACAGTCTGTACTCCGCCGAATAAGGATGGAAAAATCGACCCTGTCACGTTAGTAGCTGCCGATATGGCAGGGGCGGATAGAATATTCAAAGTCGGCGGGGCTCATGCAATTGCAGCCATGGCTTTTGGGACAGAGACCATCCCGCCTGTAGATAAAATAGTAGGACCCGGGAGCGTGTACGTTACAGCAGCGAAGATGCTTATCAGAGGTATAGTGGAGATAGATTTCCCGATAGGCCCCTCCGAGATAGTTGTTCTTGCAGATGAGACCGGAGAAGCAGGCTGGATAGCGGCAGATATGATTGCACAGGCAGAGCATGACCCGAAGGCTACAGCTATCCTGATCACAACCTCAACAGAGCTTGCAGATAAGGTAAAAGAGGAACTTGGGGCTCAGGCAAAAACCCTGCCAGGAAAGGATATCATTGAAAAATCCCTTGAGCATGCTGCTATCCTGATAGCAGAGAGCATTGATGAAGGAATAATTACATCGGACAGGCTTGCTCCAGAGCATTTAGAGATAATGGTAGCAGATCCTCTGGATGTTCTTCAAAAGGTACAGCATGCAGGTTCAATATCAGTGGGCAAGTATGCTCCAGCGGCTGCGGGGGATTATGCCTCAGGCACCAGCCATGTTCTTCCCACTGGAGGGTATGTCAGGATGGTCTCAGGCCTGAATGTAAATCATTTTATAACAAGAGCCAGTGTGCAGATAATAAATGAACCAGGGCTTGAGAGTCTGAGGGATACCATTGTTCGACTGGCAGGGGCTGAAGGCTCTCATGGCCATGCTGCCTCTGTAGAGAAAAGGTTCAGTAAGAGATGAAATAAATATACTGCTATTTCCTCCTCCATCTCACCCCTTCTCTTGTATCCTCAAGTATGATACCCATCTCTCCAAGCCGCTTCCTGATCTCATCGGCCAGCGCAAAGTTCTTCATCTTCCTTGCCCTCTCCCTCTCCTCGATAAGGGCTTCAATCTCCCGTGAAAGCTCTTCTCTCTCTTTTGGGGTCAGAACACCTAAAACATCATCAAACCTGAGCATGAGCTCATAAACCGACTTCGCATCCTCAGTGCTGAGGCTCCCCTCATCAAGAGCAGAATTTACCTTACCGACTAATTCGAATATGGATGCAAATGCTCCAGGCGTATTGAGATCATTATCAATCTCATCCACGAACTTCTCCTCAGTTCTGCTGATAAGTACGGGTATCTCATAATTCTTCCTGACCTTTGATTCATAATCCCGCACCCGCTCAACAAACTTGTTTAATCGATCAAGTGTGTTTGCAGCATGCTGGATAGATTCCCAGGTAAAGTTAAGCTTTGACCTGTAGTGAGAGGAAACAAACAGGTATCTGAGAGCCTCAGGCCTATATCCTTTATTAATCAGGTCCCTCAGGGCAATAATATTCCCAAGACTCTTTGACATCTTCTTACCATTAACAAGCAGGTGCTCACAGTGCATCCAGTACCTTACAAACTTTTGCCCGGTCGCAGCTTCACTCTGGGCAAGCTCATTCTGGTTATGGGGAAAGATGTTATCAACTCCACCTGTATGGATATCGATGGTCGGCCCGAAGTATTCAGTCGATATAGCGGAGCATTCGATATGCCATCCAGGCCTGCCCTCCCCGATCATGGTAACCCAGAAGGGCTCTCCTTCTTTTTTCTCTTTCCATAATGCAAAGTCGCGCACATCCTCCTTCTCATACTCATC
This sequence comes from Candidatus Methanoperedens nitratireducens, assembly GCA_020724545.1. Classification (GTDB taxonomy): domain Archaea; phylum Halobacteriota; class Methanosarcinia; order Methanosarcinales; family Methanoperedenaceae; genus Methanoperedens; species Methanoperedens nitroreducens_B. Next base: position 63,120 of record DYGR01000011.1, read on the forward strand.
AGCTTCAACAGTAGCGCCTGGCCTTATCTTCGAGAGGTCAAGCCTGGCAAGTCTCCCATAGTCCCTGAACTGCTCTACCTTAAAATAAATAGAGCCATCTTTTCGATAGGCATAGCCTTTGTCAAGCAGTGCCCTGACCATATCGGCCATCTCTTCTATATGATCGGTAACCCTGGGGTAGAGATCAGCCCTCCCGATCCTCAGGAGATCAATATCCTCAAAGAAAAATTTGATATATCTGTCAGTATACTCGCGAAGGCTCACTCCCTGCTCTCCTGAGGCCCGGATCGTCTTATCATCAAGATCTGTAATATTCATGATCTGCCTGACCCTGTAGCCCCTATACTCAAGATAACGCCTTAGCAGATCCGCAAAAACGTATGCGCGAAAATTACCAATATGGGCAAAATCATAGACCGTGGGGCCGCAGGAATACATGCCCACAAATTTATCATTTAGCGGAACAAAAACTTCCTTTTCTCCAGATAGCGTGTTGTAGAATTTTATGACCATTTTAACTAATAACTTTCCTTTCCAATCTCCCAGACAATATCGCTTGCGTTGATTATTCCAATCGGCATCTCGGGTTCACTTAAGTTTCTTCCCAGTACCAGCAGCCTGTGTATGTTCCTTTTCTGCATCACTTCCGCTGCCTGCTCAAGGGTTGTCTCTGGTCTGACAGCCTCCACGTTCGGGGTCATTATCTCCTCTGCTGTCAGGAGTTCCCAGTTCCTCTCCCCGAAGCGGCGCAGCACATCGCACTCAGTGACTATTCCAAGTATTCCGCGCCCTGGATCGAATACAGCAAGTCCGGTTAGCTCTTCTCGTGCCATGATTCTTGAGATTTCCCTGACTGAGAGCGTTGATGCGACTGTTACTATATTTTTCGTCATTATTTCCTCTATGAATCTGTATTTGCCTTTCCTTATCAAAGCTTTTACCCCTGAATAAGTTAAGCGGTCTATTATTAAATAGCTGTCGCAAATCAATCCAGAATCACGGGTTCTTCTCCCACGAACACAAGAGCCTCGAATTTAGCAGCCCGCTCTTTGTGCATCAGATAGGGTTCGATAACCCAGAGCCCACTCATCAGCGTTCGATTGCTTGATGTTATGAACGGCCATCTTACTTTTAGAAGTAAATATGTAAGCCCTGGTTCTGGGAAATGTTGCCAGAGGGCAGGTACCCTGCATAATCGGTGTCCCATGGAGATCAGCGTAGGATATACCAGCGTGTAATCAGAGTTTGCCTGTATAAGCTCCTCTGCCCAGTGGAACACATCTGCTACAACCATATCCTGGTCTACGTAATTGGCAATCTGATATGAGACATCATGCGCATAGGCAGCCAGTGCCTCAAGATCGGGGTTATGGCCCACGACGTGATTTATGGTGTAATCAGATGGATAATCGTTATACACAGGAGCGATATCTATCAGGATGATATCATTCTCCTGCAGTACACGCGTACCTCTGGTCAGATAGCTCGATGCCAGAGCATATATGTTTCTCAACTTGGTGCTTCCTTCACCTACACCGACTATAGGCATATGCCAGTGCTGCTTCACGCCGTTGACATGGAAGATCTCAGAGGCGACATCCTCCACATCCCTCTCTGTCATGCCGACTCTGATACTGTTTACGATCTTTTTACCCAGCGACTTGGCAAAGCTTCGTGCTGCAAGGTATCCCTCAAGATCTCCATCTTTGAGACCTCTCCACGCCTGACGGCGGGAGATTCCAGCGTTCATATAACCTCTCTGCGGCTCTCGTCTTCATAGATATTATCTCGGACTACATCATCCGCAGCCTCAGTTACAGTCGCTACTGGTTCAACGGGTGATCCGCTCTGTCTCTGGTACCCTACACCAAAGCTGGAAGGAACTTTCCCGCCACTTGCAGATTGAATAACCCTTGATACCGCCTCGCTCAGGACTGGTTCCAGACCTGGCCAGATCTGTTGTGCTCTGGCTATATCAAGGGAGCTTGTTTCTATATCAACACATTTAGCCAGAAATGCTGAGTATAAGTCCCTCTGCATCTCTATACCACAGCATATATGCCATCTCTGGCTTAACGGCTTCGGAAGCGCATTACCGCAGATATGGCATACCTGAGATAGTTTTGTTGTGTTCGTAGGGAATTCTATCAGGTAGCCCCCAGCATTTTCAGCTTTTCGTTTGAGGCTACTTATAAACATTGATGGTGCTCTTACCTGTATTGATTTTCCATACATCTTTTGCCATGCTTTATATGGGATATTCTCCGTTGTAATCCTTGTTCCCATGGCTATGATATCGTTAATATCTTTTCCATGAAGGGATTTCCTGTGAGCAGCTAACTTCCTGTCGAGTTCGGCCAGTTCACTGCTTGTTTTCTTATAACGATTGGATTTCTTCCATTTCTTCTTGCCTTTCTTGACTGTGCCGTTCTCGTTATAATTCTCTGGATTGTTGGCTCTTCTCTGCCTGTCCTGTTTCCTTTGCAGCTTTCGTTTTTCTTTCTGTTTTGGTGCTATCTCGCTGCAAAACTGTTTTAGCTCGGCTTTTGTATCTCCCACTATGGCTATCGTACTGGGACCTACATCTAATCCTATTTCCTCTGTACCGATCTTATTTTTGGGCTTCTGGTAAGGGATTCCTTCAAGAATTAGTTGCACGTAGAACCTGTTCTTAGAATTGATCTTTCTTCTGACGATACGGCAATACTTGATTTCGTGATTCAAACCATATGATATTACATCGCTCTTCTCATCGATTATGCAGGGCATCTCAAGACCTGCCCAGTATAAGGTATTGTTCCTGAAGATCAATCCTGTTTCGTTGTTTTTGCCTTCCAAAGTATCGAACTGGTTATTCCCTTTGAACCTGACGTTCTTTGCTTTTCCGAATGCCTTTTTCTGGACGGCTTTGAAGGCTCTTGTGGCTATTTTCTGAGCTATATGGATACCTATATGCTCATTGATCCAGCTATTTCGTACTCCAGCCGCATAATGATGAACATCATATTCCGTGAACTCAAACTTCTTGTTCAGTGCATTGAACGCTTCTGTCCTACTTTTTCCCTTTGGAAGGGTTCTTATTTGCTGATACTCTTTTGACTGCCTGAGAAGATCAAGACGTTTAAGGGATTCCCCAAGACATGCATTATATAACTGCCTTCCAGCGTCCAATCGTACCAGTATCGTTGATTCCTGTACCGGAGTTGTTTTTAATGGCAGTTCTAATATGAACGATGGAGTTGTAGTTTTCATAACTGTACTTCTTGGATAATAACTATTATAATCTTTGAATACATATATATGTGTCGGCGGCTGTTATTCTGCTACATTTTAGACAATTGTAGCTTTTTTGTTCAGCCGCCATTCTTGTTATGCTTTCTATAGTTGCTCTTCCAGGGGGTTCGCTTACTCCACGATTAAAATCGGGAGCTTGCGCTCACCCCTTGACCCCAACGTTCTGTCAACTCTGTTTGATCCATGAACTAACCCTCTTTATCTATTAGGATTTATGGGCTGCTTCTCATAGTGGTATTGGTTTAAAATGATAAAAGTTTATTGCTAACTGCATCCATCTTACTACTATGAGCACTGCTGAAGAGGGGGAGATAGCCCTTGCCTTCACAGGTGATGTGATGCTGGGGCGGCTCGTGAACGAAATGATACGGCATATGGGACCATACTATGTATGGGGAGATACATTAGAAATTTTTAAAAAAGCCGATCTTCGGCTGATAAACCTTGAATGTGTGATAGCAAAGGATGGGGCACCGTGGGATAAGACCCCCAAGGTATTTTTTTTCAGGGCGGATCCACATGCAATCGATGTTCTAAAGGTTGCCGGGATAGATTACGTATCCCTTGCCAACAACCATACCCTTGATTTCGGGGAGGAAGCTATGCTTGAGATGCTCAACAGGCTGAATGAAGCCGGGATTGCCCATGCAGGGGCGGGGCACAACCTGCGCGAGGCATCAGAACCAGCAGTACTTAAGGTCGGGAATATGCGGGTGGGCGTTGTCTCTTTCACTGATAACGAGCCTGCCTTTGCTGCGACTGAGACCTCATCCGGAACAAACTATATTCCAATCACGCTTGCTGACAAAGTGATACGGAAGGTACGCACGGCAATTGATGAGGCACTCTTACTTTCGGATATTGTTGTGTTCTCAATCCACTGGGGGCCGAATATGCAGCTCAGGCCTACACCACGCTTTGTGGATTTCGCGCATGCCGTGATCGATATGGGTGTAGATATATTCCACGGCCACAGTGCACATATCTTCCAGGGTGTAGAGATATACAGGGGAGGGCTCATTATGTATGATACCGGAGATTTTATCGATGACTACTACGTTGGACCTGAGGAGAAAAACGATCAGCAGTTGCTGTTTCGTGTGATCCTGTCCGGGGGAAGGATAAAGAGGGTGGAGATGATACCTGTTGAGATCTCAATGTGCCAGGTCAATACAGCCAGGGGGGATGTGCACAAGGAGATAAGCGACAGGATAACCATGCTCTCTGCTGAGTTTGGAACCAGTGTTAAAAAGAGAAACGGCAGATTGGTTATAGATATAGAGCAGTGAGATGGATCAGAGGCAAATCATGAGAGCTATTATTTTTGATATGGATGGTGTGCTTGTTGATTCCATGCCATACCATGCAGATGCATGGATATCCGCATTTGAAACAGTCGGCATCAATATAGACAGAAAAGCCATCTACGAGCTTGAGGGCTCAAACCACAGGCAGGTAGTGGAGATAATATTCGGGCGGTTTGATCGCACTCCAGCAGAGGATGTTATACAGGAGCTGATTCGAAAAAAAATAGAGATATTCGACAATATAGAGCATATCAGGCCTTTTGATGGCATAAAAGAACTGCTTGCCACTCTGAGATCAAGATATAAGCTAGCTGTCGTTTCTGGAACCAATAGAAAGACAGTGCATGAAATAATCGATAACTTTTTCCCGGACACCTTCGAGGTAATCATAGACGGGGACGACACACCGGAAGGTAAGCCATCCCCGGCGCCCTATATCAAAGCTGTAGAGAAGCTTGGTATACCAAAGGAACACTGCCTTGTCATTGAGAATGCACCTCTTGGCATACGCTCAGCAAAAAACGCTGGCTTGCGGTGCATCGCTATACCAACATACCTTGGAAGAGAGTGGCTGAAGGAAGCAGATGCGATTATAGACAGCCACAGGGAGCTTGAAAGGTATATTGCAGAAGAAGAACGCATGAATTAAGCTTTAGAGCACAGCATATCAATTAGCATATTTTTTCATGTAAATAAGTTTTATTAATGTATGATGTATATATAGTGCTGTAGCATCTAATGCTGCAAGGAGAAACGATACATATGACAGAGATCAAGAATTTCATTCTAAGGAGAGAAGATAATACTGAGGATGGTGTATTTACAGGGCGCCAGCCGCGCCAGGCTGCTCTTAAAGTAGCAAATCGAATAGGGGGAACCAAGGATAATCCAGTTGAGATCAAACTAAGAGAGCGCGGAACCAAGAAGGTTCATATATTCCAGGGCTGGAAAGAGGTAATAGAGGCTCCAAAGAATAAACCAGCATGGATGCCGGATAAAATTAATAAGCCCTTTGTAAAGAAGGTTGGAATTGAGAAACTTGAAAAGATTTAACCTGGTTTTGCTAAAGTAATAATCTAATCGATCACTTCAAGTTAATTTTTCCTTTTTTATCTGCTATCAGAATAATACTATCATAAGTAAATCCAAGCCTGCCATTTTCGATCTGCACCCGCAGGCCGGTATGATCATCTTCCACACTCTGCATCATCAACTCCTCAATAACTTTTACTTCCTTCTCACCAGTTCCTGCCCGCCCTATCCAATCATTAAAATCCTGATGTATATCCTGGTGCACTATATCAGCAATAACCGTCTCCAGAGCATTGAACATATTTTTCATTTCACTCAATGTATATATTCTGACGTGGGATGGATCTCGTATTTTCTCAATACGATTATGAAACAGGCTCTTATTATGATCATCAGACGAAACGCCATCTACAAGCACGATGCGGCCATGAGCCTTGCATACACGCTTCATCTCAAGTAGAGCTTTCTTTGGGTCCGGGAAATGATGGAATGCAAACCTGCATGAGACAATATCGAATGTTTTATCTTGAAAAGGGAGTGATTCGACATCAGAGAGAAGAAATCCTGTATTTTTATGCCCTGAATTTTTTTGCTTCTCGCAGGCATGGAGAAGCATATTGCGCGTAAGATCAGAACCAATAACTACATCTGCCCTTTTTGCAAACTCAAGAGCAAGAAACCCTGCGCCTGTGGCGATATCAAGGACTTTATGGTTCTTTGTGGCCCCGCTTCGATTAACGATCTCAGAGAGATGAACCCCGTCCACAAATATATTCCCTTTTGAGTACGCTTCTGCCTGTCTTCCGAACTGTCTTATCGCACTTTCTTTGATGCCCATTTCAGGGACTGAGCATGTCGATCAGGGATATATATGTTACCTGGTTATCTCAAGGTTAGATCCACAGTATAGATCACCAAAATATTATTATAGCATGAGCTATAGAGTATTTATTGGGGTAATGTAAATTTCAAAATAGGGAGTGGTATAATATGGCAAAAGAAGAAAAGAAGATGAAAGAAGAGAAAGCTGGTAAAGAAAAAGAGAAAGAGAAGGGTTATACCTATGAATACTACCACGATATAGGAAAGAAAGGTGGAGAAGAGAGAAAAAAGGAGTTAGGCCATGAAGGCTACAGGGAACTTGGCAAGAAGGGCGGAGAAGCTACCAGGGAGACCCACGGTCGCGAGTTCTATTCGGAAATAGGACATAAGGGTGGAGTTGCAGGTGGACCCAAGGGTGGAGAAGCTACCAAGAGAAAACATGGGCACGAAACCCTTGAAGAGCATGAGAAAGAACATTGAGGAGGAGCTTAGCACACTCATTTCCCTGCCCTGAGCCTCTTCACTTCTTCTTTTCCAGGTATTCTCAGTACAAAACTTCCATGGCAGGGCTTAACATACGGCATGATGATATCATCGTTCTCCACTGCAATCGGGATAGGCGGGACTCCTATTAAATAATTGCCAAAAATCATGTAGCCTGCAGGCACATAAAAGATTTCCTTAAAATTTTTCTTTATGTAATCCGCACATTCTTTAAAGGAACTGCTGGGAAGCAGTATCTTATAATTCATCTCATCAATGCAGCCCATGATTTCACCTCATCTATCTTTGCCCGAAGAGGCGCGGGATTATGCACAGCCTTTGCAGCTATTATTATTGAATCTCCGCCTGCCTCTATAAGCGGTTCAATCTCCTTTCCGAAGATAACGGCGACCGTTCTTGCAGTTGAGAGGGCTTTCACTGTTGCAAGGTAGGCAATGCCGCTATCGCTGTGTATGAAGGCAAAGCATAGATCAAAATCCACCCTCTTCTGGGCCAGCTCTCCTATGCACCGATCAATATCCATCACCTTCTTGATATAATGTCTTTCAGGATCAGAGTTCAACAGCAGGCCGATAGCTGCTCTATTCCCTGCTGCTGTCACATCAAAATCCTCCCGGTTCAACCTGCTGGCAAGGTATAGCGCAGCCGCTGTCTGGACTGGCAGCTCAGGGCATCCCATCAGGAGAAGTGCTCTCAGGTCCTATCCCACCTTTTGATCTTTTATGGTATTCGATACGCTTGCCCAGGACACATCCACCGCCCCTTATTCCTCCTATGGGATTGCCTGGAACGCCCATCGAGTTCATGCAGCGTGCCATCACAGCCGCTCCCCTGGCAAGCCCGTCATCCACAAACACGACATGATCTCCTGGTTCCTTGTATATCCCGAGTTTCTCTATCGCCCTCAGTATCAGATACGGCTTGCAGCCAGTGATAGCCGCCCTGCCTGTAAGCCCGATGGATGTCTTCTCAGAGATAAGTTTGTTATCAATGCCCAGCTTTACAAGACGCTTGACCATAAGGGCAGAGACAAGGTCAAGAGTGGCAAATAATACCTTAAGACCGTGTTTTGAATAGATCTCAGCACCGATATCGGTCAGCCCGGGCATAAGGCTTCCATTCACGCCAACATCGCATCCTATAAGGGTAACGCCGATACTCTTTGCAGCAGCGGGACTAACAGGTACGCTCCCGTATCTGTCCCGGTCCTCTGGCACGATCTCAATAGATATGATCGAATTAATAGCCTGCGCGTAGTTCTTAATGGTGCTGCTTTTTGAGAGCCATATCATAGGCTCCTTGCCGTTGTTAAATAGATCAAGTGCTGCTCCGAACCTTTTATCAACAAGCCCTGTGCCTTTTATTATAGCGTCAGGGATAGCACCTGCATAGCCGCACAGGTTGCCGATCGTCTTTGCATACGGTATCTCATCATTGGTAATCCGTCCTTTAAGGGTTGTCCCGAAGTCCATTGAAAAAACAGGGTTCCTGAAATCCACACCTGCCCATTTTGCCCCTTCTTTGATCCCGGCTGTTGAGAGCTCACCTTCCATCTCATTCGCCACTATCTCAACGCCAGTAGAGCCAAGGGGGGGAAGCACACCGCCTACCGCGCCTGTAAACATGATCTTGCCGAGAAGACTGTGGGATCGGAACTTTGCAGGCAGGTGATCGATCGACATAGCAGGTACCATCTTTTTTGGCGGGATGCCGGCAAGAAGGCAGCCATCCGCCAGGGCTTTTATGAACTCCCCGACCTCATGAGGGGATGAGAAGCCTGCAACAACGCCTGTAGACCTGACCGCAAAATCAAGATCTGTCCTGATATCGAGATTGACCTCTTCATGCGCTTCAACAAGAGTATCACGAACAAGTTCTGCAATGGATTCCCTTGTGAGCGATACACCGCTTAAGGTGGTACCGAAGATCCTCTCATTTTGCTTTGGTTCCCTGATATCCCGGGTCATTTTAACCTTCTTGTTAACAAGCCATGTATGGCCATCCTTCATATTCGTTGCAGTCAGGATGCATTTGGTTGTGGTATTCCCTACTTCTATGGATGCAACAAGGAAGAACGGAGCTATATCAGCCAGCCTGTAGAGATCTGCTTTTAGCTTGACCGGGGAAATGACAAGACTCTCAGATACCCTTGGTTTTGGACCAAGTGAGTATCCCAGGATCAACTTTAGAGGATTTACCATATGATTCTCCGGGTTTTAATGCCAGTACCAACATCTTAAAAGCTTAAAAACCTAACTACCATAGAACATAATTAAAATTAGTGTTTCAAACTATATATTATAAGTCAAAATCAGAATAACAGCATCATTTTTTATTCAGTTTCCACTGTATGCGACGCAGTATACCCCGAAGGGTCTGGACCTCGCGCCCGGTCAGTTCAGCTCTGCCGAGTATTCTCTGGAGCATAAGCCGGGTCTTGTCCTTTTTATGCTCTTTATATTCGATATCTGATAGCACTTCATTCAGGTGCTCATATAACAGCTCGAGATCGAAACGGTCTGCCATGTAGGTATCGCCGCTCTCAACACCGCTCAGTTCATATAGAACAACAGCGGCTGCATGGGATAGATTCATGCTCGGATACTCCTTATCGGTGGGTATGGTCACTATGATATCGCATAGCTCAAGTTCATCGTTCCTGAGCCCGTCATCCTCCCTCCCGAAGAGCAGTGATACAACCCCGCTTTTTCCTGAGAGCTTATCCCTGAGCTTGCGTGGGGACAGGGCAGGCATTCTTATGTGCCTGTTATCAGTCCTTCCTGGAAGTCCTGTCATGCCCACAACTATATTTGAACCCTCTATGGCTTCTTTAAGTGAACTTACTATCCTGGCGCTCTCTATTATATCATAGGCATGCATGGCCATTAAACGCGCAGGCATATCAAGCTCGCACGGATTCAGGAGTACAAGCTCATTAAAGCCGAAGTTCTTCATTACACGGGCTACCGAGCCCACGTTGCCGCTGTAGATTGGTTCAACAAGTATTACACGAAAGATAAGTTCTGACATAATTTTAAAATAAACTCTATGATTATATTAGCACAAATAATCTTTCAGGAACTTAAGCTCCTCTGTTTTAATATCTAAAACTGTGCATTCAATGCTGGAATATTATAGTATAATTCCTAAATTTCCGTAATATACGAACCGCAGATGAACGCCGATAAACGCAGATGGCTGTTATCCGCGTTCATCTGTGTTTATCTGCGGTTTATTATATTTTATAATCTATTTATTATTACATATAAATCTGATTATAATACAGTCCAAATGATCATTAATATTATGCTGAAGAGTGCTGTCATTCCCATTCTATATAGATTAAGTAATTCTTTTATGTAATCTGTCTCTGTCATATGGATCTCCTCTGAGACGAAAATTTGAAGGCCAAATATATTAGTAGAGATAGAAAAACTACGAAAAATATCGCCCAGTATAAAGCAGTAATAGCACTTACCCTGTCCCTAACTTCAAAATAATCTCTTGTAAATGTATATACCGTAAAAAACAAAATAACAATTCCAATCATCCCATCCCAAAATTCTTTTTTACTCTCTTTAATCTCGGTTTTTCTCTTTCTATTTTCAGTAAGCAGTTCAACTTTTTCTTGTTTCATCGGTATTTCTTGTGTCTGTCTTGGTTCTGATTCGCTCATAGATAAAAGTAAAAGCCTTTTTTCAGCATCTAAAGCAATACTACAGTATGTGATATATTTTGGGATAATGTATAAGATCAAAATAATAGCAAAAATCCAAGCTATAAAAAGTCCGAAGTTCGATGTATAAATATTAGTATAATAAAAAGTAATATAATAGCTCAGACCTAAGGCGATGGCAAAAATTGCTATTGAGAACCAAGCAGTGTAATATGAGACTTTAAACTCAGCATACTTTTGCATATACTTGTATTCTTCTTTTGTTTTGAAACCAAAAACTTTAGTTGATTTATTAATTAAATACTTAAAGACCAGTTGACTTTTTTTAATTAAAAATCCAAATAGCCATTGAATTTTTTTAATCAGAAAATCAAAGAACCTTATGTTTATTGCTTCATCAATATCTTTTTCCAATTTTTCAAAATCAATGTTTTTGGGCGTTTGATTATCTGGGGATGCCATGTTTCAGTATATAATTAGTTACTGTAACATATATTATGCGATATACTTTAAATCACCTGTTACGATTACTTTCACACCGCTATCGAGACCATCCGCTAATTCAAAAGCTTAAAAAGGGTGTGGTCATTATGTTAGA
>DYGR01000060.1 GCA_020724545.1 Candidatus Methanoperedens nitratireducens
CAGATGTATGTCCCTGAATCACCGCTGCTGGTCTGCCATGAATATTCCCCTGTTGCGGGATTAAGTGAACCTCCTGTGGCATTTGTACCGTATGTTATTGTGTCTAAGTCTATATCTGTGGCTGATACATTGAAGATCAATAGATCTCCCTCGGTTACTATCTTGTCTCCAATTGTTGCTTGTACCGGTGCATTGTTCGGTATAGTGGCGTTAAACCATACTTTCGTTTGATTAACGTTACCAGAATTATCCACAGTCTGAGCACTGATATTCTGGGTATAGTGCGGCGGCCAGGTAAGATTCAGGTAGTTAGTAGGATTACTAACATTCTGAAGTGTAGTATCATTGCTATACCTGAACCATACATAATTGAAATCAGCATCTGCTGGATTAACCCAGGTGTTGTTTATAAAGAAGTTGCCTGTCGTTGTACTAGGATTTGATACCGAAGCAGGTGGAATAGTATCAGCAGCTACAGCGGTCTTAATGCTTAAAATTGATGAATTTTGTCCCCAGTTATCATAAGAATCGTTAGCCCTGACATCATATTGATATAAGGTATCTGCAATCAGCCCGGTATCATTCCAGTAGGTATTCTGGGTATATCCAAGACTGGCAGAGTTTCTGAACACCTGGTAATAGCTTGCATCTGCTATTGGATCCCAGCTAAGATTAACGGTCGTCTGTGTCGGAGTATCGTTTCTCAATCCAGTGACCTGAGCAGGAGGTGTAGTATCGTAGATTGTTTTGTTCGCAGTGGTATTATCCGTGCCGTTAATTGTCATATCTAAATAGCCTGTATCAAATCCGGTCTTGGAATAGCTGAAGTTATAGGTGCCGTTTAAAAGACCGGTTATCAAGTAGTATCCAGATGCTGAAGTTATGTTCTGTTTACTGCCATTCTGTACCAGGACATCTACATTTCCTAATCCCACGCCATTATTATCAAACACATAGCCGCTCACATTATAGGTAGGCTGCTCGCTAACAGTCCAGTTCCATGCTCTTGATGCCCAATTATAGCCGTCTGAAGCAAAGACTGTTACGTTGTATACTCCAGTGCCTGCTGTAGAATTGGTATAGTTTGCTGATATTACACTTGAATTACTCCCCGCTATAGAATCATTAACATACCATGTGACATCAGCAGTTTTATTAAGAACCACCTCGAATGTCTGGGCTGTACCTTCTGTTGTAGTTGGATCTTCAAGAGGTGACCAGGATATGATTGTTAGAGGTATATTTACTGTTAAAACCGATGAGTTTTGACCCCAGTTATTATAGGAATCATTTGCTCTGACCATGTATTGATATAGAACATTCGGGGTTAGCCCGGTATCATTCCAGTAGGTGTTCCGGGTATACCCAAGACTATCGGAATTCCTGAATACCTGGTAATAATTTGCATCTTCTGCTGGATCCCAGCTCAGATTAACGGTTGAACCGGTCAGGTTATCACTCCTCAACCCGGTAACCTGACCGGGTGGAGTAGTATCGTATATCGTCATGTTCATGTTCTTTACTGCAACCCCTCCGCTGAATGTAAATTCAAAATAGTCCGTATCAAATCCTGCCTTTGAGAAGCTGAAGTTATAAGTGCCGCTTGATAGATTGGTTATTGAATAATAGCCGTCAGCCACAGTTGTGTTCTCTGCAGTTATGTTATCCATGGTGCCCTTCACAGTAACTCCTTCCAGGCCAGCACCATAGTTATCAAATACATACCCGCTTATACTGTTAGAGCCATCTCCGCTGCCTCCTACGCCGCTGCCGCCGTCTCCACCGCCTCCGCCTCCTCCGCCGTCTCCACCGCTTCCACTGGCAGTAACGGTCCAGTTCCATGTCCTCATGACCGATGAATAGCCATCAGTGGCAGTAGCTGTTATATTATAGACTCCAATAGCCGCATTGGAATTGGTATAGCTTGATGATGTAACACCCAGGACTGTAAAGATCTCAGATCCGTTCTTATACCAGGTAACATCAGCAGTCCTGTCGAAAGCTATCGAAAACGTCTGGGCTGTACCCACTTCTGTAGTGGGATCACCAGCAGGTGATGAACTCGTAATAGATAGAGGTGTTATTATCTTATACTCAACATTGAAATACGGCTCCTGTCGTACCTTGAAATATATAACTCCAGGTTCAGGCCAGCCCACAGAGTGACAGGATATGCAGACAAGACTGCGGTATAGATGGGGGACGGTATTGATATTCGTAAAAAAATTACCCGGATGGGGTGTTAAATTATAAGCTTGATGGCATCCCTCACACGTGGTTTTTCGTACTGAATGCTGCTGAGTTGTGAATTTAGTATCACTTCGATCATGACATGTTCTGCACCATGCTTCCATGTTAGAATTGGTGTTATCATGATACTGCACCTGTGCACCATTCTTATCAAGAACGACTGCATGACCGCCGGCTGAGACAGCGTCGAAGATATCCTTATGGCAGTCTCTGCATGATATATTTTTTACATTATGGTTTCCCCCCTGCCTCATGGCGTTATAAGAAAGATCCAGCTTTCCTGTGGTTTTAACATCAGAGATGACCCAGTCCCCGTTTTTGTTCGTAATGGTATAATCTATATATTCTGGTCTGGAATAGTTCACAAGTACGTTATAGGTTGTGTGGCAGGCAATACAGCCTTCTGAGCCCAGGTTTGCAAAACCTGGATGTGCCTCACGTGTATCGTTTAATCGCACAGATGAATGGCAGTCCTGGCACACAGGTCTGGTATTGGTATGGTTATCTTCTGATCTGGTATGGCAGAACGTGCATGAGTTAGAGGAATGTTCAGATGAAGCTGATAGCTGGATTTTGATATCTCCGTGGCACTTTGCACATTTATCCTGTACGCTCTCGTAGAACTGATGGTCGCCGCCAACGAATGAAACGGTCTGGCTCAGGGTGGTCGTTGCAATCGATACCAACACTATTACATATATTATTTTATTCATTTTTAATTTTTTTTATTAACCGCAGATGAACGCAAATAAACGCAGATACCATAGGAGCAAATCTGCGTTCATCTGCGTTTATCTGCGGTTTCTTTCTGTTTTCAGTTTCTTTCTGTTTTCATATCCTGTTACCAGCCATTGACATTATTAAAGCGATAAGAGCGATTGCTGTAAGGACATATCCCCATGTCCGTATGGTCAAAAACATCTGCTGTATGAAGGTGAACTTGTCACCGTACTTGTAGAGCCTGCCCTCTTTGCTGAAATCAAGAATGAAATAAGAGCCAATGTCCTTGATCACAACAGGACTGTTCCTTATAACAACAGCCTTTCCAATAATATCGTCCTTTGTGGTCACATAGTCATCAATAAGAGGGTTGTTGTCACCTTTGGTTATCACTCTATTCTCCCTGATCTCAGTAACCCTGTGAGTTACCGGGTTTATAACATTTCTTGCTTTGAACGTTACTATATCCCCGACCTGCGGTTCTTTAGACATGGTCTGGGTTAGCACGAGATCCCCTTTTTTGAACTCTGGTCTCATTGAATCTGAAACGACAGCCTGGAACATAATCATCTTTAAACCGAATGCCAGAATCAGGACAATAAGTACGGTTAACAGAACAGCATCCTGGCTGCGGGTATCCTTCTGGATCTCGGCAGGGCTGTACCTGCTTCTCATGAACATGGTCGAGAGGAAGTGCATCATTTTGCTGTTCTCTGATTTGTAGAGGTAGAAGGCTAATAGCAGCAGTGCAAAAAATCCTGATACAAGCGCTGGTGTTGTATAATCTATTACTTTCATTATACTCAGGGCCTTCTTCTTATGATCTTTTTAACATTCTGTACCTTACCGGCCAGATACTCCATTATACCTGATAGTCTGTTTTTCTTCGGTTTTTCCTCAGTTACTCTAGCAGGAGCTTCAACTGGAGGTGTCTCATCCCCGAGCAGTCTTTTTCTTACATAGTAGAGCACACCTGTGAACACGAGAAGCACAACTACTGCTGATAATTTTAGCGGGTTTTCTTCAAGCCGCTTCATGACAGGACTATCTCCGAGTGATGATCCTTTAGCTTCCTGTACGAACACATTCCTGTAGAGCTGGGGTGCATCGGACACCGTGATCCTGTTTATCCCCATGCTTTTCAGGGTCACAGGTATATCCACAGTTCTTTCCTCAAGGTACTGGAGATTCAACTCAGCCGAGCCTATCGGATTTCTGTTGGAGTACACGGTGATGGTTTTGCTCCCGGTCTTACCATTATTGACCACTGTCACTGATACGATCACGCTGCTGTCCAGAGGCACGAACTCCTTATCAACGTTCATCCCCGTGATCTCGATCTTAGGTACATCAAGTCTTGTAGATTCGGTCTCGTTCTTGATAGTGAACATGAGTTCAGCATTACTGTATTTCACATCAGGCGTATCAGCACCAAAGTGCAGTTTGAATGTACCGACTTTACCTGCTTTGGCATCGAAGATGACCGTGGATGTATCGAACCCCTTAACAGTAACGTCCTTCGTTGATACGATGGTGTTATCCACCAGCATGACCAGTTTGAATGTGCCGTCATCCTTGTAATTATTATCTACCTTTACTTCGATTTTGAGACTCTCACCCAGTATGCGCTCCATATTGTCGTCAACAAAGCGCGCATCACGAAGAAGGAACCTGTCAGGCGGATATGTTGTTACTGATCTGTCGATCTGAAAATAAAGTAACGCCTGAACAACCGCATTGCCCAGGGGCTGTATAATACCCAGTTTATCGGCATTGGAACCTGTCTCATAGAACGTCTTGTATTTTTCAGGATCGTTGGCAATAGCAAACGGGTCGGTGGATATACTATCCCAGGCCTCCTTATTTATTTTATCATATACGATGACCCTGATCTTGTAATTCCCCTCTATCCAGTCGGATCCGGGATGGAGGGTATAATAAACAACGCTGGGCTCGTAGCTGCGTTTGAAGGATTCTATCTTCTCTACAGCAACAATATTATCAAGAGGGTCATAGACAACATAGAGAAATCCCAGAGCTGACAAGCGCTTATAGGACATGTTGCCTGCATAAGAATAGATTATAATGTCAGCCTTTGGATCCGGAGGGTATATGCCTGACCAGTGTCTGGTGTAGTTATCAACCCCTGCAACCTGCGCTGCAAGGTCAAATTTGAACTCCCCCTGTGCTGATGCAGGCTGTGCATACTGTACATACAGCATGAGAGCGATCAAAAAGGCAAGTGTTATTATCGCTTTTTTCATCCTAGATCACCGTTACATCGGATACCGCAAGCACATCACCTGACCGGTTCCCGAAGGTCTCTACCCTGATCCTGTAGGCAGTGCCTGTCCCTGTAATCGTTATGTTGTGCCCGTCCGATATCGTATCAATACTCATCGCAGCAGGGCGCGTCCAGTTTATCGAGACCGCCACAGCAGTATGGCAGGCGATGCAGTTAACATTGGTGTTTTGCTCAATGCCGTACCTGATAAAAGCAGCATGGATGGTATCGGGTGTGTTGCTAATGAACTCGGAATGGCATTCTGCACACAGGACACTGGATGCGGCATGAGCTAACGTGCCCGGCGTGGTATTATATGCCCCGTCGCCTGATGCGTACTGCACATTCTTCTGGATGCGGTGGCAGTCTGCACATGTGAAGTTGCTGTGTATGAAGCCTGTATGCAGATCTAATGCTATATCCCCATGGCATTTCTTGCATGGGATCTGGTTGCCCTCAGGATCAATATTATAAAAACTGTGCTGTCCGCTGAACAGGGAAATGGTACCGGGTATGTACCATAAGGATACCCCGACCAGAGCAAGCATTGCCCATACTACCTTCATATCACTTCCCCATCACTCCCATAGCCAGAAAGCTGTAGTTTTGTAGACGATAGCGCCTGTCGGGCTTGTAATGCGTATCGGCAGTATCAGGATATCCCCCTCCTTTGGTTCATTTCCATCTTTGAAGAATAAAGTGAGGGTATACACACCTTCGCCTTTATAGTATGTAGAAGCCCAGTAGCTTGCCGGGACCGAATCCAGCTTATTGATTCGGGCATTGACATCTATTTCAGGGAATTTCGGAATGCTGTCCGCCCTCTTGTAGAAGAAGGGCACACTGGACTGCTCGAACGTGACGTTGTAGACCATGGGTGTGTCATACTGTGTTAAATTCGTGGAAATAGTCAGCACGAGCGTGGGTTTTGCCATTCCGAACTCAACGGCATGGTCATACAGGTAGTATCCGGATGCCAGGAATATCAGCAGTACTACAGCAGATACTTTAGTATATTTGATTGTTTTTTTCTTATCCATTTTGTTACCTTCCTATTCCAAATATAGCGTAGAACAGGTCTTTTAAGAAATTAAATATTGTGAATTTTTCTAATACGGATTTTCCTTGCTCTTTACCGGGTGTAGGAGAAGTGTTCTCTGCTTTATAAATCCTGCCTGCTGCCCATGAGCCATGGCATATGGGACAGGCCCTGCCGAGGTTCTTTATATGGATCGAATGAACCTGGTTGCCGTGACAGGATACGCACTCAAAGCCCTTGCTCTCGATCTTTATCACAGTGAAATTATCCTCGGTATGGCAGCGCGTGCAGCTTACTGCACTGTGGCCGCTGTGGAAGATCTGTTTATCACTGCCCTCAACCATGGTGTTCCCTATATGGCATGCCCGGCAGATCTTCGGGTTGTGTTCTTCCTGCAGTTTGGGCACATCGAGGAAATAATAATGGCAGTTCCCGCACTCATCGCTCCCATAAGATGCACCAAGAGTCTCTTCATGGCATCCAAAGCATGGGGTAGGCTTATGCCAGTCCCGGATATACTGGGCAGACCCTGGAGTCAGTAGAGCAGAAATAATGAAGAGCCAGAGAGCTGCTGTTTTTATAAATATTTTTGTTGTTCGATCCAATACGAAATATGTCGGATGCAAAAGTATAAATAGTTTGCTTTTTGGTTTAACAGATTTATAATGATTTAAAATAAAAAAAGAGAAATGGGAAAACCCCATTTCAGTTACGGTGTTGCTGTTAATGCTGCCTCGTCGTCATCCGTAGCATTGTTAAGACCCTGAATGACCTTTGCCCTATCGCCACCGATATACAATGTTGTTGCGCCCGGATTCCAGTTAATGCTGTGATTGCTTATTGCGAATGTGCTGCCGGTACCGTTGCCGTACACAGAGATATCCACAGTGCCTTCAGCCGCGTAGCCGCCGACACCCCAGTTGCCATCGTCAAAAGCATTGGCATCCAGCTTGATCTTGTACTTCTTCTGGAAGTTGATGTCCACTGCCACATGTGTATGACATGCTACGCATGCAGCGTTAGACACATTAGAGCCCATATTATTTGGAGTATTATCTATTAACATATCCTTGGTTCTTAAGATTCCGCCCGAATCAGCACGCACAAACCAATTATGTGCTTCTGCTTCGCCTGTGTCACCCGGTGTATCTGTAAGACCAAATCCGCCTGCTGCAAGGTCAGTCCAGTATCGTCCACTTGGTCCATAGTGACATTCCGCACATGTTGAACCAGTTTCTGCAACAAGTTCATCATTTAGCAACCTGCTAGAATGTCCTAATGGATATTCTCCACCATGGCATTCCATACATGAGACCAGTGATGCTGCATGGTATCTTGTACCCGGGTTGACCGCTTTGGAACCTGCACCAGTTAGATTCAATGTCCCTGAACCACTTGTTACATTTACTACCCAATTAGAATTGTTCAGTCTTAATCCCGTATTTTTTGTATTTGGATTTGTATCAAGCGGTTGTCCTGATGATCTATTATATGTTGATGCTTGTCGTGCTCTGTTAGCAGTTAATACTTCTACGCCAGTAGTGCCGCTTAGCTTATATTGATCTTTCAGACCAGATACTGCTGTATCGCTCCCATTAATGGTTTCTGGCCAGTTTTTACTTTCGAAGTCATACATTGTAACCGCTAGGTATCTTGTAGTGCTTGCAGTTTCATTTTCATCTTGGTATCTAATCCATCCATATGCATTATCACCGCTTGCCGCCCCTGCCTCAGCTCTATGGCAGTACTCGCACTGGAAGTTTGCATGCGGTCCTTTCGTGCCTGTAACAGGATTTGTAGCCTGTCCGCTCAATTCCACTTTCACGTCACCGTGGCATTTCTGACACGGTATCTGGTTGCCTGATGCATCTATGTTGTAGAAGGTGTGCTGCCCTGCGAACAGCGCTATCGTTGACGGCAGGGCGAACACGCCGATCCCGACAAGTGCAATCACGGCTAAACTGAATTTCCTATCCATATTCTACCTCCTTGTTTTTACCTATCCGTTCCATACAGGCGATCCCTTGTTCAAAGAGAACTTGAGTTCTCACCCTGTTCAGAATGAATTTGGGCTCCCACCCTTGTTCAGATGAATCCGGGCACCTGCTGTTTCATTATAATGTACCGACAAGGTACATATAGTGGGTTAGATGATATTTTATATATATATGCTTTTCGTATTTGGTTTAAAAGTTGGAGGGTTGCGCATAAGAGCCTATCCGAAAAGTAAAAAAGCGTTGTAAATCTGCGTTCATCTGCGTTCATCTGCGGTTCCTTTAATTTTATAAACCGCAGATGAGCGTACTATTAATACTTTTGGTCAATATCAGCCTTATGGCGCCGGGGTTGCGCCCCCAGACCCCCATGGGATGCGCCGATTGCAAGCGGGGTTTAACATGAAATCACCGGTTGCATACAACGGGAAATATTTCGAAAAAAGCTCTCCCTGCCTCTGTGTCTGGTATGAAAAAACTATGGCATAGAACACGGATGCACACGGATTAGACGGATGTACCCAGCAACAAAACTTTTAAGTATTACCATTTGGTAATACCCATTTATGGAATATAGCAGGATAACAAAAAAAGGGCAAATAACTATACCCCAGAAATTCAGAGAAATTCTCGGAATTAAAGCCGGCGAGAAGGTAATTTTTGATTTAGAAGATGAAAAGCTGGTACTTAAAAAAGCCCCCCAGAACCCTGTGGCCAATCTCGTAGGTCTCGGAAAAGGCATCTTTGGTGCGAGTTTGGAGTACCAGCGTAAAATACGAAACGAGTGGGAAGAGAAATGAGGCTCTTCCTTGATACAAACATTTTTCTTGCTATTTTGAATGAGGAGGAAAACTGGGAATTTGCAGAAAAACTTCTTCTGGATGTTCATAATGGGAAACATACAGGCTATACTTCAGTGATTTGCGTTTCGGAGATATTAAGCGGATTTTATGCAGAGGATGAATCTGAGAAAGGTGAGATGTTCCTTATAGATATGAAAGCTATAAACAATCTTACAATAACAGATGTAGACCTCACAATCGCGAAAGATGCTGCCAAAATGCGAGCAAAATATAAAATAAAGCTTCCTGATGCTATTATCATCTCGTCCTGTATGATTCACAAATGCAAATTAATAACACAAGATGAAAATCTCAAGAAAGTGAAAGAAATTGAGGTTAAATCAATAGATAAAACATGGATATCAGATAGGTAAATCAGAACCAACTGTAGTATGGAAAGAACTTTGCCTTCTTTGGTATAATCTATTATTATGCCTTCCGCTATTTCTTTGCTTATCTCATACTTTCCTTTCTGGAATCGATTAGCCCGATAGCCAACTCATTCCTCCCTTTATTCCGCAGCCTGCATCCTAACGAGCGTGGCTTTTATCTCTGCGATCTCGCTTCGCAGTTCGCTCACTTCATGCATAAAGACCTCTCTAAAGTCATTCCGTTGCAGATGAATTTCTTCTTTTATATCAGTAAAACCCGCTCTTATCTCTTCTTTAAGGTCTGCAAATCCTTTCCTCATATCATTGAACCCTTTTTTAGTTATTTCCGTCTGCAAGTCCTGCTTCTCCAGCATGTTATCTTGTTTCTCCAGCATTATCGCCGTGTTTTCTCTTATTTCGGGAATGTGGGCTGTGTCACGGCTTACAGATCGCAGGATTTCTTTCATCTCTTGGATCTCAACAGTGCCTCTTGAAATAGCCGACAAAATTTCCTTCTGCAGGTCTTTATCTCTTACGATCTTGAATGACTTGAAATATCCCTGATATATTTCTTCTACTGTCCTTACTTCTTCCACAAATATCGGATATTTCCTAATATTTATTTTGTTTAAAAATTCTTCGATATTTTTATTTTCTCCTTCTGCGGTAAGTTCAACTCTTCCATCCTCTAAGTTCATAATAAAGCCGCAGATATTTAAATCAAAAGCAATGCGTTTGACCTCTTCACGATAGCCCACACCCTGAACTTCACCACTGACAAAAGCATGTACGCGCTTCATGAACTTAACTACACTTTCATGCATTAAGTATTTTTGCAGTCCAGGGTTGCGCAAAAGTAACGACAATTTTAAAAAGCTCTCTGCGACTCTGTGGCATATTACAGGTTTGTTCAAAATAAAAAATTAAGCTTCTATAGGCAGACCTACCGTAACATCTTTGATGCTCGCAATGGGCATCCTTTTTGATGCATCCAGAATCTCTATGTCTTCAAATATTTAAATACCTCAGCAATAAAACCGCAGATATACACTAGCACATCTGCGTTCATCTGCGTTCATCTGCGGTTCCTTTAATTTTATAAACCGCAGATGAGCGTACTATTAATACTTTTGGTCAACATGAACCCATCCAATAATTCCAACTTTTCAAAGGATCTTTTGTTTTATACTCTCTCAAATATAGATTCCAGCAATCCAGTACTTAAATTTTAATGCTTGTCTTGTCGCGCTCTGTGCCTCTGCGTCTCTGTGGCTTCATAAAAAACTTGCCATTGAGACACTGAGTCTGCTATGAACGCGGTTCATAGATGAAAATGAAAAAGAAGTTTTTCATACCAGAACACAGAGGTTACAATCAGGATTTCTTAACCTGTTATCCTTTTTAATTATTGGATGGGTTCCGCTGTTTGAAAAGCTATATAAAGTCTCGAATTCAATAGTAAATCTGTGATTGAAATGGAGACATCAGACGTTCCAGAGGCCATTAATGAAGAGGTTGACATAACTGAAGGTAAGTCTGCTGTAGAAATGGACACAAAATTAAAAAAACTAGGGATTACCAGATAGGAATGAAAGCTATGCAAGTAAGAGCAGTCATCATCGCAAGTGGAGAAGTACAGAGGGTAGGTTACAGAGATGTTGTTGAACGTGCTGCACGCAAAATAAAGCTTACTGGTTTTGTTGAGAATATCAAGCCATATGATGTGAGGATAATTTGCGAAGGGGATAAAGCCAGCATAGACTCTTTTGTCCGGCTGATCAGGATAAAGGAATACCCCATTGACGTGGAACATCTTGATATCAGGTTCGAGGACGCTACAGGAGAATTTGAATATTTTGAGATAAAACGCGGCGACATGACCGAGGAATTGGGGGAACGACTCGATATCGCAAGGGCTGAAATGACAAAAATGACGCAGAAGCAGGATGTAATGATCGAAAAACTGGATAATAATACATCCATCCTGAAAGAAAATACATCAATTCTGAAAGAAAACACATCCATCCTGAAAGAAAACACATCCATTCTGAACGATTTCAAAAATGAAACAAATGAAAATTTTAATCGCCTTACAAACATCATGACAAAGCATGATGCTGATGCACAGGAACGGATCGCTAATCTAACAGTGGAGATATCCGCTATAAAAGAACGGCTTTTCCGCCTGGAATCTGCGATCGGTTGAACAATGCGGTTCAGCCTTATGGCGCCGGGGTTGTGACCCCAGACCCCTGGGGATGCGCCGCTTGCAAGCGGGGTTTAATATGGAATCACCGGTTGCATATAATCACAAAAATTGCAGATATCGGATAAGCCTCGGTATCCTCTGGCATGCTGGGATAATATAAAAATCCCGCCGTATTATCGGTATGCCTTATCGTGATGTTCAAACTCAAGGAACGTTACAAGTCGCAACCCCAGCGCCATAAAGCTAATGTGACCGAAAGTCTTAATAGTACGCTCATCTGCGGTTAATATTTTATTGGTTAAAGAACCAAATAGGAATGAAAGCTATGCAGGTAAGAGAAATGCAAAAACTTAAAGTTAAGATCACGGGCAGTAAGGTGCATGATGTCGGATATCGTGTTTTCCTGGTCAACAAAGCCCTATCACTTGGTGTGGATAATTTTAATGCTTTCAATACATATCTTGATGGCACTCAGACAGTTATAGCAATCATTGAAGCAAATGATGAAGCAATCGAGGAGTTTAAAAATTACGTCACAGACTTCAGGCCAAAAGAAGCGATCATGGAAAATATCTCCTTTGAGGATTACAGGAACACTGTTCCTCCTATAGAGCGCGTCATGCAATCGTTTCAGATGGAGCAATGGGGTAAAGGAATACCTATTCTTTTACAAATATCTGAAAAACTGGATAATAATACATCCATCCTGAAAGAAAATACATCCATCCTGAAAGAAAACACATCCATCCTGAACGATTTCAAAAATGAAACAAATGAAAATTTCAATCGACTTACAAACATCATGACAAAGCATGATGCTGATGCACAGGAACGGATCGCTAATCTAACAGTGGAGATATCCGCTATAAAAGAACGGCTTTTCCGCCTGGAATCTGCGATCGGTTGAACAATGCGGGTATATAACTACATCAAAAAATATCCAACAATCTGGCGCGCCGATAGAAACCCGCGCAACCTCCAGACTTTATGTACTCTTAGCGCAAGCTATGCCCTCTGAAGTTTCGAACTTCACTATAATACTTCTGGTTAACATTAGCCTTATGGCGCCGGGGTTGCGACCCCAGACCCCTGGGGATGCGCCGCTCAAGAGCGGGGTTTAATATGGAATCACCGGTTGATCCGTGTCATCCGTGCAATCCGTGTTCTGCTCCATTGGTGTCTTTTTCATTTTCATCTATGAACCACTTCATAGTCGACTCGGTGGCTTCATAAAAAATTGCCACAGAGTGAGCCATGAACTCCCAGCAACAAAACTTTTAAGTATTACCATTTGGTAATACCCATTTATGGAATAT
>DYGR01000061.1 GCA_020724545.1 Candidatus Methanoperedens nitratireducens
TGGTTGAGTTTGAGGTTTTGAGGTTGATCTCTAAATTAAGTTTTGACACATTCTGTCGTATTCTATCATTCTCAGAAGGTCGCCTTTGTAGACGGCAAGACACCGTTCGCAGTAGTCCTTTGTCTCTCCCTGCAGAGCGCTTTCGATCAGCCGCTTTGCACCCTGTGGAGTGTGGTATCCTATCGAGCCGTCTACCAGTGCTGCGATCAACCAGTCTTCTCCCTTTTCCTGAAGAATCTCTTTTAACTTCTCTTTGTCCATGTTATTTCATCTCTCCATCCTGTGCTTCGGTAGCGCTGGTCATGCTGCTGTCTCCTGCACGTCAAAACCCTGCGGCATTGTGAAGGTCAGCTCATTCTGGTGCGGCTGTGCATGATCCAAGAGCGCTTTCATGATCAGCTCCGCATCCTTTCTTCGCTTGAGGATCACTGGGAAATCGTTGTCCTGCTTCAGGTGTTCTCTCATGTATTCCGGAAGGTCTGCGCGCATCTTTTCTAAGAAAGCCCATGTGATGAAATTCTCTTCATCGGTGCTGTAGATCACCCACCAGCCGTTGAGCCTGTCATCAGGGTTTCGGAGTTGGTACAGCTTCAGCATGAACAGCCTCCCGGGTTTATGCTATTGGTGTCGGCTGGGCTGCTGGCAGTGATCGATTCTGCGCCAGCGAGGAGATTGATGCATTTGCTTGAGCCTGAGGCTCAGCCTTATCAGGGATCAAAGTGGTCTGGTTTACCCTGTTCAGCAGCGCAAGCACCTGATGCTCAAGCACGCTTGCCTTGGTATTGCTGATGCTCATCTCTTTCTGGAGCAGATCTTCATACGATCTGATCTTCTTCTTCAGCGCATCAAGCTGTTGCACGTACTGCGCCGCTGTGTGATGAGTAACTTCAGCGCCTGTTGTTAACAGCGCTGTCAGTTCTCTCAGCGCCTTATCCACTTCCACGGTGCTCTGCTGCTCAAAGCGCGCCTCCACCAGCGCTCTTGTTTTGTCAGCGTCTATTAAAGGCATGGATTCGAAGATGGTCTGGAAATCCGTGATCCCGTATGGTTCAAGGCGCTGCATCAGCTTCTCAAGCTTCTCCACCATTTCGGAGTGAACATGCGGAATGAAGTACACCGCTCCGCTCGGTCTTACAAGGGTGGGATGGAGCGACTCTATTATCTCGTAAAGGAATCCTCTTATCTGCCTGCCTGTTATGTACCCGGTGTATTCATTGTAGAGGTCCTGCAGCGTATTCAGGATCTGCTCGCATCCCGGGTTTGCATGCCAGCGCGGGACTTTTGTGTCCTTGTCAAAATGCGCTCTTCCAATCTCGTCATAGGAGAGCGTTTTATTTCCAGAGTCCCTGACCTCTCTTATGATCGTCTTCACGATCTCTTTGTCTGTTGAGCTTACGAACCTGATCATGAAGGTGTCAGTGAGTCCGCCTTCGCGCTTTACTACAATGGATTCATCCGCTTCTGATGTGGCTCTCTTGAACGCATTGATGGGCGATGGGTCCCTGGGCAGGAACTGCGGCGGGATGCCAAGGTCTGCGAATAGTTTCTTTAACTCATCCGGTTTTATACGAGTTTCTTTTACAGAATACCATGCAAGGTGCCCCAGTATCGGTACCTGCTGTCCATTGTACGACAGTGTTTCATCTGTCGCAAAAATATTTTTGAGTACGCTATTCATTTCTTTTGTTACCTCTTTTTATGCTATAGTAACAGCAGGAGGCTGGATGCTAGATCCAGTCCTCTTTTGCCATTACAACATTCTATTTTGAAAGCCATCGGGAGTATTGGCTTCGCAGAGCGTTTTTCATGTCGTGATGATCTGCGAATCCTGTCCTGGTTATGTTTGCCTTTACCCCGATGGCGGGTATCCTCTTCCCTTGAGAAGAGGCGCTTGAGGTTATGAGAAAGGGAAGGGAGTTACTCTAAAATAGTTTGTTGAACGCGATGATCACTGAGAGACGCACAAAACAGGATTTTGCATGCAGCATGAAGGCTCTCGTGGATGAGTATTTTCCACAAGCTATTGAGGTTAGAGTTGTCATGGATAATTTGAATACCCATACACCAGCGGCTTTATATGAAGCCTATGAACCTGAAGAAGCACGCCGAATTCTGAAGAAGCTGGAATTCCACTATACACCTAAGCACGGCAGCTGGCTCAATATGGTAGAGGTAGAGATTTCAGTGCTTTCAGAGCAATGTCTGGATAGGCGCATTCCGGATAATGCTACTGTAAAGCAGGAAGTCGCTGCATGGGAAAAGGAACGTAACGAGAAGCGTGCTACGGTAAATTGGCTCTTTAAAACAAAAGATGCACGAGTTAAGCTAAAGAGAATCTATCCATCATAATCTGTGTGGTGATCCACTAGACGCTGAGCATATCATCGTGGCGCATAACCACCCATCCGGCGATCCTGCGCCGAACAAAGAAGATGTGGACATCACAAAGAAGCTGGTAGAGACCGGGAGAATAATGGGCATCGATGTGCTTGATCATGTGATAATCGGCGACGGCAGGCACTATAGTATGAAAGAAGCCGAGAATATATGAGCAGGGCGAAATATTTTTTAGATGCCTTGTTACTCACATAAGATTCGTTGTAAAACTCAACAACTTCGCTCATTTACAAGGTGAGGGCAGTTCTCCAACGTTCCGAGCACAGAAGGTAAATCCTTTCCATTCAATAATTTTTCGATAAGGTAATCTTAAGTAGGTATACTCTATTACTAATCGGTTCAAGGTATAATTTCCAGGTTCTGAAGCCCGAACTACAAAACCCAAGCTAACTTCTTCTCCGGGAAGTAAACGAGCACCAGTTGCATTTTGCACCCCAGACCAATTTGGATAACCTTCCTCGAAACCAAATAGATGAGGACCTGAAGTCACCAAAACATTTAACACTTCCACATCGGGACTGTCTTCGAGGGTTATATTCTGAATTGTTAATGGAAACAGACCCTTATTTCCAATAACGGTTCCTGCACTATAAACCTTTCCAACTTCTATCGGTCCGCTTACTGCAGTTGTAGGGTTGGATAGTGAATTATTGCCACTTGTGTGCACCAATACGCCTGCTACCACTAAAGTCACCAGTATAATTATTGTTAGAGTACGACTTCTTGAGTGATATTTCATGTTAAACCATTACTTCGTATGTCTCTTCTCTATTATTTGGTTCTTGATGATTATGCATCCTGGATATATATGTTGGTACGGCAAATAAGTTGGACTATGAGCAAAGTAAGTTTACTAACTCTGTTCTCATTAGCATTTTACATGTTAGCATTTTACATGTTAGCATTTTATTTTTTAACTTTTTGTATATTTTATTAGATTTAGTGGCCCTAACTTTATGGTAATCGGGTGATCTACGCTGGATAAAAGCTGACGATTAAGATAAATACCGAAGAGTTTTCCTGGACCACTACCGAAATAACTGCATAATGATAAATTATAACCCTGTTGGGCATTCTTTTCATAGCAATTTATAATTAGGGAACGAAATCCTCTTGGATCTTTCTCAATTATATAACTACTGAGATATTCTCCACCCTCATAGCTATACGTTGGTTTTATTAAAAACTCGACTGTTATATATGGTCCACTACGATTAGTAACTGACTCGAGATAAATAACTGAGCTGTAGCCTTCATATATAATACGGTTTATTTTATTTGTCGCTTCATCTTCTTTAGGAATCCACGATGGATCAAAATTAAATTCTACTTCTATCTCTTGCTGGTTATTTATTTTATAACCTTGTTCATATTCAATTCGCTTTTCTAACGCTTCCTGAGAAAAATAATTACTCCATACAAAATATGAACCTAATATTAAAATCCCGATAATGAGAATAATTCGTTGATATTTCATATCTAAGTTTCCTTTTAATAGTTCATGATCCATAGGACTAATAAATCTTCCCCAGAGCCTGCTGCTCATACGACTAAATCCGTCCTGTCTATGAAAAAGTAAATATATGGCAGAGTTCTTCAATGCTGCATCTAAATTATTTAAAAGAAAAGAGATAATGAAATTATGATGAAGGCAAGCACAAGATTCGGGTTGATCATGCTGTTCATCGGAATAGCCATTGGCGCAGCAATCACCTGGGCACTGGAGCCGTTCGGTGGTGCTCAGGTCCATGTTTTGGAGGGTTATACGACCGCCGTGAACAATGATGGTACTGCAATCGGTTTATTGGAAGAGCCGGGAGAAGCGGGGGAGGGATATATAATTGCGGGTGCAGTGTGGGGGGGAAGTGGTGGGTCTTGGCATGATACATTTCCAACTTGCCTTAAGCCCTTAACAGATAATCAAAAAGTGCGCCTGGGCGTTGTAAAGGTTGCCCCGACGCAAGCGGCGCCTGGCCAAGCAGTCGTTGTCTGGCTGGAGTGCCTTGACTAGCGGGTCACCACACTGATTTTGATTGATAAATGCTGAGACTATCATTTTGATATGCCCTATCCATGCTGAATCATGAATCTTGTACCTATCAAAATTACTGTGGTGAACTACTACGTATTGCATATGAATCAGTTTGATGCAATTTTTTAGGCTTGAGAATCAAAATATTGGGAGAACAATATGAGAATAACAATAAGAGAAGAAGAAGAAAATGACAGTATTCAAATTTATGACGTAAACAAGTTAGCTTTTCAACAAGAAAATGAAGGCAAATTGATTGAGAGAATAAGAAAAGGTGAAAATTTTATTCCCGAACTTTCAATTGTAGCAGAACTTGATAATAGAATTGTTGGACATATTCTTTTTTCGAAGATAAAAATTGTAGGAGATTCTGATTATGAATCCCTTGCCTTAGCTCCAATGGCTGTTATTCCAGAGTTTCAAAAAAAAGGGATCGGATCTGAATTGATTAAAAGTGGAATAAATAAAGCAAAAGAACTGGGTTTTGACTCCATAATTGTTATCGGGCATAAAGAATATTATCCAAAATTTGGATTTCAAATAGCTTCAAGATGGGATATAAAATGTCCATTTGAAGTTCCTGACGAGGTATTTATGGCGATTGAGTTAACAGAAAAAGCATTGGAAGGTAAAGCTGGAAATGTTGAATATCCAGACGAGTTTAATGAAGTTTAATAAATATCATTATAGGACTTACGCGATTAACTTCAACCAACCGTATTCAGCATAATTTTAATATTCATCCTGTACAAACACGTTTTTAACAATAATTGATCCTACGCTGTTTAAATCAAACTGCTATGAATAATAGCAATGCCAAGCGGAGCGAAACTAATCCTAAACTATGATTCAATACTGTATGAAAAAATGTGATCATTCATATTTATCAGCCTGACTTTATCAGATTTCTTGGTAGGATTTATATACCTAAGAACGCATTGATTTTCAGTACAAATGGAAAATATACATCTTGCAAAATGGGAAAGTAGATTCTGGGCATGGCTTATTGATGTTCTGCTGGTTGGCGCTTTGTATGCTGGAGTTGCAGGTTTTTTTGGTTTTTTCCCTAAGCTTAGCTTCATTAGACTGGATGGTTTTGGGGTTCATGGGGTCCTGATGTTTTTCTATTGGGCATTATTTGAGGGGTATACCGGTCAATCTATAGGAAAAATGGCATTGGATCTGAAAGTGACGGATCGAATCGGAGGTAAAATAGATTTCAAAAAAGCTGCATTGGAGAGTTTTGGTAAAGCATTCCTTCTGCCTCTTGATTGTCTTATCGGCTGGCTGGCAATGCCTGGTAGCAAGTTACGGCTCTTTAATAGGGTTTCTAATACTATTGTTATTAAAACGAAATACGAAGAACCTGAAGGTATAACATATATTAAGGAAAAAGAGTAGCTTGACTTTGTTAGATTAGACATACGTCTATCGATTTCTATTTTTTTCGCAATTTGATCCACATAGTCTTAGTTATGGAAATCTCAACAGCTAATCACAGGTTTAATAAAATCATGTCTCTCGCGGCGGTGTCATAAGTCCAAGATCCCTGAGATAAAGCTTCACTTCTTTAGAGTGGATTCTTCCGATTTCCTCAGCTTCAAGGAGCAGTTCAGCCCTTTCAAGAAGGGTCCTGGGCGGTTCTATGATATCAAGACCGCGTCCTGCCATCCAGTGGATGAATTCTGGCAGCGCCATGCGTAAAGGGTTCGTTTCTGCTGGCTCGTCAAAGTCTTCTTCTTCCATGCGTTGAGCATCCCTCAGTTATCTCTGACCTGGTTCCAGAATACTGTGTCTTTAATGTACTTTTCCTTGTTGAGCAGCATGACTATTTTGCTCAGGAATATCTGCTCCTGCTGGCCGAGGATGATCTTCCTGCCTCTGTAGGTCAGATGCGTCTCTTTTATTGTGTGGTTCTTCGGTACTATGCACAGGTGTCTCAGGTCTCCGCCCGGAGCTACCTTATATGCATTGCCGTTCTGTGCCACAAAGAAGGTATTGTCTATGAAATATCCGCTATCTCTCTGCGAGGGCGCTGCCGCTCTGATCCTGTCCCCAAATGCGCACAGCATCAGTTCCAGGAACTCCGTTCTCAGCTGCTTCTGGTACAGCTCGTTGAAAAGTGCGATGAAGGGCTGGAAGTTCTTCTTTACGTATGCATCAAGCACGGCCCGTCCAACTTCCCTGTCTTTTTCCGGCGGGGTGTGCACCAGATCTCCGTTGTATTCCATGCAGAACACATATTCCTGCGTGGTCGGGGATATGACGCAGTCGCCTCCGAGGTATATTTTCGTGTGGCTCTCGCCCTGGATGCCTGAGAAGATATCTTTAACAAGGTACTTGAGGGTGTTGTAGGTGTTGGCAGGGATAAGCGCCGTCGTGTTATCTTCCTTCAGGAGGAGTATTGAGTTTGGCGTTGCATCGAGCACTTTTTCTTTCGGGGTCACGGCTTTCTATCCTCCTTTTTGCTCTTCTTGCTGTCTTTTTCCACATACTTCATCCCGGGATGAGTGCCAGATTTTGTCCTGAGCGTGCCGGCGAATTTCTGCCTGAGCATCTCTGCCGCCTGCTGCATATGGACTTTTGAATCAAGAAGAGCGAATCCTCTCTTTCTCGCTTCCCGCGATATTTCTCGCAGCGCTTTGAGAGCGTCAGGATGGGGGGTCAGGTGATAGAGTATTGTTTTGTCCTCATGTTTGACCTTGTAGTACATCACTTCGTCCCCTGCATGGTCAAGGAGAGGGACAAAGCCCTGAAGCACCATCTCAACGTCTTTAATAACAGGATCGTCTGAGTTGAGATACTCGCCAAGTTTGATAACTATGTCTTTTGATGATCGGTATTTATCCTTTAGTCGCTCAGCAGCTTCGGTATTCTCTATGAAGGTCATCCTCAGTTTGTCCGTTTCAACATGAGAGAATTTTTTATCTGGTTTCTTTTTGGTTTTGCTCATGCTGTCGCCTCCGATGCGAATAGGTATGCAAGAAGCTGCGGCTGCGGATCATTCTCTTTCTGGAGCTTTATGATATTGTCAATGATGCGCATAAGATGAGGTATCGGCGCTGTAGATATTATCGAAGATATAGCATCCAGGTCTTTCTCACTGCTGACGGCAAACATGGCATATGCCCACAATGCCTGCCGCTCTGACATCTCGTCTGGAACCCATCTGAGATGATGCGGCTCAGGCAGGTTGAGCGGGGTCAGGATGTTCTGATATATCCTTGGTTTAGATGCCGTCGTTTTATCTTCGCAGCGTGCAGCTGTCAGCATGAAATAATCTTCATCGGACAGCGGAACGTACAGCACGTTCTTGAGGACGCGCATCAGCCGCATTCCAGCCTGTCTTGAGATCGAGTGGAGCACGGCGTCATTTCGCCTGCTGATCTCTTCAACCGTCATCTGTCCCTGACTTGTCATGAGCACCTGCTTCTTTGCCCATTCAATGTACTCTCTGATCGGAAGTATCTTTGTGTTCTCTTTCAGCCATTTTATCTGGGCGCTCGATGCCTTGAACAGCATAACAGGGCATGTATGTGAGGTCAACCTGAGCATGTCCAGGTACTTGAGAAGGTTATCCTGCGCCCCGAAAGCAGCAGCCTGCTTTGTTTTGCAGCTTTTGAGCGAATCAAGGCTCTTCCTTTCGTGATGTCTGCAGGGTTCGTTGAATAATGTGGATTTTATTCTGACGCCGTGAACTATTACTTCATCGGGCAAGTTTTCCTCATGCTCGACTCTGACCTCTGAGAGATCGTGGAACACGTTACCGTAAGCAACTCTGAGGTCTTCCGGCGGAGTATAGCCCGCGATGATCAGATGACCGCCATCCATCGCAGTCCTTGCTTTTTCCCGCATGGTCCTGGACTTTGGAGCATTCTCAGGCGCCAGGTAGATAAATGCGCCTCGGCTGAAGGCATATCTTAGCGCCTGGTGGACGAACTGCATTGGACGATTCTGCCCATAATATCCTGAAATTCGGGAATCTCTGTCCCTGCTTCTATCTTTCCAGCCCCTGATCTCAGTGAATAGAACATCAAAGACATGCCGTGTGCGCTCAGGCAGGAATTTATTCCAGGACTCTGAGTCATGTATATGCGTCCAGATTGTTCTTTCATTTTCCTTGAGTTTGAAGAAGTCCCCGAAGGATTCCATTGTTCCTATCACTTCGGGGAGTCTCTGCACGATATCCGAGTGAAGCTGCCTGAGGAACAAGTCGCGGCTTTTCTCTTCAAATCGCTCCCGATCCGGCGTTGGTCTGGGCAGCCACCCTGCGCCTGTCTCTGATTTTATTCTTACTATGCCGGAATGGAATCCTTCAAGACTGACGGTCTCAGTGGGCATGCTGATCAAAAGCATCTGGATCCTGCTGCGTCTTGAATCCTGCAGCCGATCCGAGATGAAGTGGAATAACCCGTCGAAATCGTAATGCTCGGTTGAGAACGACAGCCGCACGGTCGAATGATTATGGTCGCGGGAGTATCTCCCTTCCTTCAGATCATTGAGGAGATCGAATTCTGTTCTGTCGATCCCGGATTCTATGCTGTTCATCGAGATAAGTTCAGGTCCTTGAGGTTGAACCGTATACTGCGAGGTGTAGGGATAGGTATCATATTTAATTTCGCATGTGAATGACTGGTTTCCAATGACTGTAAGATATACTGGAACACGGACGTAGTGGGCGTATTCTCTGATCGTTTTTACTATCTCTGCCCGGTTCATCTCAGCATCGTGGATAAAAGTGAAGGCTGTGCCGTAATCCCTGTTCTCATACGGCAGCACATCGAATCCGAGCTTTCTTGCGTACATCTTGTAGCACTCGCCCGTCTCCCTGCTTTTTGTATGAAGGGTCATGCTGCCTTTATCTCCCACGAGCATGACGAAGCTCTTTGCTCCTAACCCGAACATTCCAGAGACCGTTGGGTCGAAGGCATTTCTGCTTCTGCCGAAGTACCTGAAGACCTCCAGGAACATCCTCTTGCTAAGCCCGATTCCGTTATCCTCTATCTGGAGCATGCACTGCCCTGGATCATAGATGATCCTTATCTCCGGCTCATAGAATGCCGAATCGAGACGGTCTTTGTTTTTCGTCACTGCCATGCAAGCGCTTTCAGCGTTGGCGATGTATTCCCTGATCGTGGATTTCCAGCTTTTGTATATCTTGCTGAGCTGGTCCATGACCACGCCGTATTCCACTTCGTATCTGACGAAGCTTTCATCGAACACCTGATCGGATGGGAGTCCAAGAGGCGCCTGGGAATCTATCGTGGAGTGCGGAGCTTTCCATAGCTGCCGGGTTTCCTGTCCTTGCTCCTGCATAACCTGGGTTTCACTCATCTGTGTTTCCTCCTTAAAATAGAATGAAAAAATCGGGATGGGGATTTATCCGCCCATCATCGGCTGCACGGACATTACCTGTCCGGCTTCGTCTGTCAGAAAACGTGCGCTCTCATAGACCATATCGTCTGGTCTCACTGCTGTCGGGCTGCCGTTCTCAATTACGATTGGCATGCCGTTTGAAGGCAGCGTGATGCCGATCTGAGCGGCAAGCTGAGAGACATGTATTCTTTTTTCTGTTCTTGCAGCGTTATCCTGTTCTTGTTCCTGGATATGCTGCACTGGCTGCAGTATCTGGTTCATAGTTTTGCTTATTCCTCCGTTAAATTCTCAGGTTTAAGAGATCCTGAGACCTGCCTGAGAAAGTGGTTTGTTCGTTCCTTCCACTCAGCAGCGCCTGAAGCCTGACTGAGAATTGAGAAGATATGAACGATCAGATGACTTCCAGAGCCGTGGCGGGTAATGGATTCGCAATTCTGCTTTCCAGTGATTGCGAATCAGTCTGAGGTTATTTTTCAGTCACCGATAGTTTTGCCTTTACCCAGTCCACGGCTATCAGGATGCAAAGGTTTATTAAAGCAGACAGGAATGGGATTATCTGCTGCATGAATGCTCTTTTCTATTAGAGGGACAGCAACTCCCTGAAAAAATATAAGAATACACATTGAGTGTGTATTCTGAAACTTTTTTATGGAGATGCACTTTCTTAAAATCTGCGTGAATACGCATCGGTGCGTATTTCAATTATAATTTAGAATGTTATAAAAGCTATTGCTGGAAAAACGATATGCTTTGACATCGATTTCTTAGCTGTCTTTCGGTGGAACTTCGATTTGTACCATTAACCATGTGGATGAGTGTTCCGTGTGGACTGTTTGTACCATGTGGTCTATTCCCATCTCCCATTCTCATTATCGGTTTGCAGACAAACGAAATAACAGTTATGCCGTAAAGCCCATATAGACAATCCAAAGATTAAATAAAAGAAAGGCGATCAGCGTTATAGTAGATATCCACCAATTGCGTTTGTTTTTGTCGATAGCGAACGCTAGCCTGGTATCAATCTCGGGCGCAAATAAGCGCAGTGCTCCTCTGATAAGAAATAACCAGCCCCCCAGCGTAATGATCACACGCCAGCTCCATTCCCATACATTATGACTGGCGACAACGAGAAGCCCGATAAAAACAAAGAAAAGAGCGGAAACCGCCACTAAACCGGGATTTTCGTACACGTTCCTTTCCATTTGCGCAAACTCACGGCGGCGAACAAGCTGCGAAGCAGTAGCGATTGCTATAAAGAGCCCAATAACTTTTGCCCAGAATATTGTTAATTCTATGCTGTTGATTTCCATACTTTACCAACTCACCCAAATTAACCAAACACCGAAGGCGAAGAGTCCCACCAGTACCGCGCGCACCAAAAGCATATGTTTGGTAAATGCGGGTATAATCTTGGCAACAGTTTCGGGAAAACCAATTCTTGTAATTCCTCGCAAAAGCATCAGCCAGCCCCAAATAGTAACGGCCACGCGCCAATCGGCAACCCAGATGTTGTGAGAAACAACAGTCGCGGTGCCAAGAGTAAATGACAAGTATCCGTCAAGCGTGATGAAAGAGCGATCAGCCAACCTGCTAAGCATCACTCTCCAGCGGAAAAGATAAATCAAAGATTCAACAGCTAAAAGCACGCCCCAAAATTTCGCTAAAAATATTGATATTTCCATATTTTATTTACCTCCTTTGTAAATAAAATTTTCTTTGACCTTTTTATATTTTGCTCCCTGAAGTGAGCATTTCACTATGGATTAGAGCATTTAATTTAGCCCTTTCAATGGTTGTGAATTAGTCTGAGATTAGATGCTGCGAAAGCTTTATTAAAGCAGACAGGAATGGGATTATCTGCTGCATGAATGCTCTTTTCTTTTAGAGGGACAGCAACTCCCTGAAAAATTATAAGAATACACATTGAGTGTGTATTCTGGAACTTTTTTATGAAGATGCACTTTCTTAAAATCTGCGTGAATACGCATCAATGCGTATTTCAATTATAATTTAGAATGTTATAAAAGTATTTGCTGGAAAAGTGATATGCTTTGACATAGTTTTCTTAGCTGTTTTTCGGTGGAACTTCGTTTTCGCAGTGATTACTGTCTAAACTAATTGTTAAAAACGATAGTGTATAGTGTTAATATTATACTGGATTCCAGTAAGTATACATACATACACATTGGAATATTAGATATAGATATATAGTATTCTATCATTTTTCCACTTCTCTTTAGACAGTCAGAGCAAAACTTCCTCTGCATACTGAAAAGGCTCTTTAACTGTCTAAACCACAGTTCTGCATAATAATTGCAAAACATACCGATATGTGCTGAAAAATACTTTACAACTATCTAAATCGATGCTTTAGACAGTTGCTTTTCATATCGCTTTTATGCTAAAAGGACATTGAAGCCATTTACACTGATGCCAGTCTCTGGACTGCTGACTTAAAATCTAGCCCTTCCAGTTCCATAACAAGCTGTATTACCGTACCGCCTTTTGCACATGCAAAGCA
This sequence comes from Candidatus Methanoperedens nitratireducens, assembly GCA_020724545.1. Classification (GTDB taxonomy): domain Archaea; phylum Halobacteriota; class Methanosarcinia; order Methanosarcinales; family Methanoperedenaceae; genus Methanoperedens; species Methanoperedens nitroreducens_B. Next base: position 12,327 of record DYGR01000061.1, read on the forward strand.
GTACCAGAGACCTCGCCTGTGATCTATGGACAGGCTTGGAACAGTGTCGTTATGGAAGGGGCATTTGACCATTTTAGTTTTGGCGCTTCCCAGGAAAGTAGAGATTGGCACTGATCTTGCTCTTTCGATCTGCGCCTGAGTCACTCTTCCCCCGTACCTGCTGCCAGATGTTCTTTGTTCCTGTTTTCTCAGGCGCTGCAGCTTTTTCCTCTCGCTTTCTATTTCAAGCTCCCGCTTTGCGATGGTGATCTCTTCAAGGCTCTTGAGAATGCGCGGCATGGTTGAGCAGTTGGCCTTTGTGTTCTCTCTGATGATCGAGTAGAGGTCAATGTCCACTCTGGGCTGCCTGGCTAACCTGTGTATATGGTCGATGCCTTTCCTGAGGTCTGCATTCTCAAGCGGGATGCAGTAAAGACCGCTTTTATGTCTGGTATTCGGAAGTCTTGATACCCTGGCTATATCCCCTTTGAGACTCCCGCCGTCCAGGGTATTGATTTCAATGCCCATGCCGTTCTTGA
>DYGR01000062.1 GCA_020724545.1 Candidatus Methanoperedens nitratireducens
GCCATACGTGTATGCGGTGTAAACTGCCGCAACAGTTTTTGAAAGGACGAAGGCAGACTACAGGAAGTCCATAAAAACTGTGGTAGAGCATTGCGTATCTTTCGCCTGTGAGTTTACTTAATCCGTATGGCGAGAGCGGATTGGTCGGATGCTCTTCATTGATCAGCAGGTTCTCTGGCTTTCCATATACTGCTGCCGAGCTTATATATATATAAAACGTTCAATATTCTGCTTTCTGGCCGATTCAAGAAGGTTTAGAGTTCCGCTTATATTATTATCTGCATCGTATATCGGGTCATCTGTGGATCTTTTAAGCTTATCTGGGCTGCTGTATGAATTATCGCATCCGCTTTACTTACAAGATCATTAACTTCACTCTGGTCGCGTATATCACCTCTTATTATTTTAATATCAGACGTTAATTCTATGTTATTCAGATTGTTAGAGAAATTATCCAGAACAGTAACTTCATTGTGCTCTGAAAGCCGCTCACATAAATATGAACCTACCTGTCCCAGTCCTCCTGTAACCAGTATCTTCATTTATTTCACTTCATCTAAAATATCCTTGAAGTATTTTATTGTTTTGATACCCTAAATCTTATTATAGTAAGTCAAACGGCAGCAGATTCAAGGCGCAAGAGCCGCTTTTTCATTCCAGCAAAAATTTAGCGAAATATATACTTCCTGCTGCAGCTCTGAGATGTTCAATTGGTTCGGGCCATCATCTTTTTTATCTTATAATTCGCCTTAATATCTGATAGAAGCTCTCCCTAGTTTTCACTAAGACGATCTCTATTCGTTTTTCATTCTCAATAACTCGATAAGCAATCCGATATTCCGCATTTCCATAGTTGAAGTGGTATGATCTGATGCCTTTCAAAGGCCCCTTTAGCTCCTCATACCTATAAGGATCTTCTGATAGTTTCTTTGCCTCCTCTTTAACCTTACGTTGCAAATGCGTATCGAACTTTTTATATGTCCTATGCGCAGATGGAGCCATGAAAATCTGGTATCGTTCACCACTCGTCAATGGGTATCCCTTTCCTTTCCTCCAGTTCCATCAGGGACTTCTTTATATCCTCACAAGCCTCTTCATCCAGGAGGAGTTCCAAGGTCTCAAGCTCTGTTGCACTTAGCCCCTTCAATATATGCGCAAGCCTTTCAAGATTAATCAGTTCTATCCTATTCATCTCTTTTAATGAAATAGACATCTAATCACCTTATTGTTCAAATTGCTGAAATTCTTATTATTTCCCCATACCCTCTCTTAATTCAATGAAATCCACAATCTCTTCAAGACTATCTTCTGGCAAAGAATAAATTCTTTTCACGATATATTCTCTTTGTAACATTTATATCATTCATAATTTGTCTGATGTTTAAATAAACTTTCTATCTCAATTACCCTTGGACTTTATGATTTTGTAGAAGCTATGAAATATAAAAAAACGGTGATTTCCATTTTGGACCACACTATCTAATGTCCTTGTTGTCATATCTATCTCTGTTCCAACTTCAAGCAGACTTGTCACTCATCCGCACATTATTATCCTTCCCTCAGTCGGCTCCATGATGTACGATAATATCTTAAGTAAAGTGCTCTTCCCGGCGCCGTTCCTGCCTTTGATGAATCCAATAATTTGTCTATTTCACAGGGTTCTTATCATTCCTTATCCATTCAATGAACTACACCTGAATATGGATTGTCTGGATTCTGGCGCGGGCTGAATATGTTGAAAAGCCGAAACTTCGGCTTGCGCAGTACCCACGTATGGCGAGAGTGGATTGGTTGGATGCTCTTCATTGATCGGCAGGTTCTCTGGCTTTCCATATACTGCTGCCTTTTAACGCTTATCTGGGCTGCTGTGTGGATTATCGCATCCGCTTATCCAGCACAGTAACTTCATTGTGCTCTGAAAGCCGCTCCCCTGCATACGAACCTACCATAACTTTTCTATTTCTTTCTGTACCCCTGGATGTGCTACGATCCTGTACGTCATTTTTCAACACTTTTCAAGAAATCATCCATGCTTTCGAAATCAAGACATTTGCCTTTTGAAATTTCTTTTTCAGCAGTTTTGACCCGTTCAATAAAATCTGATTTAAGAGTTTCTTCGGGGGGATAACTGCTTTCATCCAATTTTTCCTCGATTCTCTCCAATTTTCCTATGATTTCTGTAAACATCATCTCGATATCATGACCTTTACCTTTAAACGAATTTTCCATATTTTTATCTCCATACTATGCCTGTGGTTCTTTCATGCGCTAATTTTCCCCAAACACTTCTTCTGAAAAGCCGCATCCTCAACGGCCAGCACTTCATACACAAGCAGGATCTCAGGCTTTGATGAACCATAGTTCTCTGTTCATTAGTGATCCCAGATAGCGCACCATACATCTGTCAAACCCCGCTCAAGAGCGGCGCATCCCCGGGGGTCTGGGGTCGCAACCCCAGCGCCATAAGGCTAATATTGACCGAAAGTATTAATAGTACGCTCATCTGCGGTTATTTTTATAAGATGTTGCTCTTTTTACCTATCGATGCGCCTGTGAGGTAGGTAAAGATAGTAGAATCCATTCATAGCGTTGCCTTTGCGTCCTTTGCGCTCATTGCGGTGGATATTTAGCTCTGGAAGTTGCACCGTGTTCTATTGATGCCGCCACTGAGAAAATATATAATCTAATAAATTACATTATACTGACCTGCCATCCCTCTCACCACCCTTCACAATGCTCTGTTGCGTTCCCTTTCAGAGGCATTACCCTAAAATAATCTTTTCAATATCTTTAATCTCCCTATCTCTGATTAAAACAGGATCAACACCAATCTCCTTTGCATGGATGTGCATTCCACCGTCATCTGTAAGCAATACGGCATTCTTTATCCTGGCTAATGCGATAAAATATGAATCGAATCCTGAGCATCCTGTATCTCTGGCGATTGTCCATGCGGTATCAAAGAGGAAAACCTCATCAATAGCTTCATACGAGTCCAGAACACCTTTTGAGATTTTCATAGCAAGACTTTTATTTGCAAGTTTCTTCACCACTGCCGCAGTCTCAACAATACAAACCCTAGGAATGTAAATATCAGCATCTACTTCTTCTATTGTTTTAATGATGAATCTGCATTTTTTGTGTGTTTCCATCTCTCTTCTATAGATTTCATCTGACAGAGACTTCAATGGTTTAAAAATGCTCTTTACAATCACAGAAGTATCTAAAACACATTTATCCATAGTATTTCTTTACTCTCATGCTTTCTAAAGTCTTGTTTATATCTTCCTTGGCTTCGATTTCCCCGAGTTCATCAAGCAATTTATAGAAGCTTTTCCTGATTGTTATCCGTACTTCTGTTTTTTCTTTTAAATCTAAGTTTTGCAGGGGTTTTAATACCTTTTTTTCATATATCGCTTTTATTTGCATCCTCATCGCCATTTTTAACTTAGTTTTTAAGCTTAAAAAGATGTTGATTGAGCCTTCCAATGTCTTCAACCAAACATAAAAATTCTGCTAGATATGATCCATCCTGGCCTGTAATTCCTGTTATTAGTGCTTTTTTCTCCATAACATATTAATAGAATTGATTAATTTTATATCGTACTTGTTTTATTATAACTTGCACATAACCTCAGTCCCTGCTCTAATAAATATTTGGGTTTATATCCAAGGATTTCCTCGGCTTTCATTATATCCGCATAGCTTTCCCTGATATCCCCTACCTGCTCAGGTACGAACTCTGGCTTGAGTTTCTTATTAGAGATATTAATTATAATCTCAGCCAACTCCTTGATCTTGGTCGGTCTGCCTGTGCCTATATTAAACACCTCTCCTGTCGCTCTCTTGTTCTCCATTGCTTTAAATATCGCATATACAACATCTTCAATATAAACAAAGTCCCTGGTCTGGTTCCCATCACCAAAGATCACCGGGCTCTGGTTATTTCTTGCCCTCTCAATAAACTTCGTGATCACACCTGAATATGGATTGTCTGGATTCTGGCGCGGGCTGAATATGTTGAAAAGCCGAAACTTCGGCTTGCGCAGTACCCACGTATGGCGAGAGTGGATTGGTTGGATGCTCTTCATTGATCGGCAGGTTCTCTGGCTTTCCATATACTGCTGCCGAGCTTATATATATATAAAACGTTCAATATTTTAACGCTTATCTGGGCTGCTGTGTGGATTATCATATCCGCTTCACGTACAAGTTCATTAACTTCCCTCTGATCGCGTATATCACCTCTTATTATTTTAACATCTCACCACGCCTAGTATATTTTTAAAGTATTTTACCATTTCTCTTCTCCTTCTGCCAGCATAAAATAGACTGGGGCGAGCGAACAGCAGCGCCTCTTCCTGCGCAGCAGGCGCACATGCCAGGACCCGTCGAAGACGGCGCTGTTCTTGTTGAAGACATCATTCAAAGAAAGCAGTCGGACATCTGATTTCTACGTGTTCGCGGTAATTCGTCATCTGATTAACTCCTCTTCGATCTCTTTTTTGAAAACATATCCGTCCTTTTCCTTAAGCTTGTTAATTATTTGTGCAATCTCTGACCTCTCAATCAGTTCCCTCCGTTTGCAAGCAAGCAGCACTTCTGGAATATTATAAACTTTCAAACCTTCTTTCCTTGCAGCATTTTCAGCATCCCTGTCTTCTATAAAGGCAATTTTATCTTTTGCAGAAGCAATTACACTAAGTTCGCCTGCTCCAAGCATAGGGTATTTTTTTTGTAAACGCGAGTAATCCCTCGACTCCACCATCCCTATATTTCCCTCTTGTATTTCAGTAATGAGCGGCTTTATCAAATATCTATACTTGCTCAACTCCTCATATACTTCTATAGTTATGTGTATTCTTCCAAGCCTTGATATTATATGAAAATGGCTTATCTTTAGAAGAGCGCTGATGAAGCCTGTATCTGCTATAAAACCTCTATTAACTCTTCTGCTCTTGTCTTCAGTTCTTTGAGAGATGCAGGTCCCCTCCTTATCTCAACATTATTTTTAATCAAAAGTTCTTTCATCTCTTCATACGACAAATCCGCAATTTCACTTGCCTTTCCCAGACTTGCTTTACCTTCTTTATAGAGTTCTACAGCAATTTTTTCTTTTAAATCCTTATTGACATCTAAGAACATTTTAATCGCTGTGTGCAGGATTTCTTTTTTATTATACCCAAGCCTTGCTGTTGCCTCCAGAATATCTGTTTCATAGTTTAACATGCTTTCCTCCTTTCTGAGGTATTTCTATTAGTTTTTGATAATGCATATATAGTCATTTCCCTTATATAGACCTCACTTTCAGTACTTGTCGGAAATTTCCTAACTTTCTCACTTATTTTACGGGTAATGAATTCCAATCGTAAGAACTGGCTGGATTCTGGCGCGGGCTGAACGAATAAGATCTAAATGCAGGTATGGATTGTTGGGGTTATATGCAACCGATTGACATTATGTTAAACCCCGCTCAAGAGCGGCGCATCCCCAGGGGTCTGGGGTCGCAACCCCAGCGCCATAAAGCTAATATTGACCGAAAGTATTAATAGTACGCTCATCTGCGGTTATTTTTACAGTACGTTGCTCTTTTTACCTATCGATGTTGCGCATTGTTATATCGGCGAGTTTATATACCTGCATTGTTCAACCGATCGCAGATTCCAGACGGGAAAGTCGTTCTTTTATAGATGATATCTCCACTGTTAGATTAGCAATCCGTTCCTGTGCATCAACATCATGCTTTGTCATGATGTTTGTAAGTCGACTCAAATTTTCATTTGTTTCATTTTTGAAATCGTTCAGAATGGATGTATTCTCTTTCAGAATGGATGTATTCTCTTTCAAAATGGATGTATTCTCTTTCAAAATGGATGTATTTTCTTTCAAAATGGATGTATTTTCTTTCAAAATGGATGTATTTTCTTTCAAAATGGATGTATTCTCTTTCAAAATGGATGTATTATTATCCAGCGTATCAGCTATTTTTAGAAGGATCGGAATTCTTTTTCCCCATTGTTCCATCTGAAATGACTGCATAACCCGCTCTATAGGCGGGACGCTGTTCTTGTATTCTTCAAAAGATATATTTTCCACTATTGCTTCTTTTGGTTTGAAGTCTGTAACGTAACTTTTGAACTCTTCGATTGCTTCATCGGTTGATTCGATGATTGCTATAACTGCCTGAATGTTATCAAGATATGTATTGAACGTGTTAAAATTATTCACGCCAAGAGATAAGGCTTTATTAACAAGAAATACCCTGTAGCCAACATCATGGACCTTACTGCCCATGATTTTAAGTTTAAGTTTTTGCATTTAACACACCTTGATTTGAATTAGATGCTATTATATATATAATTTTTCACGCCCCCGAACCCATCCAATATTTGAAGCCTCTGGTTATGGTTTTGTGTATATTTAACCGCAGATAAACGCCCCGAGTCGCGCATCGGGAGGGCGCATCCACGTCGACTGTCACGCCAGTCGATTGCGTATCCACATATTGCTTCGCAATATGTGTGTGCGTCCTCAAGGGGCGCAACCCTTGATAAGTGTCTATGCGTTACGGCGAGCATGACGTCGATAAACGCAGATAGGAGGAGCCATCGGATACCCGCAAAGAGGTTGCTAAGAGCTAGATAGATAGTCTCAGAATTATGCAACCGTATATGAGTGCAGATTAATCATTCCCGAAAAGCAATTAATGTGTAAAAATTATAAACCTTTTATCTGCGTTCGTATATACAACACCTCTTGCAAGAACAATAAAGCAACCTTGCACCTACATAAAAGTAGGTCGAGAGGGTAACAAACATTGCGTTTGGGATCCGTTCCCGTAGATAAACCTGTTGCCCTCTCATCCTTTTAATACACGAATAAGTACGTTTTGGACATATATAAATGTACCACATATAACTGGCGAACTTGTGTACGAAAGGATGGAGGAGGGACATGACTCTCTCGATCTAACCAATAAACCAAAATAGCAGATTTGGGCAAGTTGTATGAAACAATTGAACGAATAAGATCCAAAACATCAGGAAATAGCGATGTTGTTTTTGGAATGGAAGCAACTGGAATATATTCTTTGCCGCTATATTCAGCCCTAAAAAGGGATGGATATAAGGTCAAGCTCTACAATCCTATTCAAACCAATGGCTTTCGAAAAATGAATATTCGAAAGACAAAAACCGATCCTATAGATTCAGCTATCATAGCTGATATGCTTCGTTTTTCTGAACCACCTCAAGTTAATGAAATCAGGGATTTGAACTTGTATCAATTAAGGGAACTGGTTCGGATACGGTATCGTCTTATTGAAAAACGGACACTGTGTAAAATTCAGCTTGTCCGCAATATCGATACTATCTGGCCAGATTATAAGAGTGTAATGCCGGGAGTTTTTGGAGCTACGTCAATGGCAATACTGAAAAAGTATTCTGTACCTTCAAAATTGAGGGATACGTCATTTGAGGAATTTTATGAACTTGTCAAAAAGACAAGTCGATCTAAAATATCTCGCACAAAAGCTGAGAAAATATACACTCACGCAGGGAACATATTGACGATACCTGAACTTGATTCTATTGTCACTATTGAAATTAAAACCCTGATCACACAACTTGAGTTATATGTTCCTGGCAGCGAATGTGGCAAGACAGAATGATGATAGCTTGAAACGGTTTTATGATAAGAAAATCAGCGAGGGAAAGCATCATTTTTCTGCTTTGAATGCAGTAGCAGCCAAATTGTTGAGGATTGTTTACTGGGTTTTAAAGAATAATAAGGAGTATCAACCACAACCGAATTAATTTTAGTGTAGTGAAAGGGAACTGGCCAGACAAATGGATAGTGGATACTATTTTATTTTACATCGTACAGGTATGGATTGTTGAGGTTATATGAAACCGGTTGACATTATGTTAAACCCCGCCTTCGGCGGCGCATCCCTAGGGTCTGGGGTCGCAACCCCAGCGCCATAAAGCTAATGTGACCGAAAGTATTAATAGTACGCTGGTATCAACAGCTAACTTACCACTCGCCTTCAATTTTTTCGAACTCCTCATCAATAAGTCTCTGCATCGCTTCAGCTTCGTCATGTGAAAGTGTTCCAGCTATCTCACGCAGACCTTTCTTGATAGGACGCCTGGAAAGAATCGCCACCATCCTCTCATGTTCCTTAAGACCTTCTATAGGCTCAAGGGGTTTTAAAACGTTATCTTCGTATACAACTTCTATGGTTTTTGTCATAATACCCTTCGTTTATCCAGTATGAACTTGAATGATTTCAAGGTTACGTATTTTGTTGGATATAACCTGTTGGTTTAAGAAAGAATCAATAAAACAACCGCAAGCCCGTAGAGGCAGCAGATTTAAGGCGGAAGAGCCGCTTTTTTAAACGCTCCTGCTCAATCCCGAGATTACTTCCTTCCCGCCCCTCCTCTTCCTCCTCTTCATTATTGGCACGTTTGAGACTTGCTTGCGCTCACCCCTTGACCCCAACGTTCTGTCAGTTATACTATTATACTTGCCTTTTGTGCTTGAGAGCTGTGATCTCCTCGATAACTGGGATGCGCTTTTCCAGTGAATAAATGGCATTATTTATACCAGAGCAGGCCTTTTTACACCCAATGAATCCAGTCCATCTTGAGCTGATAAATGTATCCAAGGCAGTCTTCCGTAAGGTAAACAGCACAAGAGTCAAAACGCAGATACTATCCAGTCTTGACCTGACGGTACAGCACGGTGAACTTGTCACGATTATGGGTCCATCAGGCTCTGGAAAGAGCACGCTTCTTCGATTGATCAACAGGCTCTCAGAAACCGACTCCGGGACTATCCTGTTAAACGGCAAAGATATAAGAGACTATGACCCACTTGAATTAAGGAGAAAAGTGGGCATGGTATTCCAGGTGCCTGTTGTGTTTCGGGGAAGTGTAAGGGATAACCTCGCTTTTGGCATGAGGTTATGGGGAAATGATATCGATATTGAGACCCTGGCAAGGGATGCAGGCATACCCGATAACCTGCTGGATGCAGATGCTGATCCGCTCTCGGTCGGAGAGAAGCAGAGGGTATGCATTGCAAGAGCGCTTGCAAACAAGCCGGAGGTGCTCCTGCTGGATGAGCCAACTTCAGCGCTTGATGCTAAATCGGCACACAGAATAGAAGAACTGCTGCTAAGCATGCGCAGAGAGCGAAACCTGACCATGCTCTGGGTCACACATGAACTGGCGCAGGCCGGGAGGATAGACGGAAGGAGGTTTATGCTCAGGGAGGGTAGATTGGAGAAACATGTCTGAAATCCTGTTCGATATCCTCTCCCGCTATCTAACAGAAATCCTCGCCCTCGCTCTAACAGCTCTGCTTATTGTACTGACCGCAGCCTATGCGCGAAGGTTCGATATAGGTAGACGAATCTCTGTGGCAGGAGCCAGGGCCTTAGTCCAGGTAATGATACTTGCCTCTATCATCCTCATATTATTCGAATTACCTCTTTACTTTAGCATTATTGTGCTTCTGGTCATGACCACAATAGCAGGGCATACCACATATACCCACTCAGGCAGGCTCAAGAGGGGTTTGCGTGCAGCTATCACGTCAATAGCTGTTGCGTCTCTACTTTTGCTCATTCCCTTCTTTCTGTTCGGTATTTTTCCTCTTGAAGCCAGGTACCTCATACCAACAGGAAGTATCCTTATCGGCAATGCCATGAACGTAAGCTCTCTGGCTATAGACAGATACAGGGGCGAGATAAGGAATAGAAGAGCGGAAATCGAGGCATACCTTGCTCTTGGCGCACCGCCAAAGCAGGCATCAGCCGCCAGCCTCAAGCAGGGTGTTCTCTCGGCATTGATACCTTCGATCGATAACATGAAGAACCTTGGGCTTGTATGGATACCAGGAGTTATGACAGGCTTATTGCTTGCCGGTGCCGATCCTTTCAATGCTGCCTCAATTCAGATAGCCATATTCACTGCTATCTTTGCCACAGGCATGATAGCATCAAGCCTGCTGCTTCATTATTCCACAGATAGCTTCTTTACAGAAGCCTTACAACTGAGAGATGATTTATAGATGTCAAAGCAGGAACTAATGGATGAGATGGTAGCCCGGATACGGGATTGCAGAAGATGCAGGCTCTGGAAGTATGCAAAGAACTCTGTACCCGGAGAGGGGAGCCTTGATGCCTCCCTGATGCTTGTAGGTGAGGCGCCGGGTAACAGGGAGGATATCATGGGCCGGCCTTTCGTAGGGAGCGCTGGCAAATTCCTGGATAAACTACTTACCAGTATCGGTTTTAAGAGGGAAGATGTCTATATAAGTAATATTGTTAAGCACAGACCCCCTGAGAACAGAGAGCCAAAAGCGGATGAAATAGCGGCATGCACACCTTATCTTGATAGACAGATCCAGATAATAGAGCCAGAGGTTATTGCAACACTGGGCAGGCACTCAACAAGATATATTCTCTCAAAAGTGAATATAGATATCGATGGGCTAACTGCGGTTAGAGGAAGGATCTATAAGGAGGTGCTTCTTGGCCTCCAGGTCAAGATAATACCCACCTTTCATCCTGCAGCAGTACTCTATAACCCTGCATACAGATCCTATCTTGAAGAGGACTTTATGAAGATAAAGGCAGAACTTGAAGCATCCGACTGACAGGAGAAATATGCCCAGAAAAATATCCTGTGGAGCCGTGGTATTCAGGAAAAATCAAGAGATCAGGTATCTTCTTTTACGCTATGAAGCAGGCCACTGGGAGTTTGTAAAAGGTGAAGTTGAAGCAAATGAGGGCGAAAGGGATACGGTTATAAGAGAGCTTAAGGAGGAAACGGGTATAACCGATGCCAGGTTTATTGGAGACTTCAGGGAGAAGATAAGCTATTTTTTCAAAAGTGGAGGCAAGACCATCTATAAGGAAGTCACCTTTTTCCTGATTGAGACTCAAGCGAGTGATGTTGAGTTATCGCATGAGCACACAGGATATGAATGGTTAAATTATAAGAATGCAATGGAAAGACTCACTTTCAATAACGCAAAAAACGTTTTAAAGAAGGCACATAATTTCCTGAAGGCGCACAGGATAATCGAAAATTCATAACGTAATTTATAAGATTCATGGAATGATCATGGATATAGAGAAGTTCAAGAATATAATAGAGTTCACAAACGCTGAGAAAAAACTGATATCAAGCTTTGATATACCTGCAGATGCTTTTATTCCTCTCCTGCTCTCTTTAAGATCCGGCGGTGACTGGAGTTATTCCACAGAGAATATAAAGACTTTAGCCGTGATGGATAAGACTACTGTATACGATGATGAGAAGGGACTGGGATACTCACTTGAGGAGATATACCTGTTTGTAAATCCAGTTCTCAAAGGAGAGGAGGGAGTAGTTCACAGGCTTGAGAAATGCGGGGATGAAGAGATGAGGCTGCTTGTCAGGCGGCCTTATAGAATCAGAGTTAAGAGTGACAGGATCATAAAAACCACTGTAAATCCTCTTGAGAAGGAGATAAAGATCGAGGAACTTGCAGAAAAAGAACTCGTATTTAATGGCTCTACTGCATATGATCTGGCCCATGAGATAGAACACCTGAAACAAAAAGAGATAAAAGGCGGGAGCCTGTGGGAGTTCAAGTTTAAAGGAGTTTAATCTGGTATACAATCAAGGTAAGCATCCATCAACCCGAAGCAGCCTGTAAGCATCATATCCCCGAAAGGAGCAGCAAAGCGAACCCCTAGCCTGGAGCCATGCATAATGCTGCGCCCGGGTCCTGTTATGAGTATTGATCCGATATTTTCAAGATCAACAGTCTCCCGGATATAGCATCCATGCCCGCCATCATCAAAGACCTCCTGAAAATCGAGTGTCCCATCACATAATCTCATCAGGTAATCATCGATTTTGCTCTGGGTCATCTGGTGGGTATGATGCTCAAATAATGAGAGGATTTTTTTATCTTCTACAACAGAAGCAAGCGTGTGGCCATTACCTATATTTACCACAAGATACGGAGCTTCGGCAGATTCATCAAGGAGCGCACCTCGGATTGCTGCAAACCCTGTATCCATAAGAAGTGCACCGGGAAGTGTTCTCTCTACAGCCCTCATTCTTGTGAATCGATCGGGAATATCACCCTTATATACAAAGGAGTCAAGGGTTCCTTTTGTTTTTATGATCTCCTGGAAGTAATCAAAACGGAATACCCGGTTGCTCAGATCAGGCGAATACCCGTGGTCCTGCACCGCAACTGCGAACTTCTGCGGAAGCTCAATGCCAAAGAGATCCAGCGCACTCCCAAGGGCATGTTTATCCACATCGCACATCTCTATCCTGGTAGCGTTTAGCTCATGCACCTCATCCTCGCTCACAATAACCACGCCCATTTCCCTTACTCTGCTCAGGTCATCATTTAATGTAAGGGCTGCATTCTGTGTTGCGAATACCGAAAGTCCTGCTTTAATATGCCGCTTCACCGCGCCCGTACACGGACCTCCGCCCATGGTCTCACCTGTAAGGACGATATCCTGCTTTAACTCTGTAGCAGCAGAGACCTTTTTTGCGATGATCTGTGTCTGCGAAGGCAGGACCATTTTAATACAGTTCTCAATGCTCTGTTCGCTATCATAGAGAAGTATATCCTGTGTTCCCATTCCAACATCAATTGCAATAAATCTCATCTTATGGGGTGCAGGGGCAAAGGAGACCCCATCCGGGGGGGTGGAAGGAATTTGCCCCGCACTTCCCGTTCACTTCCTTAAGTTTAGTT
>DYGR01000063.1 GCA_020724545.1 Candidatus Methanoperedens nitratireducens
GTATGCAAAAGAGTTAATCTAGAGGTTGTTTGAGTGAATTGGCGGATGGTCTCGAAGAGTACAGAAAGCTTATCTATGTGTAAAAATGAGTCCCAGGGTTTATGTAACAAGAATGTGCATAATTTAATGTTAGTGATGGGTGCATCTGAATCGTATAATTATAAGGGATGGTTATTTCAACGTCAGTTCATATTTCACTGGAATTCAGTACCAGGTGACCATACAGATCGGCTGAAAAATTTTTTAGTTAGTAAATATAATATTGAGTGGGTAAAATATGCATCCGTAGTGAAATTTGGTGATTTTATCCGCATGTCTACTAATAACAACTATCTTACAATTTTTCGATATTGCAAAGATAAAGCTCGGTTGACTATCGACTACAAAAAAATTGATGCTTTTTATTTGGAACCAAAAGGCGATAGACTTTGTGTATATCAAAATTATCCTATTTTTGAAGGTGATGAATGTAGACAATATTTACATGAATATGTGCCTTTACATTTGCCACAAATTGTGTATGTACTAAGGCACATTTTGCAAAAAACTATATTTGGGGAAGCTCAATCAATTAAAATACTCGACATTGGATCAGGACCTGCTACAGTTCCACTTGCATTCTGTAAATTAAAAGAAGATAGCTTTAAAAGTAGGAATTTTAAAATTACAACAGTAGAGGCATCGAAAACATTTAATAACCTAATAAAAAATTTTAAATATTTAAATCAAAATAAACATATAGAGATAGTTGATATTTTAGAATGCGATATCACTAATTTTATGTATAAACCTGCATTAAAGTCTGGTGTTGATTGGATAATAATGGCAAATTCTCTTTCTGCAATTAGTAAAGACATTTCAAGATATTCGGGGGAAGACGTTGCTAAAGTCTTAAACAAATTTATATATTATTACATAATATATAATAAAAAAATTAATTACAATAATAAACTTCTAATGACGATAATCGAAGGAAGCAGTACGACATATTTTAATTCTGAGGATTATTTAAATAGTATAGAAAAAATAGGATTTACTGATTTGAAGATAGTCAGCATTGTACATAAAGATAATCAGTCTATAAATGCTGATTGGATTAAAAACTGTATATTTTATAAAACCAAATATAATTTATGTAAACCTGTTGTAATAACAGTATCTTTGTTAGTGGGGTTAAAAAAATGAGAAGAATTATTTCAGTATCCCGTCGAACAGACATCCCAGCATTCTATGGAGATTGGTTTATGAACCGATTGAAAGAAGGTTTTGCTGGCTATGTGAATCCATTCGGTGGACAAAAATATATTGTACCACTAAAACTAGAGGATGTTATATGCTTTGTTTTCTGGTCAAAGAATTACAAACCATTCATAGAAAAACTAAAGACAATTGAACATATGGGTTACAAATTCTATTTCAATTACACGATTACAGGATTACCAAATATTTTTGAATATAATTTAGTGAAAAAAGAGGTTGCAATTGAAGCCCTGAAAGATTTGAGCACAACTTATTCGCCAAAGCATATTAATTGGAGATATGACCCGATTATTATTTCAGATATTACTGGTTACGATTATCATATTAAAAATTTTGATTATATCGCTTCCGAACTTGAAGGATATGTTGAACGCTGCTATTTCAGTTATGCAATCCAGTACGGGAAAGTAGAAAGAAATTTTGATAAATTTCAAAATGAAAGTGGTATAAAAATTACCGATCCAGATGCCAATTTTAGAATTAAACTCGCAAATGAACTGGCAGATATCGCAGACAGACATGGTATTAGAATGCTTACGTGCTGCGGTGATAATCTGCTCAGTCAAAAAATTGGAAAAGCGCATTGTGTTGATGGAAAGATTATAGAAGAATTGTTCTACAAGAACGGATTCAAACATGGTGAAAAGCCCACAAGAAAAGAGTGCGGTTGTACTGATAGCGCAGATATCGGAACTTATGATACCTGCCCGCATGGATGTATCTATTGCTATGCGAACATGAACAAGAAAATAGCAAAGACTCGATTTCAAAGTCATGATAAGAATGCTGCGTTTCTGGGTTACACCAAAGAAGAATCAGATAAATGGATAGAAGAAGTTAAAAGAGCAGAATCTGAAAAAAGGATAGAAGATATAAAAAAAGAAAAAAATAAAAAAGGTGGATTTAACGCAACTCTGTTCGATTATGCATAACAAAAATATACTATGGTCTTATTCCTGCTCTATAAAAAAATTAATATGAAACTCAATTGGAGGAAAATAATGTATAAATATGCAATAGAAATATTCTATAGCGAAGAAGACGAGGGCTATATTGCTATAGTGCCAGAACTCTCCGGTTGCTCTGCTTTTGGGGAAACAGGAAAAGAGGCATTGAAAGAGATAAAGATAGCAATTGCCCTCTGGCTTGAGACCGCTAAAAAGGAGGGAAGAGAAATCCCAAAACCTGCGGAAAAAGAACTTTTGAGGACTGTGGTTGAGGAACTGGCAGCATTTAGCAATGCATATACAAAGAGGGTCAGTGCGCAATAGGGGCCATGTATCACTATAAATTTTCGGTCAGATTATGATTTCTTCAAAATATGGTGGATATTTTCCTTATCCTGAATTTAGACCCTTTCAAGAGCAAATGCTGGATAAAGTGCAAGAAACTGTATTAAAAGGCAATCATACTGTACTAATGATTGATGCACCTACTGGAAGTGGAAAAACCAGTGTAATAGCACCAATTCTTGCCAACAAAGGTGATAAGAAGTTTGTTGTAGCTGTACGTACTAATAGTCAGATAGAAATATATTTAGAAGAAATTAACAAAATCTGTAATGAGACATCCAAAAAACCTACCATTGCATATATAGTTGGAAAAGAAAAAATATGCAAGCTGTCTTCTAATTCAGCTATGTGCAATGTGCTTGTTGAAAATACTAAGAAGTTTATCGAATATAAAATAAATAAACTTCAGCGTGAAAACTACGATGCATCTTCTGATGAAAGTGTTATTGAAGTTTTAGAACACGAATTTGATGAAAAAAACCCAATAAGCTTCGAACATTTCATTAATGAACAAACCATTTTTTTTGATGAAAAGATAAAAATCTTTGAACAAAAAAATAAAGAAATGATGATTTGCCCTTATTATCTTTTCTCGAAAATTGGCTATTTTGATATAAATTTAAACAAAGTAAAGTTTTTAAACTCAACTAAAATCGAAACTAAAGCTCAAAAAATCTTATATCGGCCTATCTTACCCGATCAAGCTAAAAAAATTAACAATGATTTATTATGTTTTTATGAACTAATGGCAATCGCTGCGAAAAAATCAGATATAGTAGTTCTGATGCATAGCCATATAGTTAACGAATCGATAAGGAACGCTACTTATACTAAAATTGGAATTAAACAAGAAGAAGCCATTTTATTGATAGATGAGGCACACAATATAGGCGAAGAAACAGAACAAAAAAACTCTGAAAAGTTAGATGTAAATTTAATTAACGAAGCTATCAAACAAATAGAAAAATTGAATTTATTTAGCTGGGATGAGATTCCAGGAAAAGATGAATCCAGACTCATAGAATATTTAATAGAGAATTTTGGCGTAAACTGGATAACTACGGCAAAAATCGAAAGAATCAGTCATATTGGAACTATAAGTATATCTACTGAAAATAACTCCCTTTCTCTTAGGCTTAATAATGAAAAAACAAGGGTAAACTTGACAATTGACGATGGCAGGACAGATGAACTTCCTGTGAAAAAAGAGCACGGTAAACTAAATGTGTATAATAGTTCAGAAAATAATAGCAGTGAAGTATGCAATAAAGAACTTGCATATAATATTTTATTGAAACTTAAGAATATACTTGAAAATTTACAAAAATTAGGTGTTAATGAAGGTCGATTTGATTCTGACCTCTTGATTAATAGTGTATTTGGAAATATTGATCAAATTGCAATTAACGATGTTATTTCTAAAAGGCTTAGTTTTAGCAATCAAAAGAGCTATGATAATGTAGATTTTGATTCCGAAAATGAACTGAATAAAGTTTTTCAGTTTTTATCAGTTGTAAATTATCATAACAACAACGCGAATACCCCGTATATCTTATTAAAAGGTTTAGATGCTGATGAACCAGCTAAAAAAAAGTTTTTTTTAGAAATTAAAAATATCGATCCAAGTCCACAACTTTCTAAAATTGCAGATTCGCATTATGCCACAATTATGATGTCTGGAACTTTTTCTCCAATTGATTTTTATGAATTGTATTATTTTGGAAAAAATGGGCGAGCGGAGAAATGTTCGCTTCCTAACTCATTCCCAGGCCAAAACCGTTTGATAATCGGCGTTAACAATGTAGATACTATTTCAAGTAACCGTGATGATCAATCGGCTATCCAAAATTATAAAAAATGTATTAACTCTTTTACAACGGATATTCCGGGGAATTTGGCCATATTTTGCACCTCTGATATGAAAAAACGATATTCAAAATATTGTCTTGAAATAGCAAGAAAAAATAATAAAGAATTTTTTGAACAAAGGGACGATATTCCTGTAGAAGAGATCTTTGAAAGATTTAAAAATGCTAAGAAAAAAAATAATGGTGGTGTACTTTTAGCGCTAATTGGTGGAAAATTGAGCGAGGGGAAAGATTACAACGGGGACTCATTAAAAGCTGCTATGGTGATGGGTCTTCCTCTTGGGCCACCTGATTATCTTCAAAAAAGTAAGAATGAACATTATAAAAAGCGATATGGTGAGGAGAAAGGGGATTTTATCGCATATAGACTTCCTGCCATGAATAAGGCGTTACAAGCATTGGGCCGAGTTATAAGAGCCAGAGATGAAACAGGAATTCTGGTTTTGGCAGATAGCAGGTTTACAAAACATGAAAAAAATTCGGTATGGCAATATTTGCCTTCATGGGCAAAAGATGAAATGATTATTTGTAATTCTTTACAAATTAGAGATAAAATAAAAAATTGGATAGAAAATATAAAACAGAAAGAAACACAAAAAGAGATGGATGATCGGATAGTAAGTAATCGTTCATTTTTAACAAATACAGACTTAAAAGGTAAAGAAAGAAAGACAGATGTACCACCTACAGGAGGAAGTTCTGGTTCACTCATATCGCATAAAGTAGATAAAAGATATTTATTTTGTCCGAAATGCAAGAGCATGATGCTACGGAATAAATGCAGGAAATGTGGGTATGAATATTAAAGTTGTTACTTTCATGATTTTAATTGTACAAGTACAAAAATGTTAACAAAGGAAGAAACTATAAAACTCTTAAAAAACGAATTACCTTACTTAAAAGCCATTTTCGGTGTAAAAAGAATAGGACTGTTCGGATCATATGCAAAAGGAATCCAGAGAGAGAATAGCGATGTGGATCTCATCGTAGAGTTTGAAAAACCAATAGGTTTAAAATTCGTTGAGTTAGCAGAATATATTGAAAATATCCTTGGTAAGAAAGTGGATATTCTCACTCCAGCCGGGGTCAAGAGCATAAGAATTAAAAAAGTTGCTGATGATATTGAAAAAAGCATTGTCTATGTCTAAGCGAGGTGATATTGAGTTCCTTAATGATATTTATGAAGCTATTCGAAGAATTGGAATTTATGTCCAGAATACGACTTACGAAGATTTTTTAGAAGACATTAAGACACAGGACGCGGTTGTTCGTAACCTTGAAGTAATAGGGGAAGCTGTAAAGAATATCACAGAAGATTTTAAGGATAAATATACGCATATTCCCTGGAAGGACATGGCAGGTGTAAGAGATAAGCTAATACATCACTATTTTGGTGTTAATCTGGAAGTTGTCTGGTACATAATTAAAGACGAACTCCCACAGTTAAAAAAAGAGATCCTAGTTATACTAGAGCAGGAAGATAAAAATGAGTAAAATTATTTCAAAATTTCGCATAGTAGAGGTTTAAAATGGGTCTCTTAGATATATTATACACAAACCCGCTTCAATTCGCAAACCAGGCCGGGCTCTATGCGCTTCTTTCTATCATCCCGCTTATAATTATATATCTTCTGCGCCCAAGGCCGCTTAAGATAAAGATCCCCTCTTTAATGTTCCTTATGGACATTGAGCGAAAGAAGAGGCTTAACGTTTTCAGGAAATTCCTGAAAGACCCGCTCTTCCTTATTCAACTGCTTGTACTTACAATAATTTCACTTGCACTTGCTGCGCCTTTTATTATGGCGAACGAGGAGATAGGAGGGGGACATACAGTAATCATTCTTGATGCCTCTGCAAGCATGCAGGCTGATGGAAAGTTTGAGCAGGCGGTTGAGCAGGCAGGTAATTTCCTGAGCGCAAAGAACACGGTGATACTTGCACAGAGCGTGCCTGTAATGGTGATAAAAGAGGCACCTTCCAGCAGCACAGCCGATGCACTGAAAAAATTGAAGGCAAAAGCCACGGGTGCTGATATATCAAGTGCCATTCTCCTGGGGCGTCGGATGCTTCCCGAAGGCGGAAGAATTGTGGTTTTCTCAGATTTTGCAAGCTGGGGCGGCGATGACCCTCTGGTTGCAAAAAAACTGGCGCAGTCCAGTGGCATCAATGTTGAGTTCGTGACAGTAAGCGGAAGGACGGATAATATCGGTATAGTGAGCGGCTGGTTCGAATCTGGCGATTATAAGATCAATATTAAAAATTTCAATAGAGAGGCACAGGATGTAAAAATCGATGTTACCACAGATAACCGGAATATACTCTCAAGCACACTTAACCTGAGAGGGCAATCCAGTGAATACTTCACGATCAGTAACTTGACAACCGGGACAACGAAGATCTCTCTTACTGTAGACGATGCACTTTCCCTGGATAACAATGCCTATATCATAATACCAGGGTCGGTAAAAAATGATATACTGTATATTACAGATAATGCAAAAACGCCTTCATTTGTTGCACTTGGCCTTATTCCTCATACCACGGTCAAGAGAGTAGATACGAAGAGCATCCCTTCATTATCCGGGTATTCGACTGTCTTTGTTGGTTCTCAACTACCATCTGAAGCGGTAAAGAGCCTGTCTGATTATGTTAAAGCTGGTGGTAACGCAGTGATAATCGCATCACCGGATCTACAGGATATGGATATACTGCCTGTTGAGCCTGGTCCCATCTCGAATAAAACATCGCTGAGTATTGTAAGGGCAAGCAGGATGACAGAGGGTATCAGCATTGAAAAAGTTGATGTGAAGAAACATTTTAAGGCCGCGGCAAAGACAGGCGCAGTGACGCTTGTTGAAGGTGGGGATAAATCCGCAATTCTCGCCTACTGGAAGTCAGGAAGCGGGATGGTGATCTATTCAGGACTTGCCGATCCGCATGGGGATAATATCTACGATCCCCTCAATGAGAATGTATGGAATGATTTACATGCGCATCCTGAATATCCTTTATTCTGGAAACAGATGATGGAATGGATAAGCGGAAGCCTTGATGTTAGTGAATATAACGCAAGGACAGGACAGTTTATCAAACTTCCCTCACGCCAGACCATAAAGACTCCTTCTGACAGCATTACAACAGATATGCTGCTGCTTGATGAGGTCGGGATATATAAACTGCCTGATAAGGATGTGGCCGTAAACCTGTACGATGAGCGGGAATCAAACCTGGCAGGCGGCGGTATCTCCACAGCAACATCAACACCAGGAGAAAAGGAGACGGTCAGTACCCAGATAATACGATCTCCAGAGTATCTTGATGTCTATTTCATAATAGCGGCAATGTTCCTTGTGTTCCTTGAGCTGTACTACCTGCGCTGGAGGGGCGAGCTGTGATGGATCTTACCCCTCCCCAGTTCGCTAACCCGCTTATTCTATTACTCATAAGCCCTCTTGTTCTTGCAGGATGGTATGCCGTCAGGAGAGGCATATCCAGACCCCTGGTGATCTCGCGCGTAATAATCCTGAGTTTGCTGATTATAGCGCTTGCCTCACCGTTTACAATAGGTACGAGCACGATCCGGGACGAAGCCCCCAGGATTACGGTTATTTCTGATAAGACTATGAGTATGGATTTATTTAACATGGATACGGGTGAAAAACTGTTCGAATCCCTGAAATCAAGGACACCCACAACATACAGGCAGTTTGCCGGGATAAACTCGCCCATCGGGGATGAGGTGATCTTTGCTGCTGAGAATAACAATATCGTACTTGTAAGCGACGGGAATAGTAATTACGGCAAAGACCTCTTCGATGCTATCTCCTTTGTCTCAGGCACAGGTACGCGCGTATATGCTGTAAGACAGGAACCGATACACAACGATGCCAGCGTTGAGATCGAAAGCGCAAAGAACCTGATAATCGGGAATGAGAATGTATTCAATATCATTGTAAGGCAGGCGGGAAGTGAGATAAGGTACAGGCTTGATGTGGAGATAGACGGCGCACCTGTTAAAAGCGAGGCGGTTATACAGACAGAGAGAACAAGAACCATCCCGTTATCATATACCTTCGATTCACTTGGAACGCACAGGGTAACGGCGACCATAACGCCAGAAGGCGGGGACAGGTTCAAGATTAACAATGTTTTTTATAAATCCGTATTCGTGGTGCCAAAGCCAGAGGTACTGGCAGTGACAGATGATACAGGCTCGCCTCTTTATACTGTAATAGACAGCCTGTATGCTGTTACCCGATCCGGTACAGTGCCTGATGACCTTTCGCCTTACAGGGCTGTGATAATAGATAACAGGGGCGTGGCACAGTTAAGTGCAGATACTCTGAGGACATATGTGGGCGGCGGCGGAGGGCTTGTGGTAGTGGGGGGGGATAAGTCATATGATGAAGGGAATTACAACAACTCGCCTGTTGAAGCCATACTGCCGATAATATCAAGGGCGGGTGAGTACAGGGGTGGAAAGAATATTGTAATTTTAATTGATGCTTCAGGAAG
Source organism: Candidatus Methanoperedens nitratireducens (assembly GCA_020724545.1). Taxonomy (GTDB): domain Archaea; phylum Halobacteriota; class Methanosarcinia; order Methanosarcinales; family Methanoperedenaceae; genus Methanoperedens; species Methanoperedens nitroreducens_B. Next base: position 8,936 of record DYGR01000063.1, read on the forward strand.
CACTATTTTAGGAGATGCCACCACTGGCCTTACATTTATCGGTCTTATTAATGCAAACGCCTTAAGCATTGTTCAGAATATAGGACGTGACAGCCGTGTTGGCGTTGCAGCATTTAGTGGGGTGACAGCTGAAACAGATATGCTGTCACTGAGCAGTGATGCCAATAGAGCTGAACTTGAGCGATTCATAAGAGATATTGGTCCAGATACAAAAGGTGGCGAAAATCCTACTGACATAGACAAAGGACTTCGTGCCGCAGAAAAATTATTAAATTCAGTCAGCGGTACAAAGGAGATTATAGTAATATCGGATGGTCAGATACATCCGGATGGGTTTGAAGAGGCAAAAAAAACAGTAGAGGACTTAAAGAGTAAAGGCATCCATATAACTTTTGTCCAGATAATTTTGTCCTATGAAGTAAATGCAAAGGCTGATAAACTATATGATGATTTAGCTAAAAATTTTGGTGAGCATGCAAAGGTCGTGGATCCAGGGCACAAAATATGTGAAAAAGATAGACCATGCCTTGAAGGTGATGAGAAGCAACCCGAAATAACACCCACACCAACCCCCCCTCCCGACCCCCGTCAGTATCCTATCGAACCAATCGATACCGATCATTTTATTACAAGATATATCAACCTCTCAGCCAATATATGGGGGTACAATGAGGTCATTCCGAAATTAGGGGCAGATGAGCTGGTTGCAACATCCCCGGGATACAAGCCTATACTTACGGTGTGGAGCTTTGGCCTGGGCAGGGTGGCTGCATTCACCACAGATAACGGCGCAGGTGAGACGCGCTGGGCTCCAGCAGTCTACAGCGGCGAGAACTCGCGCCTCATCTCCTCGATGATCAACTGGGCTATCGGAGACCCGAGGCCAAAAGAAGGCGTGGTCATACAGGCAGAGGATATCTGGGCCGGCACCCCTGGCAGGGTTATTATCACGTCCGATACCCTGCCGCAGGTCAGATTTGACGGAGTGCCGCTTGATCTCTCCCGCACAGGGCCGGTAACATACGAAGCCTCGATCAATCCTGAGAAAGAAGGATTCCATGACCTCTCGGGATACGGGATAGCCGTGAACTATCCGCTTGAATACAGGGAGATAGGCTTCAATGAAGAACTGGCTACTGTAATTGCATCAAATGGTGGGCGTGTATATAACGAGAATGAAGTTGAAGGTTTACTGCTGATGGATATTAAAGAGAAAGCAGTAAGGACTGTTCAGGAGCCAGTGAGCAAAAAAGAGCCATTCCTTCTTGCAGCCCTTATCCTGTTTTTAGGCGAGGTGATAATCAGAAGGCTGAAGGACTACAGGAAGGAGAGGCCGCTTATTCAGGATAATCCTGCGGGATGATATGAATCAGGTTATATCTCATATCCGTGTTTTCTCAAAAAATCCTCAAATCCGATAACTTTTCCATTTTTGATATCCTGCAATCCTTCCTTTATCTCCTCTAATATCTCTTTATCGCTAAGAATTTCCAGAGTTTCTATTGCGGATTCTATTTCAGTATCAACCTTTTTCAAGGTCTCAATAAAAATCTCAGTTATACTTTCAGTTTCTGTTTCAGCCAGAGTGTTCATCTAATTCCTCTTTTTATCTTCTTATATTTAAAGAGATGGATGATGTAGTTGAAATAGTAAATTGGATGCGTGGAAAGCCATGAATATTTTTCTCAGGTTAAACTTAAATTGCTCTTCCTGATGTTTAAGTTTCCACAAGGTCTCTCCCCTTTCTGCATGCATAATATGCATATCATTCAAATATAGACCGCAGTATAAGCAGTATATTCCTCTTCCTCTCCCTTAACCTGCGTGCGGCATAAGGGAACCAGTGCGTTCCATAGGGGATGTAATCGACTACTGCAAAGCCACTCTTTACAAGCCTGCTTTTAAGATCGTCCCTCACTCCCATGAGCATCTGGAATTCTATTCTCCTCTTATGGGCTTTATTCACCTCGATTGCTTCGTTTATCAACAGCTCATCATGCGTAGCAATGGCAAGGAAAGGGCTCTTATAGAAAAGGTAGCCCATGAGCTTTGAGAAATTAGTCGATGTCTCTTTTCCGCTTGTGTATGCTATCTCCTTTTTCTCTTTGTATGCTCCCTTGACAAGACGGATTATACCCCCTGCTGCGGCTATCCTCTTAACATCATCCTCGCTTCTTCTCATGCTGGATTGTATTGCAATGCCAGCATTTTTATATTTTTTAAGGATTTCGAGGTATATATCAACAGTGTCCTCTGTATAAGGCGAGTTCTCCATATCGACCCAGATAAAGATGTTTTTTGAGGTTGCGCTGCTTATAATTTTTTCCAGGTTCAAGAGACACATGTCCTTATCGATATCAAGCCCAAGCTGCGTGAGCTTTATTGAGAGGGAAGCATTGATTTTTGATCTCTCTGTTCTGTCAAGTATCCTCATGTTCTCTTCCAGGTTCATCTCTGCCTCTGGTACTTCCTTTACATGCTCCCCGAGATAATTTATTATGGCTCCTATGCCTGAGCTGTTCCTTTTTTGTGCCTGTGCTATGGCATCATCCAGCGTCTCGCCTGCGATCCACTGACGTGCAAACCTTATTAAAAATCCCATTCTTTCAAATTAAAAAATAGGCGTGCTAATACTTAAACATAAGGTCTGCGTTTACTCAACAGTCTTGGGGATTTTCCCAAGGGCAGTCTCGATTCTCCCTGCCAACTGAGCGGGTATCCCGACCACAAGTTCATCATCAGGATATCTGCTGTGTTTCCTTGATCCTTTACAGCCTGGTGATATTCCCAGCTTTCCCTTCATTGGGTAGGCTGTGCAGTCGCTGCAGACTGAGGCTATGCCGCCTGTCTTAAGCTCAACTGTGCTCCCTTCCTCATAAGTATATGCCTGAATAAGCCGCATCGCCCGCTCAGGTTTCAGGAAAAGGATCAGGATATCAAAATCCCTGCCAGAGTACGGGTTTATTCTTATTGAGCCTCCTTTTTTTGCGATCCTGTGAAGACTGGAAACAGCGTTTTTTGCTGCATCTCTGTCCCTGTACCTTTTTGATGTATAGTAATAATCTTCAGGACTTATCTGCGTATCTCCAAGTACAAACGCTCCTGCCCTGCAGCCCTGATTACGGATGAGGAAAGATTCTCCAGACCTGGCCCTCTGGATTAACTCACAGTACAACAGGGCAGTATCATCACCCATCTCCTCAGTAAATAGTACACTTACTGGCATACCTTTATCCATTAATCCTGGAATTCGATGCAGCATATTGTTTTAAGTCCCCAAATCCTGAAAGCCAGCGTTTCTATTCAAGATGCACCGCGCCTGCCATTTTCTCAACATTTAAAACAAATGCCCTGCCGTGGCCCGGTTCATCCAGTTTCCCTGCCCTCACAATAGCCTCAAGGACTGCATCGGTTTTTTCTTTTTCGATCAGTGTTATCACGATCTCCTTCTCAGGCTCGATGGGGATTCCAAGGATCTTTTTGTGCTCGTGAACCCCTGTTCCTCTTCCAAAGAACAGGGTAGCCCCCTCGGCTCCAGCCTCATGCGCTGCCTTAATAATCGTTTCACCTTTTCCTCTCTCAACAATCGTGAATATCACAGCATAATTAGTCAGATATTTCATCTTATGGGGTGCAGGGGCAAAGGAGACCCCATCCGGGGGGGGTGGAAGGA
>DYGR01000064.1 GCA_020724545.1 Candidatus Methanoperedens nitratireducens
GTATGCCTCCTGGTCAACCTGTTACCCTTGCTCCTCACGGAACAAGCCTCACAGCTTTAGCGTGAGGTGATTGACTTTAAGTTCCGCTGATAAGCCTCAATGGTCTTATCTATATCGTCCTGTGAGTGGGCGAGTGACAGAAAGTTTGTCTCGTACTGTGATGGAGGAAGGAAAATGCCGTCTGAGAGCATTTTCTTAAAGAATGCATTGAACTTCTCTTTATCGCATCTTAGTGCATCCTGGTAATTGTACGGCATATCGCCAAAGAACACCTTGAACATACTTGATACCCCGCTTACGCTGTAATCCATCCCGAGATCTGCCACAACGTCCATAAGCGTGCTAAGCATGAGATCACCGGTTCTGTTCACTTTCTCGTGCACCTTTTCTCTCTTAAGCGTGTCTATGACCGCAAGCCCTGCAGCCATTGATACAGGGCTTCCGTTGAATGTGCCTGCCTGATACACCGCTCCTGCCGGTGAGACGTTCTCCATTATCTCGCGCTTTCCTCCTATTACGCCTATGTGAAAGCCTCCGCCCAGGATCTTTCCAAGCGTGGTCATATCAGGTGCTACCCCGTAGTACTCCTGCGCCCCTCCCATAGCGAGACGGAAACCCGTAATAACCTCATCAAAGATGAGCACAACATCGTTCTCCTCTGTCACTGCTCTTATATCTTCAAGATATCCCTCCTCCGGGATGATCGGGCCGATATTGCCAAGCACAGGTTCGATAATGACGGCCGCTACATCGTCTTTATAAGCTTCAATCGCATCTGTCATCGCCTCAATATCATTATACGGCACCTGAAGTGTATTTTTAGTGAAATCCCGTGGTACGCCTGCCGAATCTGGAGTGCCCAGTGTGGTCGCACCTGAGCCTGCTTTTACAAGCGCTGCATCATGAGCCCCGTGAAAGCCTCCCTCGATCTTTATGAACTTGTTCTTTTTTGTGAACCCTCTTGCTATCCTCAGTGCCCCCATCGTGGCCTCTGTTCCTGTGGAGACAAAACGCACCATCTCTATGCTTGTGTAGAGTTTTATTATTTCCCTGGCAAGGGCAACCTCAAGCTCAGTGGGTGTGCCGTACAGCCAGCCAGAAGAGAGCTGCTTTATCACTGCCTCTTTAATGGCAGGATGGTTGTGGCCCAGAAGCAGCGGCCCATAACCCATGACATAATCTATGTACTCGTTGCCGTCGATATCTGTTATCCTGGAGCCGTTTGCATACTTTGTATAAAATGGATACGGTTTTATAGCGCGTACAGGGCTGCTCACCCCTCCAGGAAGTACTTCCTTTGCTTCTTCGAATAACTTTTTTGATGTATCTGTGTTCATTGATCACTGAAATAAGAGGATAGACTAATATAATTTTTGATTTTGGCATTACTGGAATGGTGCGGGGATCATCTCTGGGCGCCGAGCTGTTACCACGGTTCTGTCGGTAGTGGTGGGATGTCGTAGAGAAGTATATTTCAGCTCATAATCGGTTCATCTAATACTCATGATTATAATTAACATCCGTATATACTTTAAAAAGCTTTAAATAGATTAAAGCCATATTTTGATACAAGCGGTTGACTGGGAACGCAGCCGTTGTTCAAGATATTTATAATAGGGGGTTAATAACAATGTTCAAGGAGGCATTATCAGGTTATAAGAAGGTTTTGAAGTACAGTGTCTATGTACTTATTTTATTAAATATACTGGATATAGTCAGTACATATATCGGTATTAAATATTTCAATGCCTATGAGGCGAATGAAAAAGCTGCTTATCTGTTTGATCTGTTTGGAATATTATTACCATCGGGTCTAAAAATTTTAGTAGTTATAATATTAGGATATACTATACGAAATATCTGGAAAAAGACCGAATTTTTATTATTCAATACACGCGGTTGGATGAATTCCCTGATAGTTGTATTAAATCTGAATGTAATGTTTATAATAACTTTCCTCAATTTTTATTATTTTTTAACTATTATTAATAATATAAATATCATTAGATTATAATTATTGAATAAGATATATTGATCCGCTTGACCGGCCAGGAGATCTGCCAGATGAATGAAAGACAGATTGGGGCCTAATTCCTAAGATATCAAAAACCAATGCAACTAAACAAAATCCTGCTGGTAGTAGTGCTTATATTAGCGCTCTTCTTGCGCATTTGGAAATTGGATGATGTGCCTGCCGGTTTTTACAGTGATGAGGCAAGTATTGGTTACGATGCATTCTCCATCCTTCACACTGGCAGGGATTTTCACGGTAATTCTTTGCCTCTGTTTTTTGAGAGTTTTGGCGAGTGGAAGAACCCGATCTATATCTATGCATCTGTGCCGAGTATTGCGCTTTTTGGTCTGAACGAGTTTGCTACTCGGCTTCCTGCTGCGCTTTTTGGATTGCTCGCTGTCCTTGCGCTTTTCCTTGTTGCAAAAGAGCTCTTCAGTGAAGAGCTAGCACTGCTTGCAAGCGCTTTTCTGGCTGTTTCTCCCTGGGCCTTGCAGTTCTCAAGAGTGGCTTTTGAGGCTTTTGCTTTATGTTTGTACAGCTATGGCGCTGGCCGTCTCTTCGTGCCCTTGTTTCTGGTTGCGCTCCTCTTTATTTTTAGAGCGGATCTGATTGCTAAGAAGAAACAGTTGGTGATTCCAGCAGTAATTTTCTTGCTGTTGTCCTTGCCTCTGGTAATCACTGCACTGTTTTCACCTGAGGTTGTGTTTAGCCGGGTGAATAAAATCGGCATCTTTGCTCAGGGTCACTCGCCATTTGAGTTTCTGGATAATTACGTGCAATACTTTTCGGCAGAATTCTTATTCTACAGAGGCGATGCCAACCTGCGCCACTCGCCTCCTGGCTATGGGCAGTTGCTGTGGTTCTCAGCGCCGCTTTTGCCTGCCGGCATTGCTGCCTGTTTGCTTTCATTTGATAAGAGAAACAAGCTCTTGTTCGCCTGGCTCCTCCTGTTCCCTGTAACTGCGGCCCTTACCTTTGAAGGCTCACCGCATGCGATACGCTCAATCGTCGGCGTTGGTCTTTTCGAGTTGTTCGCAGCTGCAGGGGCAACCTTGCTCTTTGGTCTTGCCAGGAGACTGGCCGGCCAGAGGATTGCGATAATGTCCGGGCTCTTGTTTATACTGCTTGCTGGTGCTAACGCTTTTATGTTCACAAGCGACTATTTCTCGAAATACCCTTCCCGGTCGGCAGCCTGGTTTGAGAGCGGTCTTGGTGATGCTTTCAAGCTGGAAGAAAAGACATGACTCTGTAATCCATGCTTGCAAGATCAACTACCGTAGCCCGGGCAGGCATGGGCTTAAGATTCATTCTCTTCTGGAACTCTGTCTGGCTCTGCCAGGTACCGCTATTCACTGTCAATACATCCCTGTATCGTGAAACTCCAACCGTATGTACATGTCCGCAGTGAAGTATATCCGGTACCAGATCAATAACAAAATGATCCTCTTTTTCAGGTGCAATGGATACCCTGCCACCGTATATAGGTGAAAGATGCCGCAGTTTAAGCATTTCACTCATTGGTTTTGTTGGATCTGCATAAGAGAAACCCGGAATGCTTGCAATAATATCATCCATCGACCTGCCATGGTATATTAAGACCTTTGCGCCCCCTATATCCACCATCGCCGGGTTTCCAACAAACGTTATATCACTTCTGAACACACTGGTTATTCTCTCAGGGAGGCGGGGCTGAGGTTCAGCCTGCCTTACAGCATCGTGGTTTCCTGGTGAGATAACAATTTTAATATGCTTTGGCACAGCCTCAAGATATGCTGCTGCTCTCTCATACTGCTCATAGATATCCAGAATCGCAAGCTCCTTATCCTGATTGGGAAACACCCCGATCCCATCAACCACGTCTCCCGCAATAACAAGGTAGTTAATACCATTAATATCATCACCAAGCCATTCAACAAAATTAAGCCAGGCATCCTCAAGAAAGGTCTTGCTACCAACATGGATATCTGAGATAAATACAGCCTTCCCTTTTGCCCTCGCCCTATCAAGCATGGTTCTCTGGGTATTAGGGATATCCGGCCTGATTATCTTATTTGCAAACATAAGATTTCCGTCGCTGGAGAGCGTGCCTGTAACCCCTATTACCTCATCAAGAAGGATAGTGTTTGCAAGTTCAAACAGCTCTTTATCTTTCTCTTTATGAATCAAAACAGATATCGTTCCCGTAGTATCCTCGATCTCGATCAGCTTATGTCCGTTTGCCGTAGTCCTTATATCCATTATCATACCGATAAGGGATAGCTGTTCTCTTGTATCCAGGTTTCTTTTTTTTATGCTCTCAATAGGTCTTCCGCTTATTCTTTTTCTCAGCATATCCCCGAGCAGACTATGGCGGTGCTTGAAGTACTGGACAAAATCCGTGTATTCCCCTATACAGGTTGACTGGTTTGTTATATCCGAGAGTACCGTTATCGTGCTGCTCGTCTTGATGTGCTCTGTTCCTACTACCAGTACTGAATTATCGATTGATTTTAATACATCCTGTATCAGCTCAGGCGAGGCACTCATCCTTAAGATATCAAGTGCCTCTGGATCTATCTGGAATCCGGATTCAGCAAAAACCTGAATAATCTTACCTGCCTCCATGTCCTGAGCATATACCTTGAAATGGGATAAGATTTTTCCCTGGATACACATCCAAATTCTTCAGTACTGTAGAAACCTTTATACTTCCTCTGATTGATTATATTATCACATGCCTTTAAGGGAGACAATAAAGAAATTTAATCAGAGTGATAATCTCTGGGTAGGGCTTTTGCGGGATTTTATCTTTGTGATCTCAGTTGTAGCTATCTTTGCTTCCATATCCCATACAGCGCTCGGGCTCTGGACACCCATGGTTGCAGTGGAGAGCGGAAGCATGCTCCCCCATATCCAGATAGGGGATATCATCTTTGTTGAAAGCATCGACCGCACCGAAATTATCACATATGAGGCTGGAAAGCAGAGTGGCTATACATCCTTTGGCTATAATGGTGATGTGATTCTGTATAAGCCCTATGGAAAGGACGGCGCTACACCAATTATACATCGGGCTATGTACTATGTTGAGGAGGGTGAGCCCATGTGGGCCGACGGACCTGCTGCACCCCATGCAGGTTATATCACAAAGGGAGATAATGCAGTGACTAACCCCTCGTACGATCAGCAGGGAAGCATAAGTTATCAGCACCCGGTAAAAAAGGACTGGATAATCGGTGTGGCACGCTTTTACCGTGTACCTGTACTGGGCTATGTTTCACTTGTTCCAAGAAAGATATTAGAGGATATCAGGCATATAATTTCGTCTGGCTAGGCGGTCTGTACTCTTCAAGTGGCTTTAACCTGTAATCCTCAAAAAGCACTTTTCTTGTGCTGTCAATCGGGACGCTCAGCGATATCTCCTTGGTTCTGCCATACCTGCCCTTGCTCACCACCGTTGCGTTCAGGATGCCCATCATATCAAGTTCAGATATCAGATCTGTCACCCTGCGCTGCGTCAGTACCTCAATCCCTATAATCCTGCACATCTGCTTGTAGATATTGTATGCTTCTCCTGTGGTGATGTTGCCATCGTAGCACAGAAGCACTGCGCTTAGCAGAACAAGTTTTGACTGGGTGGGTAATGTCTTCACCACCTCTACTATCCTATCGATCTCGATTTTTTCCTGTGCATGCTTCACATGGGCCTCAAGAACCTTTGCAGATTTGGCACGCTCTGCGATCTCACCTGATACGCGCAGTAGATCAAGAGCCCTCCTTGCATCGCCATGCTCCTGTGCGGCGTATGCAGCGCACAGCGGAATCACCGTTTCTTCAAGTACTCCCTCTTTGAAGGCCATTTTAGCTCTCTCCTGCAGAATGTCCCTTAGCTGGTTGGCATCGTATGGAGGGAATATTATCTCTTCTTCACCAAGAGAGCTCCTTACTCTCGGATCAAGGAACTCTGTGAATTTCAGATCATTGGTAATACCGATCAGGCTGACCTTGGCTTTTTTAAGATCTGAGTTTATCCGTGTAAGGTTGTAGAGTACATCATCACCTTTGTATGTAAGCTTGTCCACCTCATCGAGCATTATTATCGCAATGCGCTTATCGGAATCAAGTGCATTTTTAAACTCTGAATACACCTGATCTGTCGGCCATCCGGTCATGGGGACTTCCCTATCAAAATGCCTGGCAAGAGATGCCAGAAGACGGTACTGGGTGTCTACGACCTCGCAGTTTATATAAATCACAACACAGGGAATTCCATATAGCTCACCTGTTCTTACAAGCTCCTGTCCTACATGCTTTGCGACTGCTGTCTTGCCTGTCCCTGTTTTTCCATATATCAGAACATTAGATGGGGTTTCACCTCTGAGTGCAGATACCAGAACCGTGGCCAGTGCCCTCACCTGATCGCTTCTATGGGGAAGATAATCCGGTGTGTATGTTGAACGGAGAACGTCCCTGTTCTCGAAGATATTCAATATCGTGAGCATGTCCTCAAAGATTCCCCTTATAGTTATTGTTCCTTTCTCCAACGCTTCGACTCTCCTATGCCATTGATGCAATAGAAGGATAGGTATTAAGACTTTTGGTTACGACCCCTTTATTTCCACTGGAATCTGTGAAGATGTTTAAATAATACAGCAGCGTTCCTGTTCGCCAGCTATCAATTTTTAATACTGTATATTCTTAAAGGCCTGAATCTGTATTTCGCTCTCTGTTGGATGATAGCATTATTTCCACTGAAGAGCTGCCAGCAAGACCAACCCCTTTATTTCGACTGGAAATACATAAAACCGATTTTAGATGATACTTGATATAAAATATAAAACCAATGTGTCCTATTCTTGAGTTGATTGTATATATTCTTTTCCATTTCCGATTTGAATATAAGTTGTATTGATAAATAAATTATCTTTTGTTATAGCTCACATTCGAGAGGTTCTGATAAGATACTCTGATTTATCCATAATTTTTTGTAAAATCATGATGCTCAGAGCTATCGCAGTTACGATGTTTTCCGTAGAGTTCATTCGCTATAATTCATATTGTAACTTGTTACACTGGTGCGAAAAAACTATAGTTCGATACATTGTGATTTTGCAAAAATCAGAAGCATAAATCACAACCTCTTGAATGTGGGTTAGATAACAATTCGTTACATGATAAATAAGTCAAGATAATAATCTATCCTACATTGCACCCTGTGTGCCAACACTTGTCGATTTATTATCTATTCCAAGAAAAAATACATTTGCGCTAGAGAAGGGTACAGAATATCCAATCTATATATTACCTATCAAAATATGAGAATGGCGATCAAAATATGAGAATGAGAGCATGCTCAGAAAACATCATTTTGATTGAGATAGGAATTACGCGATATCATCATTGAAGATTTGAAAATAGAATATCAGGGTATCAGGCTATCAAAATCAGGTTTTCCAGATGAAACAATGGGGTAGGTGTGATCACTTTGATATGATAAGTATGATCATTTTGATATTCTTATTGCTCAGGCTATATTCAATATCTGGTGTCATCTGTCTACCGGGATTGTCTCTAACTGGCTTGAGAGGCCCCAGATTAATGTTCTTGTATGGATTGGTACATTTGGGTCATTACCTATTTCGTCAAGCTTGGAAATTACCATTGCGGCTCTTATTGATGGAAGTTCTTTTTCGTTTATTAGTATGTTTTTCATATTATCTGCATTACGTCTGATATTCCTTGGGACAGAATCATCATTAATGATCCGATCAAGTGTATCAACGCACTGCTTTATAATTTCGGTTGGTTTTTCCGACACGGTTATCACTCCGGGCTACCTTTATAAAAGAGGCCGTGCATAATTAGACTCTTGCATGAAAAGACTTTCGGTGATACAGTGTCAGAAATAGATGAAGACAGGAAAATACAGATGATAACAAGACTCCTTGAGAAAGGCGGCACCATGCTGGCCACACATCATGAATGTGGGGCACCACTGTTCAGATATCAGGGAAAGGTACTCTGCCCGGTATGCAATTTCCAGGAGAAACAGGAAGTTAGGAAACAGGAAGTAAGTAAAGAAGCGAGGATTGAAAAAGAACCAGAGATAACAAGAAGATCGGAGATAACAAGAGAAGCAGCAGAGCAGAGAGAAATCAGGCCTGAGATCAGATCTGCAGAAGAACCCCAGACGGCGGATTATGATCAGATTGCTACATTAACGAGGAATAAAGTTCATAGCATAGCCATAAGTCTTGAAAGTGAGACCGATCTCCAGAGGGTTAAAGAGAAGATGGAATGCATTGAGCTGGGAATAAAGATATTAAAGTTAATGCAGGGCTGATATATCAGATACAGGGATTTCCACATAGATAAATATCTCAAAAAACGAAATTAAACCTTGGCAAAAAAAGGGATGGGTAATTCCACCTGAGCATAACAGCAGCTTTGTAGCGAATATGGATATTTTTTAGTTTGGTATCCATCTCTGCAGTGGACTTACCCTCAGTTTCTCTTATTATGTCCCTTACTGCCATAACCTCTTTAAACTCTATTAAGCCACCCTCACTCAGCCCTCAATGCCTCCACAGGGTCAAGCCTTGCTGCTCTGTTTGCGGGATAGACGCCAGCAATGGTTGTTGTAATTACACCGAAAAGTAATCCAATTACAAGCGAGGTCCATGTGACTGCTATCGGGAATGTGCCCAGTGTTGATATGAGTATCGAGATTCCCGCGCCCATGGTTATTCCTATCAGGCCGCTTATCAGTCCGAGAAGTCCTGATTCGAGCATGAAAACCATCTGGATATTCTCCCGGGTTGCGCCCACTGCCTTCATCACCCCTATTTCCTTTATACGCTCAGTCACTGTAAGCATCATTACATTAACTATGCCAATGCCTCCCACAACCAGGGATATTGCACCAATGCCACCAAGTGCGAATTTTATCATGGTCAATACCTGGCCTATTTGCTCGAGGATTGACTTCATCATAAAAACCGTGAATGCTTCATCCTTATGCAGTCTTCTCAGAGGATCTTCAAGCCTTTTTGCAGTAATCTCTATCTGGCTCTGGTCTTCTACGGTCACGAGTATATAGGAGTATGAATAACTTTTTACATCAAGCAGATCTTTCAATGCCTGGTGCGTGGTAAAAATCTCCATGTTCGAATTGCCCCCGAAGGCTGAGGTTTGCTCTTTCTCTTTAAGTATACCCACGATCGTAAACTCCTTGCTCACGTCATTATTTTTATTCTTAATGCTCATCCGCATTCCTGGATTCAGGGGCATTTTAAACATCTTATTTGCTATATCGCTGCCTATGACTATGGCGCTCCTGTCAGATTCCATGAGAAAGCGTCCTTTATCTATTGAGTCTGATAGCTCAGGCTCTTTTGCAGGCATAACTGCTGTTACCGATACCGAGCGCTCCTCACCTCTGAGATTCACTGACATACCGCTGCTCACCCTTGGAGATACGATTTTAACGCCGACAGTGTTCTCAAGTGCATGAACATCCTTATCATCAAACTCAGCAGGCTTCTGGTAAATGAATTTCCCGCCCTCAAAGCTGGAGCCGCCAGGGTATATGGTGATCACGTCCAGATTGAGACCCACAAATGCCCTGCCCACACCCTCCTGAAGCCCCTCCCCTACCGAGAGCATGACCACTATGGCGATAACTCCTATTATTATGCCAAGGCTTGACATCAGGGTCTTGAACTTGTTGCTGCTGAAGCTGAGTGAGACCTGCTCGAAGGCATCAATCAGCTTCATTCTGATTTCGCTCTCCCGCGTCTCATAAGCACAAAGAACCCAACAATAACAATAAATACTGCAAGAATAGCAATTACCGGCAGGATGGATGATCTATCTGCGCTCTGGGTCTTCGTGTCCTTTGAGCTATCAAGCATCACGGTTAATGCCTCAATTTCGTGCCAGTTGTTTCCGTTCTTGAATCTGATCCTGAAATTGATATCCTCCTGCGGATCGTTTGCCTTCAGATCGAATTTAACCGTGAAAAGTTCATCCGGCTCCATCGTGCCTATGAAATACTCGGCAGGCTCGAATGTTGCATTGCCCGCGGGGAGAACAGTGGTAGCCTGGATAGCGTTCGGTCTGTTGTTCGCCACATTGAGTATGATCTTGCCCTGGTTTATCTTCGGGGTCTCGGAGAGTGAGGTCTTAATAGAGGAGGAGTCCACCCTTATGGGTATCTTAAGGTTCAGGCTGTAGAGCCTTGCGCTTCCCTTAAGGTTAAAATCAAGGAAATATATACTGTCGGGTGTATTTTCTTTAACTTTGACCGAATACAAAAGCTCAACAGAGTCTCCGGGCCCCACGATACCCATATTATAGTATGGATCGCTTATCACATCTATGACCTCATTCCCGAGGAGTTCTGCCGACTGTATCTGTGCGTTCATGCTGTAATCCCTGCCGTCCAGTTTGATCGTATATGCAGAGGCGCTATTTTTGATGGTTAGCGCCACAGTGGCCGTATCACCCGGCATAAGGGTCTCTGGATAGATCGTGTATTTCTCAAGCCTGACTGTACCTCTTGCATCCACGACATCGCTACCCACTTCGATATCAAATTCCCTTTTTGTGAAAACACCGTCGATCCTGTAACCCACCTCAATGGTATTTGTACCCACGAAGGCGTTCTTATCAGCATGCAGGTTATACCTGAGCACCAGTTCATCACTTTTCCTTATGGTACCGGGGTATTTTACGGCGCTCTCCCCGGCTTTTACTGTGAAAGGATATTTAGGTACGAACTCGACAGATGCTGCGCTTACATCATTGTCCCCTACATTTTTAACCGAAACCCATATACTGAAATCCGAATCAGGATTAACAGGATAGGGATCGTATTTTATAAGACTGATCTTTAATGAGTTCTCTGCGACCGCAGCTTCCGAGGCGCCTGCAAAAGAGAATATTATGAAGAGTGCAGGCAGGATTCTCCATATGTTTGATAGCTTAATCATCTTCAATCCTCCCGTCCTTTAGCCTTATAATCCGATCACAGTTCTTCGCCAGTCCATGGTCGTGTGTCACCATGAGAATAGTTCTTCTCTCGTTATGTAATTTGCTAAATATTTGCATGATCTCCTTCCCGGTCTTTGAATCAAGGTTCCCTGTCGGCTCATCTGCAAGCAGTATCTCGGGCTCATTGGCAAGCGCCCGTGCAATCGCCACCCTCTGCCTCTGCCCGCCTGAGAGCTCAGCAGGTTTGTGATCTGTTCTATCCCCGAGACCGAGCATTTCAAGCAGGGCTTTGGCTCTCTTGATTCTTTGTCCCTTCGGGATATCCTGATAGACCATGGGCAGTTCCACGTTTTTAAGCGCAGTCAGGCGTGATACCAGGTTGAATGTCTGGAAAATAAAACCGATTTTCTTTCCCCTGATCAGGGCAAGTTCTATATCCGAAAGAATTGAAGTATCCCGATCGCCAATGATTATCTTCCCTGTTGTTGGCCGATCGAGGCAGCCGATCAGGTTCATAAGCGTGCTCTTACCGCTGCCTGAGGGTCCCATTACTGCTGCGAACTCACCCTCGCTGACCGCAAGGTTGATATCGTGCAGTACAGGCACTTCAAGCTTACCAAGCGTGTATGACTTGGATACATCCTTTATACTTAATACAGTCCTCATAGGATTCCCAGGTTCCATATGCTCCATACCAGGGATATAACGCCAATCACCAGAGGAATTCCTGCTACTATTGCCGATTTAGCAGGAGTGAGCCTCTGTGCGCTCTGTACGCCGAAGAAGAGGATTATCGATGTCCAGATCAGCATGACCGTCCCGATCACACTTGAGGCAAATATGTATGGATTCTTGTAAAATTCTTCTGCTGCCGCTGGATCTGCTGCTGATAGGGTTATTGTCATTGGCTCCATAAAAAGAAGCAGTGCAAGGCTGATAATGCCGCCAAAAAGCATGGGAATAAAGCTGTAGCCAACAACAGTCATCATCTGGGGATAGAACTTACCTTCTCCGCCTAAAGCCATTGAGATCAGATGGATTACTCCTGTACCGATTGACCATATAAGGAAAGGACTTACCAGCGCGCCCACAACCGAGAATACTGCTGTTATCGACTGCATCGAAGGTGGCATGTTCTCAAAACCTTCGAAGATGAAGATTATTTTGCTGGTCTGTATGTATGCAGCAAGCGCGCTTAGAACCGCATATATTCCCACGATCATCACAGCCTCCTCGATCATGGGCTGATCTGATATATTTTTCATGGCGTTTTTCGGGTTTTTTATTGCTGCGGTTATTTTCTCGATGAAGCTCATTGCATGATCTCCAGATTATCTTTCGATTGGATTTATATAAAACTATGTGGAGATAAATTTTATCTATGTGTTTTTTAATACCCTAATCAGGAATCGGTATACCGATTAATAATAGTGTCAAATGAACCAAACCATGTATCCTCTCCAAATTTAGTGGTAATGCTCCCTGCGAAGACAACATCAGTATCA
>DYGR01000065.1 GCA_020724545.1 Candidatus Methanoperedens nitratireducens
CAGGTAAGGAAGTGCAACCGTAAGCTGTTCAAAGGCGATAGAAGCCATATCAAGATTGGATGGAACGAAAGTTCATGCATCTGCAAAGGCAAAAGAACTGGTTCTGTTGGAAAATGCCGCTACATTGTTGATAGAATGAACTCTGGAATTTCCCGACTGAAGTCGGGGAGAGGTCTCGATCTACCTTGTAAATAATCAGTTCAACTGTATCCCTGTTATGCTGGATATATTATTCTCCTGCATGGCAACGCCTATCGTTCTTTTAGCAGCCTCGATCATGGGCTTTCGCAGCGAAACTACAATGAACTGGGCTCTGCCAGCGGATTTCTGTATGCGCTTTGCCACCCTCTCTGCATTCACGCCATCAAGGAACATATCGATCTCATCAAAAGCATAAAAAGGGGCTGGCCTGTGCTGCTGGATAGCGAAAAGGAGCGATAGTGCTGTCAGGCTTTTCTCACCTCCTGACATAGCCTCAAGCCGCTGCAGTGTCTTCTCAGATGGCTGTGCCTTTATGGTCATCCCGCCTGAGAAAGGGTCAGAAGGACTCTCAAGGAAAAGTTCGCCGCTCCCGTCTGATAGTTCAGCGAAGATCTGTTTAAAATGCTCATTCACCCCGTTAAAGGCACTCATAAATGCCTCTTTCTTCATCTCATCGCATTTCTTTATTCGAAGCATTAGCTCTTCTCTTTCGTGAAACAGAATATCGCGCCGCGATTTTAGATCTTTTTGCCTTTTCTCAACCTCACTGTATTCATCAATCGCCCTCATGTTAACAGGCTCAAGCTTATCCATAGCCCGCGCAAGGGCTGAGATCCGTGAAGCTATGGAATCAGAAGATGGCACCTCCTCATCGCGGTTCAGGCCGCGCTCAGCTATCTCATTATCCAGAGCGATCACCTGCTCTGTCAGTGCATCCTTTGTGGAATGAAGGGCAAACAGGCTCCTCTCCATATCGCCAACCAGCCTTTGAACCTCCTCAAGTCCCTCTTTGATAATACCATGATCTTTTTGGACCTGTGCCCGTTTATTCTGAAGCTCAAGTAACTCTCCGCCGAGCTCTTTTTCTCTCATGTTCTTAACCTTCAGGTCTGATTCAAGCGTCTTGATCTGCTCACGCAATGCATTTATCTTTTCACGATGCCCCTCTTTCTTTTTATCAAATTCAGACAGCCGCTCTTTTGTATCATCTATTCTCGCCTGGGCATATTTCCGATCAAGCGCTATGGCATTGATCCCGGCCTCTATATCCCGCAGTCTCCCTTCCAGCCGGTCGATCTCCTCCTCTATCTTTGAGGCTTTTTTGCCAAGAAGAGGAACCTCTGAGCCACTCAAAAGCTCCTCGATCTTTTCTATATCCTCAAGAAGCGTGCTAATCTCTTCATCCTTTGCTCGCTTATCCTCTTCTATGCCATCCATCCTCTTCTTTATCTCGATACTGGCATCTTCTATTTCCTTGATCTGTTTTTTTCTTGTTTCTATTAATTCAGTTAATCGCGTGCCGCGGCTCTTGATCTCCTCCATCTGCATCTGCAGTCTGGTGATCTCGTTATTAAAACCTGCAGACTCAGATTTGATCTGCGCCATGTGATCTTCTAGCTTCTCAAATTTATTCACAGCAGATCTGCGCCTGCCCTCATATTCTGCTATCTTCTCTGCGATTTTTTTAAGATTCTCCTCTTCTCCGCTTGCAAATGAGAGCTTCGATCTTATCGAACCCCCTGTCATTGCGCCTGCTTTCTCTATAAGCTCACCTTCCAGCGTTACAATCCGCTTGCTGCCCATAAGCCGCCTTGCTGTATTCAGGTTATCCAGCACAAGGGTATCCCTGAAAATATACCAGAACGCTGTGCTGAACTTTTTATCGTAATCAACCAGATTGATCGCATAATCGATGATCCCATCTTTTTCTATCTTCGAAAGTGAAGGCATTGACTCAATTTTGTTAAGAGGTAAAAAAGTCACCCTTCCGAGGCGCCGCTCCTTCAGGTAATTGATCGCCCTTGCAGCATCCTCATCATTATCCACCACGACAGACTGCATCCGTGCCCCTGCCGCTATCTCAAGGGCAATAGAGTATTTTTTATCTACTTTTCCAAGCTCTGCTATCGTCCCATATATACCTGGCAGTTCCCTGTTCTTTTTTGCGCGAAGGATGGATTCAACAGGCTGGCTGTAGTTAATCTCAGCCGCAGCTTTGATAAGTGCCTCTGATCTTGCGTACTCCTGCTGGAATACCCGAAGGGAGCTCTCAAGATCAGCTATCACGCTTTTTATCTGAACCCTGTTTTTCTCAATATCTACAGTATCCCCAACAAGCTCCTGCTTCTTTGCCACAATCTCTTCTATCTGCGTTCTGGCATTGCTGGCATCAAGATCAGCCGATTCTATCTTGGATATCGAGTCCTTGATCTCAAGCTCTATATCCCGCGCCTCTGAGGATTTTCGCCTTATTGCATCAAGCAAACGGTCCCCTTCACGCATGAACTCGTTCTTTTCATTCTTCTGGATCTCAAGTCTCTGTTTAGATTCTGCAAGTCTATCCCGTGTTCCTGCAAATTCTGCATCTATTTCTGCGATCTTGCTCCTTACAAGAAGAAGCTGTGTTTTTCTGTCATCAAGCTCACTTGAGATAGTATCTTTCCTCAGGTTCTCTTCATCCAGCTTATCACTGAGTTGTGCGACTTTTGCCTGGGTACTATCAATATCAAGGAAGGCTTTTCTTCTCTGTGATTCGATATCATTAATCTCATTCTCTGCAAGCTCGATAGTACTGGTACAGCGGGAGATCTCGCCTTTGATGGCCTCGATCTCTTTTTTTATGGCTATCTGCTCACCTTCGCCTTTCTGGATGATCAATGAATTCAGATCTGAGAGTTTATCTTCGACTCTCTTGAGTTCCTGCTGGCGCTCATCAGCCTGTTTTATAAGTTCTTCCTTTCTGGTCTCTCTATCCTTAAGTTCATGTGTGATCTTATCCAGTTCGTTCTTTGCATCTTTTAGCCTTGCAAGCAGGATATACCCTTCATATTTTCTCCTCTCGTCCCGCAGTGACTGGTATTTCAAAGCCTGGTCTCGCTCTTGCTTAAGTTTAATAAGCTGCTCATCCACCTCTGCCAGGATAATATCAACCCTCTCTATCCTCTCACGGACGACATCAAGCTCGGAGATAGCCTGTTCTTTTTTCTCATCGAACTCAGCCACCCCTGCGATTTCATCGATTATCTTCCGTCTCTCGGTTGGTGTCATCTCAATGATGCGGGTAACATCCCCCTGCATGACCACGTTATAACCCTCAGGTGTTATCTTTGCGCGGGATAGATAGTCATGGACATCTGCCAAGCTCACAGGCGTATCATTAAAATAATAATAGCTGTAATACCCTGATTCGGTCTGTCTTACCTTTCTTGTGATCTGGACCTCATCAACGTCTACAGGCATCTCTCTATCCCTATTATCAAAGTGTATGGTCACCTGGGCAAAGTTCTTTCTCCCGCCATCGGCATTGAATATGAGGTCAGTGAGTTTCTCTGCCCTCATAATCCTTGAATTTGAGAGACCGAGCGCAAACAGGATACCGTCTATTATATTGGATTTCCCGCTCCCGTTAGGGCCTGAAATAGTCGTGAAATCATCAAAGAAAGGGATTCTTACTTTTTTACCGAACGATTTGAAGTTCTGAAGCTCTATCTCTTTGATATGCACTATCTACCTCTTTCTCGGGGTTTCAAATATCTCCACCCCTTCCTTCACTCGCTCACTCCTCTTAACCTGTGGTCTCTTTAATTGTTCCTCTTCCTCGCTGTCTGATATGATCGTCCTTTCTTCAGCTTCTATGACCTTCTGTTCTTTTCTCTTATCACGGGGTGCATAGTTACTGGCAACAATATATTCGCCTTTTGGTTTTGGTGTCTCAGGCGATTTTGCCTCATCCTTTAGCGGGATCTTTGTTTCTTCTTTTCCTCTCTTTTTTACCGTAAATTCCTGGATTATTGATTTCTGATCAAGGAGTTCCTTCATGACACCGTCATAGGCATTGTTAAGTTCTACAAGCCGCCTCTCAATCCTGTCCATGCGTTTTTCAGCTTCTGCAAACGCATCGGCCTCTGGCTTTCTCTGCTCCAGTATGGAGTTCCTCAGGGATTTGTTCATCTCTATTATCTCATTGACCTTTTCGCCGAATTTTACCCTTATTTCATCAAGAGTGGATTCTCTAAGCTTGATCTTATCTGCGAATCGTTTCTCTATCTCCATTAGAATGGATTCCTTCAGCGACTCCTGCATCTTCTCAATCTCCTTATCCCGTGCAGCCAGTTTTTGCTCAAGTCTCTCAATAATAATATCCCTTTCAGTGCTCATATGTATCCCTCTTACTCATTCATGATTTTTTGCACAATAGACATATCTTATTAAGTTAAATAATTATGGGGAAAGCCGTCTTCTATCCCGTGGGAATAGTACGACCTCGCGTATGTTCTCAATGCCCAGCATTGTCATAATCAGCCTCTCAAGCCCAAGACCCCAGCCTGAGTGTGGCGGCATACCGTACCGAAACGCCCTGAGATAAAAATCAAAGCCATCGGCATACAGCCCCTGCTCCTCGATCCTGCTGCGCAGCAGTTCATACGAATGGACGCGCTGCGCCCCTGAGGACAGCTCCATGCGCGGATGCATCAGGTCAAAAGCCCGGCAGATCTCGGGTTTGTTCTCGTAAGGCAATGCATAGAACGGCTTTATCTTAGTAGGCCAGTCAACGATGAAATAGTGTTCACCTATCGTTTTTCCGATTATGTGCTCTGATTCTGTAGTCAGATCATCGCCCCACTCTATCTGCTCCCCGCTATCATGTACGATATCGATCGCCTCGTCATAGGTAATGCGCTTGAACGGTAAATCAGGAATTTTAAGCTCCATCCCCAGGGTCTTCAGGTATCCTGTACCTCTCTCGGCAACATTTGAATAGACATACACGATGAGATTCTCAAGTATGACCATCACATCCTCATGATCAATGAAGCTTGCCTCTGTATCGATGGATATTGCCTCGTTCAGGTGTTTGCGTGTATCATGTTCTTCTGCCCTGAAGATCGGGCCGATCTCAAAGACGCGGTCAAATCCTCCCGACATCATCAGTTGCTTGAATAGCTGCGGGCTCTGGTTGAGAAAGGCCTCACGTTCAAAATAGGTCATGGGGAAAAGGGCAGTTCCTCCTTCAGTGGCAGTAGCTACTATCTTTGGTGTTATGATCTCAATAAAGCCTTCCCTGTCAAGGAATTCCCGCACGCTCTTCAGAACAAGGTGTCTTATCCTGAAAATAGCCCTGGTGCCCGGACGCCTCATGTCCATGAACCTAACATCTAGCCTTGTATCAAGGTCTGCATCCACTTTACCCGTCGTGTCCATAGGAAGAGGTGATTCTGCTTTACCAAGCACTGTCACGGACGTGGGGACAAGCTCATAGCCGTTTGGCGCCTTTGCCTCTTTCTTTACTTGGCCTGTAACTGCAACGACCGATTCGCGTGAGAGACCACGGACTATCTCAAGCACATTCTTATCTATTGTCTTCTTGAAAAGCGTAACCTGGGCCAGCCCTTCCCTGTCCCTTACCACCAGGAACGTTATTCCTCCAAGGTCGCGTATCTCATGCGCCCAGCCGCAGATTGTGACACTGCTCCCGTTCATCTCGGGTGTTATCTGTGTTGAATAATGAGTTCTTATCATGAATATCCGGGTTCTGTAATGAGTAATTATATTATTATACTTTCGATGATTAACTTTAGGTAAGTATTTTATACCATCGCCACATGAGTAACGGGAAAAAGGACTGGAATTATAATGAGTATTCAGAAAGGAGATTTTATTAAAGTTTCATATACAGGAATAAATGATGATCGTGTCTTTGATACAACTGATGAAGAGGTTGCAAAAGCCAACGACATCTTCAATGAGAAAGGAAAATACGGAGGCGATGTCATCATTGTAGGTGCAGGACATGTGGTTGAAGGACTGGATGAGGATTTCATAGATAAGGAAGTCGGATACAGAGGCAGTATTACAATCCCGCCTGAGAAAGCCTTTGGCCAGAGGAATCCTGAACTGATCGAGACCATACCGATCACCAGGTTCGATCAAAGGCCGCAGGTCGGAATGCATGTACAGATAGACGGCCGTACGGGGATGGTAATAAGAGTCATCGGCAGGATGGCACAGGTGGACTTTAACAGGTTCCTGGCAGGACAGACAGTTACCTACGAGTATGAGATAAAAGAAAAGATAGAGGATACAGAGGGTAAAGTACACGGCCTCTTAGGTCTGTATATAGGGAAAGACTTCACAATCCAGATAGATGGTGAGACTTTAACAGTTGAGATCGAGCCTGAGCTGACTTTTAACCAGAGATGGCTCATGTCTAAAAGGCTCATTGCAAATGAGATCATCAATAACACAGATATTAAAGAAGTGCTCTACGTTGAGAAATATAACAGTGAAGTACTGGCACCAAAAACCAGCGAATGATCAATTACTTTCCAGAATATCAGCACAACGATAGCAGCCTCAAAGATTTAAAAGAGGTTTGATCACTTCCCAGAATATCAGCACAACGATAGCAGCCTCAAGGATTATCGTTAATTGCTCTGTAAAGAACTCTCTTGCTGTGGAGTAGAGTTCCTGCAGGGCATCAATCTTATGCTGCACCACCTTCTCAAAGTCCCATACTTTCAGGGTGTCCAGCATCTTGAGATAGGCAGACTGGTAATACCAGTCTGAGGTTATCTTATGGGGATTCATAAGGTCCTCGATATCATCGAGGATGATAAGTCCTATCTCACTCACCTTAAGCAGGGATTTCTCAAGCCTTCTTGGCGCCTGGGTGAGGAAGTAATACCTTGAACTGCGCAGTTTTTTTATCGCATCAAAGGCATTTGTGATCTCAGAATCTATCTTCTGATCATATATCTGGAATAAAACAAAAAGAGATATTGACAGCTCAAGCAACTCGCGCAGATCCTTGAGGTAATCCTCGCAGCCAAGAATAAACGCACCTTCGGGTGAGGCAAGAAACAGGTCTTCATCATAATAGGAGAGATCATTGGCAATCTTCTCTGTGATCTCCCTGCTGTGCAGCGGACGGATCGAGGTCTCAGCAGATAGAAAACGTGTGATGGCCTCGCCGTACTGCTCTTTCAGGCTTTTCTGGTCAAGTTTGGGGGTAAAATCATTCAGTTTTAATAGTGTATATTTTTTTATAATCGGATAATATGGGGCTTTCTTTCCAGGATTGAGTTTTTCACGGATCTCGTTGATCATCTTGTTCGAAAATGCCTGGAGATCAAGTCCATCCACAATAATTGTATTAGAGTTAAGTGCTACCAGTATATCATTGAATAATATCCTGTCCCTGATTTCGATCTCAACTCGCATGAGCGATACGCCCGCTGCAAAAATATCGGTAAATATATTAGCACTGCATGTTATTTTCTCATTACCTGCAGCGATTACGGCTACACCCTCTAATCGCTCCACTTCTATGGGTTTATTCCATCGTTCTGTGATTACATCTGAGCCTATGAGTTTTGTTAACTGGCTTTTTTCCACTTCTACCCCGTGGCCGAAAGCCACAAGTATTGTGAGTCTGCCGTTAAAGATAGTTAAATCGCCAGTTGCGTTCATGTGATAAAGATATGTTTAAAAAGTATGTCAACTAACTCACGCTTGTGCTGTGAGACTTGTAACTATGTTCAGTCTCAATTCCAATATAGGCTTCGACTTCATTACACGCTACATTTGGCTGGTTGACAGGGCAGCCCACCAGCATCAGTTTACCAACGCTGGCAATATTCCGAGCAGCATTAAGATCAGCGTGCAGGCTAAACCCGCACTTAACACAGTGAAACGAGTTACCTTTCCTGTTACCCTTGTAGATATGCCCACAACGAGAGCATTTCTGACTGGTGTACCTGGGATCAATCATTATAACCGATTTTCCAGCAGCCTCAGCCTTATATCTCATAAACTGCTCAAGCTGATAGAAGCTCCAGTTATTCAGCTTTCTAGTAAACTCAATTCCTTTAATTCTGCTCTGAACTCTTATGCTGTTCAGATCCTCAATAGCAACCACATCATAGGGCATAGCAACAATGGCCTTAGAAATGCAGTGATTAACATCCTTCACAAACCGTTCCTCACGTCCGCTTATCTCCCTGAGTTTTCTCTTAGCAGATCGTGTGCCTTTGCTCTGGAGTTCCGCTCTAAGGTATGCATATTTTGCTCTTACGTTTTTGATCTGACTGCTATTGAAAAATTTATTATTAGAAGTAACTGCAATATTAACTATTCCCCTGTCTACTCCGATAATTCTATCTCCAGATGCTTGGGGGGAATCCTTGCGAACAGTAACATGCAGGTAAAAAGTGTCCTGCTGTCTGTTATAGCTAAGTGTAGAAGTCTTGAGATCCCAATCAAGATAACGCCTGTAGTATTCAGGAATCGGAAAAGTAGCTTTTACCCTGCCCTTAGTGGATGCAAGAGTAACAGTTCCCTTCTGGAGGTTGATGTTGCAGACTCTCTTGTTATACCTGATAGCAGAGAATTGTTTACTTTTAGGAAGTCTCTTAAGCTCAACACTTTTGAGAGCTTCACAGGCAACATCCCTGATCCCTTGAAGGATAGAACACGGAAGCTCTGGATACTTTTCACGAATGCTGTAATAAGTAGCATGGTGGACAGTTACCTTACTGCAAGTGTGGTTATCAAAACCATACTGAGCAATCCCGTTAAACACATGATTGCTAAGGGTCATGGTCTGTTTGAGAGCGTCTTTATCTTTCTCAGGCAATTCCAGTTTAAGTTTAATCGTTCTATCCACACTCATATATTACAACTCATAAACGTAAATAATTTATGGTATTGGGTACGCTTCCTCCCACAGCTCCCGCATGTGGGTTTCCGCTACCCCTGCGCCCCATACAATGATGGCAATATTAAAGATGCCCCTGTCATCTCCCCTGGTTTCTCCATTCCCAGAGCATCAAGAAGTGTCGGGGCTATATCTGCCAGTATGCCATTCCTGAGCACAATGCCCCTCTCACAGAAAAGGAAAGGCACAGGATTAGAGGTATGTGCTGTATAGATTCCTCCTGCCTCATCTATCATCTTCTCAGCATTGCCGTGGTCAGCAGTAATAACAAGCAATCCACCCGATGCTCCTACAGCATCGTACACCCTGCCTATACACTGATCGATTGCTTCTACAGCTCTCACTGCTGCATCGAAAACACCAGTGTGCCCCACCATGTCAAGATTGGCATAATTCAGGATAATAACATCATATTTTCCTGATAATACTGTGCTCACCACTTCATCCGTCACCAGGAACGCGCTCATCTCGGGTTGTAGATCATATGTGGCTACTTTTGGTGAGGGGATCAGTATCCTGTCCTCGCCCGGAGCAGGCGCCTCCACGCCGCCGTTGAAAAAGAACGTGACATGGGCGTATTTCTCTGTTTCTGCTATCCGAAGCTGTCTTAAATTGTGCCTGGATAGAACCTCAGTAAGAATATTCTTCAGCGATTCAGGAGGGAAGGCAACGGGTACATTAAAAGTCCCATCGTACTGAGTGAGGCACAGGAAATGCGTATGCGGATAAAGACCTCGCCTGAACTCATTGAAATTATCATCTATAAAGGCGCGGGTTATCTCGCGGGCACGGTCAGAGCGGAAATTAAAGAAAATGACTGAATCATTATCCAGGATCATAGATACTGGTTCTTTGTTTTTTAAAATGATAGTCGGGGTGACAAATTCATCGGTCTCGCCACGTTCATATGCACTCTTCACAGCAAGAGAGGCACTCCTGACAGTAATGCCCGTATTTTCGGTCATGGCATTATAGGCTTTCTCTACCCTGTCCCATCTTTTATCACGGTCCATGGCATAGTATCTTCCAGAGATGGTTGCGAATTCTCCGCCCAGCTCTTTCATCATGCTCTCTGCCTCTTCGATATAACCAAGGGCACTTTTCGGGGGTACATCCCTGCCGTCGAGGAAGGCATGAACATAGACTTTTTTTATCCCATGCTCTTTTGCCAGCCTGAGAAGTGCATAGAGATGACTTATATGGCTGTGCACCCCGCCGTCGGAGAGCAATCCAAGGAGATGCAGCGATGAGTTATGGCTTTTGGCGTTCCCGATCGCTCCCAGAAGCCCTCCGTTCATGAAAAAATCCCCATCTTTGATTGATTTTGTTATCCGCGTCAGGTCCTGGTAGACAACCCTCCCTGAGCCGATATTGAGATGTCCGACCTCAGAGTTCCCCATCTGGCCCTCCGGCAGTCCCACGGATTCGCCTGATGCATCAAGCTCAGAGTGGGGGTAGTTTGAGAAGAGCCTGTCCAGATTGGGTATTCTTGCTGCAGCTATGGCATTGCCAGCTCTGTTTTTGCTAAGACCAAAGCCGTCAAGTATCATTAAAAGAAGAGGTCTTTTTTTAATCATTTGCGCTGATATACTCCAGGATAACCATAAAGATTTTAGTCTACACAATTCATTATATTATTGTGGGGAAGTTAAGATCAGTTTTATAATATCAAAGAAGAGGTGAATGATCGTAAATGAACGATCGTAGATATGGATGATAAATATAAAGTATTTCAGATTTTACTGGTTGAGGACAACCAGGGCGATATACGTCTGGCTGAAGAAGCCCTGAAGGAGATTAAGGTGCCAAATAATCTCTCTGTGGTTATGGATGGTGTGGAGGCACTGTCCTTTTTACGCAGGGAAGGCATATATGCCCGTGCACCCCGGCCTGATCTTATACTGCTTGATCTGAAACTGCCCAGGAAAGATGGCCACGAGGTACTGGCAGAGATTAAGAATGACCCAAATCTGAAGCGTATCCCGACAGCGATCCTGACGATTTCAAGTACAGAAGATGATATCATCAGGAGCTACAACCTCCACGCCAACTGCTATATCGTTAAGCCGATTGATCTTGATCAGTTCATAGCAGTAGTCAAGTCTATCGTGAATTTCTGGTTCACTGTTGTGAACCTTCCGCCTGGTGAATGAAATGGAGCACATTAATGTACTCCTGATCGAGGATAACCCGGGCGATGCCAGACTGATAAAGGAAATGCTGATCGAAGCAAAGAATATCTCGTTCGATATTGAATGGAAAGACAGACTCTCAAGCGGACTTGAGCGCATTACCATGGGAGGGATTGATGTGGTCCTGCTGGATCTCATCCTCCCGGACAGCCCCCGTGGTTTTGATACTTTTACCAGGACGCAAGCCCAGGCACCAGAAGTGCCTATTGTAGTGCTGACAGGCCTTGATGATGAGACATTTGCAATCAATGCAGTACGCAGGGGCGCACAGGATTATCTTATCAAAGGAAAGGTGGATAGCAACCTGCTGACGCGTACCATTCGCTATTCCATCGCACGCAAGCTCGGGGAGGAGAGGCATTTCACAGCCCTGGAATTGACAGAGTTTGACGGAAAGGAGGGAAGGCCTGCATACGCAGCATTTAAAGGAAAAGTGTACGATGTTTCAAACAGCCGCCTCTGGAGAGATGGGATTCATGCAGGCAGCCACTTTGCAGGAACTGACCTGACAGAGAACATGCTAAGAGCGACGCATGGTGAAGAGGTACTGGTAAAGTTTCATATCGTCGGGGAGTTGAGCCCGGAGAAGACATTCAGACAAAAACTTGTGCAGAGAATAGAGGGCTTGCATCTCCATCCTATACTTGTTCATTTTTCCATAGCGTACTCCGTTGCTATTCCCCTGTTAGCATTTCTATATATTTTTATGGGAGAAATCACTTTTGAAATAGCATCATACTACATGCTTGTACTTGGATTATTAACTGCTCCTCTGGCCACACTTTCAGGTTTTTTTAGCTGGAAGGTCACTTATGCAGAGAAAATGACTAAAGTCTTTGCCCGGAAAATAATATTTGCTATCACACTGATCATCGTTACCACTGTATCTTTTATGTTGCGAACCCTGTATCCGGATATACTCACAGAGGTAGACTTGAATTATTATACTTATTTAGCGTTATTAGTGAGCCTTGCGCCGATAGTCACTGTTCTCGGTTATGATGGAGGGAAAATAGTGTATTCATAGGATTATTGACAGAACGTTGGGGTCAAGGGGTGAGCGCAAGCTCCCGGCAAGAGGAGTGG
>DYGR01000012.1:0-62267 GCA_020724545.1 Candidatus Methanoperedens nitratireducens
TAAACCGACGCAACGGTTGCGTATCCACATATTGCTTCGCAATATGTGTGTGCGAAGTAAACCGACGCAACGGTTGCGTATCCACATATTGCTTCGCAATATGTGTGTGCGAAGTAAACCGACGCAACGGTTTAGAGGAAACTCTCAGTGTGCTGGATTTAAAAACGCCTTCTAACAACTCCGATGCGGCTCTAACAGCTACAGGGCAAGCTGGGCAGAACACGAGTGTATCCGCTGTATATGTCCTGAACATGCGAGGGCAACCTCTCATGCCTACAACACCAAGAACTGATATTGTAAAACTCAACTCAGAGCGCAGGCAATATCGTAGAGCAAGGCGTAACAGAAAAACGTGGTACAGGCAGCCAAGATTCCTTAACCGGAAGAAGCCGGATGGGTGGTTAGCTCCATCAATTCAGCATAAACTCGACAGTCACATTACACTCATCAATAGAGTAAAAGAGACACTACCAGTATCACACACAGTCATCGAAGTAACTGCCTTCGATATCCAGAAAATCAAGAATCCTGAAATATCAGGAATCGAATACCAGAACGGTGTCCAGAAAGATAGCTGGAACGTCAGGGAATACGTTCTTCACAGAGATAACCACACCTGCCAGGCATGCAAAGGAAAATCAAAAGACCCGATACTCGAAACACATCATATAATTTCAAGACAGGTTGGTGGGGATGCCCCGGACAATCTCGTGACCTTATGCGAGACCTGTCATGATAAAGTTTCAAAAGGAAAACTGGACTTAGAAATAACATTACCGACAGGCTTCAAGGCTGAAACATTCATGTCAACAGTAAGATGGATGCTGGTTAACAGGCTAAGAGCAGAGGGGAATGTGGTAACTTCCACATACGGATACATCACGAAGAACAATAGAATTTCGCTTGGACTGGCTAAATCACATATCAACGATGCTTTTGTAATAGCAGGAGGAACTGTGCAAGAAAGAACATCAACAAGTTATTCAATTCAGCAGGTAAGGAAGTGCAACCGTAAGCTGTTCAAAGGCGATAGAAGCCATATCAAGAACACTGCTGAACGGATAGTAAATGGATTCCAGAGGTTTGATAAAGTTCTCTGGAAAGGAATAGAATGTTTTGTGTTCGGAAGACGAAAAACGGGCTATTTTGACCTGAGAAAATTGGATGGAACGAAAGTTCATGCATCTGCAAAGGCAAAAGAACTGGTTCTGTTGGAAAATGCCGCTACATTGTTGATAGAATTAACTAAACTTAAGGAGGTGAACGGGAAATGCGGGGCAAATTCCTTCCACCCCCCCGGATGGGATCTCCTTTGCCCCTGCACCCCATAAGATGATTAGACAGAGATTTGTATTGGATACCAGCGCACTTACCGATACCCAGATGCGAGAGCTTGAAGGTGGCACACTCTGTACTGCCATGGGCGGCATCCTTGATATCATAGCCGAGGCGCGTCTGCATCTCGGGATCAGTTGCTACATTCCGTTCCCCTCTGTATATAACGAGCTGAGGGAATTTGCAAAGAGCAACGGCTGTGATGAAGAACTGCTTGCAAAGATAGATACATGGCTTGTCAAAAAAACCCCTGATAGATACGAAGTGAAAATCCCTGCCAAGATATTCTATGATTACGTAGATTTCATGAGAGGCCGCATCAACAAGGGTATGGATGTTGCGGAGGAAGCGATCTGGGCAGGCGCTACAGAATGTCTCTTCCGCACTACCAAGGCACGGACAAGGTATGAGATCGAGCCAGAGATCGAGCGCCATGTGATCGGTGAGATTATAAGCAAATTCAGGGACAAATACAGAAATGCACTGCGCTACGGTATCCTTGACAGTGCGCCTGATATTGATGTGCTTTTGCTCGCAAAAGAGCTTGATGCTGCTGTGGTGGCAAGCGATATGGGCATCCAGAAATGGGCTGAGCAGCTCGGGCTTCGTTTCGTAAATGCCAGATCGTTTCCCGCAATGGTAAGAGAGTACTTAAAACGCACAAAGCCTGAGAAACTGGCAGGTGTGGTCTAGCATGGTGTACGTATATATTGCAGCATTCGGGTTTATAGTGATTATTTTTCTTACCCTGCGGGATATCCGCATCTATCATCGAACTAAAATAGAATCATACCGCAAAGGCGCCCTGCGTGGTATGGTTGCAGGCGCTCTTGCATTGATAGGCCTGAGTGTAACAGAAGCTAATCCACAGATTGGATTAACAATAATACTTGTTGCGATCTATATCAATGGAAAGGGCAAACGGGAGGATGTGTTCGGGGATGCGCCCCTGGTAAAGAGAGTACTTGGAGAGACGACTGTTAAAAAAAATAAAATACATACGAATATGAAGAAGGCATAATTGCAGAGGGATGATGAGCCCATTTAACAAAATATATAAACCTGCTGCGTAATAGTACTTCTGGACTTCCTGGCGTCCCCGCGCTATTTCTCTTATGCTACGGCATAAAAGGGGAAGTCCACTTACTGATAATAAAATGGTGGGCTGTTATGCATTATAAAAAAGTTATAATAATTGCCGCACTGCTTGGTTTCCTGCTTGCCAGTGCAGTGCATGGCGCGGTTCCTGCATGGGATAAAACCTTTGGAGGAGTAAATAACGAATCAGCAGCTTCTGTACAGCAAACATCGGATGGAGGGTATATAATAGCAGGGACTACATTCACATATGGAGCAGGAGGCTCAGACGCATGGCTGCTAAAGACCGATGCTAATGGAAGCAGGCTGTGGGACAAGACATTTGGTGGAATAAACAACGAATCGGCAGCTTATGTACAGCAGACATCGGATGGCGGGTACATAATCGCAGGGACTACGTTCACATATGGAGAAGGCGGCTCAGATGCCTGGATTATCAAAACTGATTCTGGTGGAAAAAGGATATGGGATAAGACTTTTGGTGGAATAAATAACGAATCAGCGGCTTCTGTACAGCAGACATCGGATGGCGGGTACATAATCGCAGGGACTACGTTCACATATGGAGCAGGCGAATCAGATTCATGGCTGATTAAGACCGATGCCAATGGAAATAGACTTTGGGATAAAACATTCGGAGGGATAGAAAATGAATGGGCAGTCTCTGTACAGCAGACATCAGACGGCGGGTATATAATTGCAGGAACTACGTTTACATATGGCGCAGGAGGCTCAGATGCCTGGCTGCTAAAGACAGATGCTAATGGAAGCAGATTGTGGGATAAGACTTTTGGAGGAACAGGTAACGAATCTGCAGCTTCTGTACAGCAGACCCTGGATGGTGGATATATAATCGCAGGGACTACATTTACATATGGAGCAGGTGGCTCAGATGCCTGGCTGCTAAAGACTGATGCTAACGGAAGCAGACTATGGGATAAGACCTTCGGAGGAACAGGTAACGAATGGGCAGCCTCAGTACAGCAAACCTCTGATGACGGGTATATAATCGCAGGAACTACGCTCAGCTATGGTGCAGGCGGCTTGGATGCCTGGCTGATCAAGACAGATGCTAATGGAAGCAGATTGTGGGACAGGACCTTTGGTGGGACAAATAACGAATCAGCAGCCTCAGTACAGCAGACATCGGATGGCGGGTACATAATTGCAGGGACTACGTTCAGCTATGGAGCAGGAGGTTCAGATGCCTGGCTGCTATATGTTTTAAACGATGAATCAATAACAGCCACTCCACTGTTTCTCGAAGCACCTAAATCTGCCCGTGGTTTCAAAATTATAATGTCGGTAATTGGATTGCTAGCCGCAGTATATATAGCTAAAAAATTTAGAAAATAAACATTAATTCAAAGCCAAAATTGACTTGCATAAATTTTTCTGGTGATGATGATTATAATAATCAAAAGTATTTAAACCAACAGATATATATAGCTAAACTGTATCATATGATGTTATCTATGACACTAAAAATAGTGTAAGATACGATCAGGATAGGAAGAGTGGCTTAAAAATGATGAGAATATTGGCTTTAGCTAAAACGATAGTATGGAAGTATATTTTAACAATAACAGGTACTCCCGCTGATAAAGAGAAGTTGCCTGCCAGGTTATTAACAGCTATAACAGTGCTGTTCCTTATTATTGCGGGCTCACCGCTTGCTACTTTAGATACTAACATAGCAAGCGCGGAATCCAACCCTTATGCCCCGAGCGGAACGATTGTCGTCAATACCAATAATGACGCTGCAACCTTTACGCTCACAGGTCCGGCTACATACACAGGAAGCGGGACAAACTGGAGCGAACCTGATGCACCGATAGGTACGTACAACATAACCTATGGCTCAATCCCGGCATATGATACACCTGCGGATGATACCCAGACTCTCGAAGATGGAGATACTATCACTTTCACAGGAATATATAATAGAACTATCAATATTTTAACACTGCAGGCGTCAGCGGATGCTCATATAAGTGGGTGGAATCCAGGTGCAAAGTTTGGCACTGAGAGTACGATGCAGGTCAGAAGCTTTTACCAGGGTACAAATAAAAATGGGCGTTCTCTAATAATGTATGATACATCATCCATACCTTCTGGTTCGAATATCATTTCAGCAACTTTACAGCTCAATGCCATCAGTGTTCCAAATGCAACACGAAATTATACGGTCAACAGAGTGGAACAAAACTGGGATGAATTAAATGTGACCTGGAACAATAAACCAATGGTGGCTGCAAATGTAACTTCGTTTGCCAATACTCCGCTATCACCGGGCTGGATGAGCTGGGACGTAACAACGGATGTACAGGCATGGGCTGGTGGTATTTCAAACTATGGATGGCAAATATCAGACCGGTCTGAGGATTCTATAACTGAATACACGACGACATTCTACACCAGGGAGCACTTTGATACAAACCTCAGACCAAAGCTTGTGATTCAATACACGACTTAGAATTCAGTTGAGTGAATCCATGCCCTTAAGGGTATGGATAATTTCCAGTTTTTATCACTAACAAACCGATTTGCACCATGATCGATCCTAAGAATGAACGCCTTCAGGTAAGCGTTGGTGTATGCGTCTATAATGAGAGAAAAAACATAGCCCTGCTTTTGTATTCACTTCTTGCTCAGAAAACAAATACGGTTGATATCAGGGAGATAATAATCGTATCCTCTGGCTCTACCGATGGGACGGATGCAATAATCTCTGATTTTATTAAAAAACATAATGGCATCAAGCTGATAATTCAGGAGAAGCGGGAAGGCAAGGCTTCTGCAATTAACCTTTTTTTTAAGCATGCATCCCAGGATATCCTGGTGCTGGTTAATGGTGATACCATACTCAGGGAGGATTCCATTGAGAGGCTTGTCCTTCCGTTCCATGATCCAGGAGTGGGTATGACCGGCGGACATCCGATACCTGTGAACGACAGAAGCAGCTTTACAGGCTTTACAGTTCATTTACTCTGGGACCTGCATCATCTTATCTCTTTGAAAAATCCAAAGATTGGTGAGCTTACCGCCCTTAGGAATATTGTTCAGATTCCATATGATACCGCGGTCGATGAGGCATGGATGGAGGCAATTATTAAAAAAAAGGGCTTTACGACAAGGTATGCTCCTGATGCAATATTTTATAACAAGGGACCTGAGACGGTATCCGATTTCCTGAAGCAGCGCAGGAGAATATTTGCAGGCCATCTGCATATTAAGAGAAAAACCGGGTATAAACTCTCCACTATGAATTCCTCTGATATCCTGATATTGACGCTAAAAAGCCTCAGGTCAGATCGAAAAGTAATAATATATACATTTGGCGCTATTCTTTTAGAGCTTCTGGGCAGGGCTTTAGGAATCTATGATTATGTGTGTGGAAAGAATCCCTTTATATGGGAGACCATAAAGACTACTAAGGAATTTAAAAATGAGAGTAACGCTTGTTCAGCCCTCCATGAAGGTTAGGAGAAAGGAGTTCTATGGGGTTGCCCCTCCTCTCGGTCTGTGTTACATAGCAGCGGTCTTAGAAGAGGAGGGTCACATTGTAAATATAATCGATGGTATGGTGGAAGAAGGAACCCATGATGAGGATGGGCTCAAACGCATCGGGATGACTGTTGAGGAATTAGCCTCCAGAATATCAGATTCGAATCCTGATATTGTAGGGATAAGCTGCGCATATAGCTTGATGTGGGACGATGTTGCTAAATTATCAGCAATATTAAGGTATGCTGTGCCAGATACCCTACAGGTGCTCGGCGGCTCCCATCCCTCATCTCTTCCTGATGATTGTTTAAACAACTCTGATGCAGACTGTGTGGTTATCGGTGAAGGGGAAGAGACTTTTTTAGAGCTTGTCAATTCGTATTCATACTCAGGTTTCTCACAGATACAGGGGCTGGCTTTTAAAAATAAAGCCTCAGCAGTTTTAAACCCGCCAAGACCGCATATTCAGGATCTTGACTCAATCCCCTTCCCTGCACGGCACCTGATACATATGGAGATGTATATTCGAATGGGGAAGGCCCCTGGCAGCCAGAAGAACCGCCGCTTCACCACCATGCTTACAAGCCGGGGCTGTCCTAATGATTGTATCTTTTGCTCTATAAAAACAGTATGGGGACAGAGATGGAGGTCAAGGAGCCCTGAGAACGTAGTTCGGGAGATCGAGGAGCTTGTAAACAAATATAGAATCAAAGAGATCCATTTTATAGATGATAATATCTCGCTGAATAAGAAGCGAATGGCCGGGATCTGCGATCTGATCATCGAGCGTGACCTGGATATCTCCTGGACTACACCCAACGGCGTTTCGGTAGCAACCCTGGACAGGGATCTTTTGTACAGGATGAAAAAGAGCGGCTGCTATCAGCTTGCCTTCGGGATCGAGTCAGGGAACGAGCATGTCCTGCGCAGGATAATACGCAAACCGCTTTCTTTATCAGGGACAAGGGATGTTATCAGGCATGCAAGGGATGCGGGTATATGGACACATGGTTTTTTTGTTATAGGTTTTCCTGGCGAGACGGACGGGATGATCATTGATACCCTTGATTTTGCCCGGAATTCCGGGCTTGATTCTGCCTTTTTTTCTATTGCTACTCCTTTTCCTGGCACAGAACTACATAATCTTCTGACTAAAGAAGGTATGAAAATTGATGATTTCTCAAGATTAAGGAATATGGATTCAGTAACAGGTACAGGTAATTTCACGCAGGAGGAGATTGTAAGTATTCAGAGAAGGTTAATAAGAGATTTCTATAAGTTCCGATTCTGTGAAGAGATAAAACCGAATAACATACTGAGAAGAGCCAGGAACATTAGATCTATATCTGATTTTCGGTTTTTAACCGGTAAGTTCTCAAGGCTTGGCGGGATATGGTAGTCTGGATATCGATACCTTAAATACCGGGATTGCGCTGGTATTGCCTCTTTTCCATATGAGAAACTGCTGCTGAACCCCGTCCCTTGTATGATATGCATCCGAGTATACCTTTTCAGGGACTATGAATTCTGGCTGGATTATCTTTTTTGTATTATTAAGTTTTAGCTCCCCGATGGTTATATTCATTTTGCCCCTGACAACCTCAAAAACCAGGGTATCGTAGCCCACATCCTGCAGCGTGATCTCAAACCTGGAATCATAGTCCGCATCAGGGATCGTTAAAACTATGCCCCCGTATCCGGGGTTCTGGATAGATCTTGAATGGTTTTTTGCCTCGCTCCATGCTTCTCCATATATCCATCCATTATTACTTTTGGTCCAGTTATCTGCCGGTTCGCCTATGAATATCGCTGGTTCCTCCATTCTGGCAAAGGTGTTATTTGAGTGCCGTTTGAACACGTAGGAAGAGATACCATACCGATCTGTGAATTTTCCCTCGTTCTCATAATATACAAGGTACTCATTAAGGAAATCGTTCATAGACCAGGAAAACGAGATATCGGTGGTGTAGAGCACATATCCGGGGTCAATTTTTGTGTACTTATCCACAAGTACGATATAGGTAGCATTTAGCTCACTCCGGGAATCAAGTGGAAATGTTCCAAGTGCATTGCCCTTATACCCGAGCCAGTAGAGATTGATATTGTTTTGCGTATTGCCCATATAGAATGCGCCTTTTATACCGCTGTATGCCTCAAGAACAGGGTAATGGGCATTTGTAATAAAGAATTCTCCGCCTCTGCTTAAGTCTTTATTATCTGTGATATAATAAGGGGTATTATTGTTTGAGATATATCTTGCCACATCTTTTAAGGAATCTATATGCCACCAGTCATCGATAAGAGCAGCCGAATAGATAGAGCCATCAACAGTGCTGCTGTAATCAGAAGATAATCCTGCCAGGAGGAATACTATCAATATGGCTGCGGTATATCTTCTGAAGGTTCTTATTTTATAAATTATCTTCTCCATGGAATACCCGAAAAATATGCAAATAGATGGCGCCAGGATCAGAAGGTAGCGTGCAAAATAGGTCCCGGAGAAAGTTGTGAAGATAATTATGTTTAATAGAAAAGCCAGCACGTAAAAGGCGCTCAGGTAATGCCGCTCATGAAGAGCCCTCTCGGTCAGCAACCCAAGTCCAATCATAGAGATAACAAAGGATATGAACCCTATATGAGTGCTTACAGTTATCAATGCCCAGTTAAAAGCAATCTCTTGTCCCACACTCCATCCATAAGAGGTTTTTAGGATAACCCACGGAAAATAGATGCTCTGCCCGAGGAGCAGGGATATCAGGAGTATTACAGCAGCGTATGGAATCATAAACTGGATTATTCTGAGGGGTTTTTGGTTTATTATCAGTAAGTGGATAATGGTTATCAGCAGAAAAACACCGGCATAGACCTTGGTGAATGTCGCAAGGCCAAACATGACTCCTGCTACCTGCAGGAGATATAATCTATCAGATGATATGTACTTTGAATAAAAGTAAATACCCGATGTTATGAAAAGGACTGTAAGCATATCCAGTGTTGCAAACCTGGAATAAGCCACAAAGTAAGGGTTAAGAGCAAAAATAAACGAGGCTATAATCCCTGTAATAGTACTGTATTCCGAGCCTAATTTGTAGACAGAGTAAGTAACGATTACTGATATCAATACCGTTACTGAGCGGAATAAAAACTCATCGCTCATAAAATTAAAAATTTTATAGATAATAGCCATCAGTATAAAATAAACTGGAGGATGGGCTGTACCCAGCATCCTCATGCTCTGCCAATCATAACCATTTGCTGCCACGTCCTTCACGATCTTTACATAAATGGCTTCATCAAAAACAAACGAATGATCATCTATGCCGATCACCCGCACAGTAAATGCAAATAGCAGCACAAGAGATACGATGAATCTATTTTTTAAATGCTCCATGTTTTTTAATTGCATCCAGTATCTCTACTATGTATATAGACTCTTTAAGCTTATTTAAATTATTTAATCCTTTTTTAATAAGATTAATAAAATCCGTATCCTGATCCAGATAGGATCTGCCCAGAGCCCACATGGGATTCCTGAGGTCCATATTTTTTGGATAAATGTTATGGGTTCCTTTCCTTGTCCTGTATTCCTTTATCCTGCCGCTGTATATCTCAGGAGCAAGAACCCCCTGGTCGCCTACAATCTTAATGGTCTTGAGATCTCCTGTATGCAGGTACTCCGAAAGCGGCGCCCATATTGCCTGCAGGTGACCTGTGGTGCCGTTCTCAAATCTTATAGAGATATTGGCGATATTATCAACAGGCAGGTCATCGTATATACCTGTGAATCCATAGGCCTCCACGATAGTGCTGTCCATGAACCAGGAGCTTATATCGATCAGGTGGCATAAGCCGTCTGTCAGTACACCGCCTCCCTTATCCGGATCCAGATAGAATGTTTTGTCCTCTCGCATATAAGCTGCTTCGGCAAGATAATACCCGTTTACTGTGATAACCCTGCCGATATGTCCTCTCTTTAAGAGTTTCTTGGCTAATCTTAACTGCGGCATGAATCTGAGATTATAGCCAGTCTCGACAATAAGGCCGGTATCCCCGGCTAATCTTTTAATATCAACTGCCTCGTCTGCCGTCATGCATAGTGGTTTTTCAACAAACACATGCCTGCCGTGCTTCAGGCAATCTATTACCAGGGCATGATGTGTATGGGGAGGTGTCAGTATAAAAACAGCATCCACATGGTCAAGGAACCCCCTGTAATCCTGGAAGCTTCTGCATGCCTTAATACCAAAGCGCTTGCAGGTGTTCTCCAGGGCTTTCATATCAGTATCCGAGACAAAGATCGATTTTATATCGGGGTTTTTAATTAGGATCGGAAGATGAACACTTCTTGCTATGTTTCCGCAGCCAATGACCCCTATATTGATCTTCATTTTCCCACCTATATATCAATTTTAGTAGTTCTGCGAAGCATAATTGAGGCTGCATCGCGGTATGATATCTTCTGCTTCAGCATCTCCCTGTCTACGGCTCCAAGGGCGTCGCCAACAAATGCAATAGAGTTGCCGAGCATCTCAAGACGCCTCCCGAGGGATGCGACATAAAAACCAAGCCTTGTAGTACTGTAGGGCAGAAACCGCATCGTTTTATATGGGTCTGGATTATCAAGGAGTTCTGCCTCGCCGGTGATCTGTATATCTCTTTTACCAAGAACATTCTTTGCCAGTTCAAGATGAGGTACTTTTTTTATTCCCATGTAGGCCGCTGCCACGAGGTCTGTAGATAAAACATCATCCCCTGCTATAAAAACATTATCCTGCCTGAGCAATCCATCCACAGGCCCCCTGCCCTCAACGCCCATATTACCCTCAATAATAGTGAGATCCGGTCTGTAGAATCCCATGAGATCAACAATAATGCTGTCAAGAAAGGGATGAAGGCTCTCCTTATTCTTCCTTGTGATCAGGCCAAAAAGATTCTTTGCTCCCAGGCTCACCTTTGTAAAAACATGGGTCTTCAATCGTGCCATATCTATCAGGCATTCGCATTCGTACAGTGTAAGGGGAATATTAAGCGTGCCAATAATCAGCCCGTCTATATCCACCTTCACCGAATCATCCTTTGATAGGTTTACGATCTCGGTGTGTTCGAGCTCTTTATACCCAAGCCGCTTAAAAGCGATGTCAGCATTCAGGGCTGTGGCATCGGATTCAACAACCTTTATCTGAGCATCCGGGTTGATCTCCAGTATGCGCGCTATCACATCCCTCACGGATTCAACGCTCGTTGTTACTGGAGAAGATGCTATTGTGCACAGGTTTACTTTGATAGCATAGTTATTAACTTCAGGAAGGTTTTTAAAAGCTGCTGCCATCACCTCTTCTGATGTCCTTCCGATGGTTACTGATGAAGTCCCGGTTCCCATGCGGTTATAATAAGAGCCGGATGTAATTAAGCTTTTTAATAACAGAAAAAGGCCGCCCAGGATCGCCAGTAGAAGCTCTATCATCTTACCTCGTAGATATATATCTTATTCTCACTATGTACTAATTTCAGGGATTCCAGACTTATCTCTTCCTTGCTGTATACATAATCCGGTTTTAGCTCTAACAGGATTTCCTCTTTCATCTCAGTATTTCCTCTGAAAAAACCCAGGCTTTTATTAATGCTCTCTTCACTCGATCCCAGCCTTCCCCGCATAATGGATATTACCTTCTGGCCACCAATCACTCCGATTGCTTCCGAGCTTCCCGGGGTTGCCAGGACAACCGCATCTGGTGGAGCATTATCTCTTAGCCACAGGATCGCCCCGTATTCCTCTGGCCCCATTATCAGCGGTATATCATCCCTATAAGCAGGGGTTGAACTGATCTGAAGAATTAAGATTATAACAACAAGTGCTGCAGCAATTCTTTTATTCCTGATTGATCGATATATGTGGTACAGTCCAATCCCGGCCAGAATCATCAGGATCTCAGAGATATACAAAACCACTCGCTCATACGGGGCTAAAAAGGCATATCCAAGGTAGATGTACGCCAGTATAAGGGGAAGAAGCGCATCCACCGACAATGGAAGTATTTTTGCCTCATTCTCCATCATTGTTTTAAAGAGGCCGAAAATTGAGAGTCCGAAGGCTATTATTCCCATGTATGCCGGGAACTGCATTACAGCGACGAATCCATTGATCGGGTCCGAGCGCGGGAAGATCAGTACCTTAAGTATCTTTACAATATAGCTTATAACAGAACCCTCAAAAGGGACGATCACAAGCAGCAAAACAAGTAATATGGCAATGGAGATGAGGAATCTGTTTTTATTATGCTTGACGATCCGGGGATTAAATATCATGTAGAGGCCAAATATCGGAATGAATATGATCGCTGAGGCCGGATGCGCTAACGTAGTGCCTGCAAAGACAAACAGAAGTATCGGAAGATATTTACCTGAAACCAGGGATTTTAGAAAAAGGTAGAGGATTAAAGGGATAAAGGCAAGGCCGAAAGAGGATGCAACCAGGAACCACGGGCCAAGAAAAGTTACATTACTTTTAAGGGTCATGACAAAAACAGCCGACATGAGTGCAGGAAGATCGTTCTTTGTAAGATACCGCACCAGGATAAAGGTATTAAAAGACATTATAAAGGTAAAGAGTGTGGGAAGGATCAGTCCCATCTCCAGGGCAGGGATTCCTGTGAAAAGACTTGATAACGCAACAAGGAGATTGTAGTTAATCTGCCACATAGCAGAGTTGGTATTTGTAACACCGTGGGCTTCTTCATTGAAATTGATATAATATGGATTCCCGACAAGAAATGGATTATACAGGATTATTTTTTCCTCTTTCAAAATTTCTTGAGAGATCCTTATATTATGCCACTCATCTGCATGAAACGGGAACCTGTAATTAAAATGAGGGCTGCCTGTTATGTAAATACTTAATATGATTAATAACAGTATGTAAGCCAGGGGTCTATTAGCCGCCCATCTTATAGATAGGTTCATAGCATGAATATGAGACATAACCTAATCCAGTTTCCTAATAACGAAATCCTAATATAAAAGTGATTCTTAGGAGAAGAAAAGCCATTCAGGCAGATACGGAGGATAAAAATGACAGAAGGCCTTGAAATATTTGGTAAGACAGTATTCGATGCGCTCTTTATGGACTGGAGAGTAATGGTTACTGTAGCGATTTTCTCGATAATTGTATTCTTTGTAGGATTGTACCTGCAGTTAGACAAATGGGGACAGGGAGTCCCCGAAGGTGCCACAAAACCGGCAGGTGCATGGGGCACCCTTAAATTGATAGTACACAAAATATTTGAAAGGGGCATTGGACCTGCCCTTGTGGTAATCATCCTGGACGTATTTCTACAGCGCAGGACGTGGCGCAGGAGAAAGACGGAATGGCTGATGCACATACTCATTTTCTGGGGATGGGTGGGATTATTTATACTTACTGTGACAGCAGCTGCTGCTGAGTTCTACGGTCCTTTTGTGCTGGGCACAGGACATCAATTCTTTGCAGACGTACCGCCGGCAAGGTTCACAAGCATTGACTGGATAACTCTTGGAGGACTGAGCATCGTTATAATTACAGGCTTCTGGGCGCAGGGTCTTCGGGTGGGTTATTATGGTATTGAGGAAAGAATGCTGACAAGCGCATACGAGGCAGTGGCACCAGGGTTTTTCAACAACACTGTAGTGCTGTTCCATGGGGTATTTACGCTGCTGTTCTGCGTTGCCTATCTACCTTTCAGCAAGCTCTTCCATATGTTTGTGACCCCGCTTGTAATAATGATACACAAAGGTGGTTATGTAGAGGTTAACCCATAGAAGATATTAAATAGTTAGTAACCTATCGAACAATATAATCTATCTAAACATCGCCAGGGATCGTGTGAATGATGCCAGTTTATAGCCCCACAGCAGTTTACAACGAAAGCTTAATATAAAAGTGATTCTTAGGAGAGGAAAGAGCCATTTAGGCAGATACGGAGGATAAAAATGACAGACGGCCTTGATATATTTGGTAAGACAGTATTCGATACACTCTTTATAGATTACAGGATAATGGTTGTTGTAGCGATCATTTCGATAATCTTGTTCCTTGTAGGACTATATATGCAATTAGATAAATGGGGACGAGGAGTCCCTGAAGGTGCCACAAAACCAGTAGGTGCATGGGGTACCATTAGATTAATGTTCCAAAAAACATTTGAAAAAGGTATAGGACCCGCCCTTGGGATTATTGTTCTGGATGTGTTTCTACAGCGCAGGATATGGCGCAGGAGAAAGACAGAATGGTTGATGCATATACTCATATTCTGGGGATGGATGGGGTTATTTATACTCACAGCGGTAGCAGGTGCCGCTGAGTTCTATGGTCCGTTCGTGGCAAATACAGAGCCTCATTACCAATTTTTTGCAGACACCTGGAGAACACTCGAACTCCCTAATGATATCTTTGGCTACATGCTCCTTGCAGGAGTAGTGATCGCAATAGTGAGAAGAGTTGCCTTTGCAGACGTCCCTCCAGCAAGGTTCACAAGTGTGGACTGGATAACTCTTGGAGGATTGGGCATAATTATAATTACAGGCTTCTGGGCTCAGGGTCTGCGGGTGAGTTCTGGTGTTGAGGAAAGAATGCTGGCAAGCGCATACGAGACAGTGGCGCCTGGATTTTTCAATAATCCTGTAGTGCTGTTCCATGAGGTATTCGCCCTTCTATTCATTGCTTATCTACCCTTCAGTAAGTTATTCCACATGTTTGTTACTCCGCTGGTGATAATGATCAATAAAGGCGGCTATGCAGAGATCAATCCTCAGGAGGGATAAAAATGGCAAAAAATAAACCCGCAATTTCACTTGAGAATCTCACACCCATACAGCTTATGGAATACGATGCATGCACACGGTGCGGCGAGTGTGTAAAATACTGTCCGACATACAATGCAAGAGATAAGGATCAGGCTATCGAGCCAAGGGATAAGATCCTGCGGTGGAGGGACTTTGTGACCAGGAGCTACGGCTGGAGGGCAAAGCTCTTCGGGCCTGCTGCGATCCCTGAGGAGGAGATCAAGAAGTTCACGGACGACCTCTATAACTGCACCACATGCGGGATGTGCGGCACAGTATGCTGCGCTGGCATAGACACCATAGAATTATGGGAATCCACACGTGCAAACCTTGTGAAGCACGGAACAGGCCCGTACGGCAAGCAGAGTCTCTTCCCCAAGCTCATAGGAGATGGACATAACCCGTATCTAAAACAGCAAAAAGACCGTCTTGCCTGGATGGCGCATGATATCAAGGTCGCAGAGAAATCTGATCTTGCGTATTTCATAGGATGCACCGCAGGATACAATCAGCAGGTTCTATGCGTCAGCACTGCAAGGATTTTGAATAAACTTGATGTTCCGTTCATGGTTCTTGGTGAGGATGAGTGGTGCTGTGCCTCAGCGCTTATAAGGACAGGACAGCAGCATATCGGTGATGTGCCAAAACAGGCTGCGCTGCACAATATCGAGGCACTTAAAGCAAGAGGTGCCAAGAGAGTAGTATTTGCATGTGCAGGATGCTTCAGGGCAGCAAAGATAGACTGGCCGAGAGCATATGGGAAAGCATTGCCATTTGAGGCAATCCACATGTCCCAGTTACTGGCAGAGCAGCTTGACGCCGGGAAGATAAAATGGGAGAAGAGCTTTGATAAGACTGTTACCTACCATGACCCGTGCCACCTTGGAAGGCATGTGGGAGTGTTTGAAGAGCCCAGGAAAGTTTTGAAGAGCATGCCTGACATAAAGCTTGTTGAAATGGAAAGGAACCGCCATGAGCAGAGGTGCTGCGGCGCAGGCGGAGGTGTGAAAGCTGGTATACCCGACCTTGCGCTTAATGTTGCCAAAGACCGTGTGAACGATGCCAGGGCAACAGGCGCTGA
The DNA here is from genome assembly GCA_020724545.1 of Candidatus Methanoperedens nitratireducens. Classification (GTDB taxonomy): domain Archaea; phylum Halobacteriota; class Methanosarcinia; order Methanosarcinales; family Methanoperedenaceae; genus Methanoperedens; species Methanoperedens nitroreducens_B. Next base: position 15,839 of record DYGR01000012.1, read on the forward strand.
GGTATTGATCAGTGCATGTCCTTTCTGCAGGCGAAACCTCATTGACGGAAGGGATGAGCTCAAACTCGATATGAGAGTGGATGATCTTGTGGTACTATCAGCAAATCTGATGGGCCTAAGTACAGACATTAAGTCTCCAGCTCCGGGTGCGCCAAAAGAAACGATAAGCGACCTGTTCAGGACGCAGACCATACCTCCCAAGCCGCCTGCCGAGCCAAAGAAAGAGGCTGAGAAGAAGTAGGCATAAGCCTGCTTCTAACCATTAATATCATGCGACTGAAGTGCACGAACAAGATCAGCAGTCTGCATGGCTGTAGTAATTAGCGGTATACGTTCTATCTCAGCGATTTTGGCTGCTATTTTATCAACCTGAGATGCACGGATTCCGTGAATTACAATTAAAGCAGGTTTTAAATTGGTCACTCTGATGGCTACCAGAGGCGATCTGCCTGTGGATACTCCTGTGAAAATCATTGCCCTGTCAGAACTCAATCCGTACAGCTTCATAAATTCGTTGCTGGAGAGCTGGAGAATAGCCCTTAAACTATCAACTATGGTGTATCCATATAATGGTTTTATATGCTCACTGCCCGGGCTGTATACAACTTCTCCCCTGATCAGTTTTGTAAGTTCTCCAACAGATATGGGTGAGAGGTACTCATGAATGTCATAAATGGCATCTGCACTAAAACCTTCTCGTAGCATGCCCTCATAGGAACGGATTTTCGCTCCCCCTCGTGCCACATCAATATGGAAGAGAGCATCCACAATTCTGCTTATGATAAAAATACCCGGAGATTTTCTTCTTCCGCACTCATAGTCGCTTATCACAGAAGGAGAGACTTTCAGAAAAGATGCAAGATCGGACTGGGAAATCTCAAAATTTGTGCGCCATTTTTTTAATATCTCTCCCGGTTTGTCTGAAAGTGTGATCTCCCCTGCTATTTTTTCAGCTAATTTGTTCCTGATAACCTGATAATGACTGTTAATACCAGGAGGGGAAGAGGAGAGTGTGGAAGCAATAGATGTTTTTTCGTTGAGAGTTGTGACTTTCATTTCGTACCCTGTGCCTCTATGTATTTCTGGATAGTGAAATAGAATGTCGAGCCTTTTCCATGTTCAGATTCAGCCCATATCCTTCCGCCGTGTCGCTCAACAATCCTCCTGCAGATCGCAAGACCTACGCCTGTGCCAGGATATTTTGCTACATACTCTCGCTGGAATATCTTGAAAAGCTGCCCCATAAATTCAGGGGATATGCCTATCCCGTTATCACTCACAGAGAAAAACCATTCATTATCCGCTATTTTTGCCGAAACATGAACACGTGGCGGCTCTTCTCTTCTGAACTTTATGGCGTTGCTGATCAGGTTCTGGAACAACTCGATCATTTGCGAAGTATCAACCATAACAGTGGGCAGAGGGTCATGCGTCACTGCAGCGCCATTTTCCTCAATAGCCACCTTAAGATTAGCCACTGCCTGATCAAATACAGCCTCGCAGTTTGCAGGTTCGAATGGCTTACCGCTCGTGCCAACTCGCGAGTACGTTAGCAGATCCTCGATCATCTGCTGCATATGTTTTGCCCCGTCCACGACATATGTAATGAACTCATCAGCATCTTTATCTAACCTGCCTTTATAGCGTTTTGCCAGAAGCTGGGTGAATATTGATATCATGCGCAGGGGTTCCTGGAGATCGTGGGCAGCGATATAGGCGAACTGCTCTAATTCAGCATTAGCGCGGGCTAAATCCTCAGTCCGTTCCTGAACACGTAATTCTAACTCATCTCTGGCTCTGTGAAGCGCTTCCTCAGCCTGCTTGCGTTCAGTGATGTCGCGGACTATGCCGGTATAGAATATTCCTTCCTCTGTTCTCCAGGATGCGATTGAGAGCTCTAATGGGAACTCACTGCCATCTTTTCTCAGTCCATGAGATTCAAACGTTCTTCCAATATTTTTAGATTCTCTTATTGATCTTGCTTGCACCAGATTTCTCAGATAGTCATCTCTGTATCTCTCAGGCATCAGGATAATGAGTAACTTTCCCAGCACTTCTTCCTCAGAATAGCCGAAGATGGCCTGTGCACCTCTGTTCCATGATATAATATTGCCACTGCTATCTGTTGAAATAATAGCATCGCTTGCAGCCTGCACTACAGAGCGAAATCTCTTCTCTGATCTCTCAAGAGCCATGTTCAGGTCGCGCAAGTTAGCAATGGATTCCTGAAAGCCCCGAAATGTCATCTCAAACGGCGCAATGCTCTCAGCAAAGAACTCCGCTGCTCTCTTTGTTATATGTGCGCTTTCCTGTGGCGCGCACTGTATAAGCCTGATCACGGCATCATGATGCACAGAGGCTATATCCAGGACACCCAGCCCCTCGGCGATTGCTTTGCGCCCTAGTTCATATGCATGCTCCAGGGCAGCCTCTCCCCCTCCTTCAAGATAATCCTGAAGTGTGGATGTATATTGTACTCTCAGCTCGTTTAAAGAATCATTCATGTCATGAAGTGAATTCAATAGGTACACGTACTTCATCAGTCCGTACTGTCTCTGTCTGCACTTCATTAGCCACGTCTGCTTTCCCCGTTTATCCTGAGATCAAGAAATGTAATACCCTCATCCAGATCAGTTGCTGGTTCTATCTTTGTTGTCCTGTAGCCCAGCAATTTATCTGCTGCTTCTATGCCCCCCTGCAGGTCGCCTGCTGTGTCCATTTTGCTCAAGTCCATGCCAAGAGTAACAAGCGTATGGGCTATTTCAGGTGACACACCAGTGACAACTACCATAGCCCCCATGAGCTGTGAAGAGTCTATGGTCTGCACCAGATAGTTGGCAACCTTGGAATCAATAGTCGGGACACCTGTTATGTCCATGACAACTACCTTTGCGCGGTTATAGTGAATGGCACGCAGCAGATGATCGGTCAACTGGCGTGCACGGAAGGAATCGATCACGCCGATTATCGGCAGGATGAGCATTCGCTCCCTGACCTGCAGCACTGGAGTTGAGAGCTCACGTATGGTCTTCTCCTGCCGCTGCCTGAGTTCTTCCTCCATCATCTTTCGTTCTGTGATATCCCGCCCAATCGTTGAAGCGCCTATAATCCTGCCAGTTGCATCCTTAATTGGAGAAATAGTAAGAGATATATCGATTCGTTTGCCATCTTTCCTCACACGTGTGGTTTCGTAGTGCTCGATGCGCTCACCCTTCCCTATTCTCTTGAGAAGCTGAGGAATTTCATCAGGATGATCTGGCGGAACAAGGATAGAGATAGGTTTGCCTATGACCTCATCTGCTGAGTAGCCGTATATCTTCTCTGCACCGGGGTTCCAGCTCAGAATGATGCCATCCAGAGTCTTGCCGGTAATGGCATCATCTGAAGATTCTACAATGGATGCCAAAAATAAGAGTTTTTCTTCTTCTGTTCTCTCTGTCATCTTCATTATAACCTTGATGTGCTCTATTTCAGTTCTTTAAGTCTAAAAACTAACAACCCTTTATCTTATTTTTAAGTTGGAACTACGCTCTCTATATGTTCCAACGATATATATATCTTTCTTTATAACCAAAATCAGCGCACTATACCGTCAATAAACCGTTGGATTAAATATCTGGAAGATCAGTTGCTGGTTCAATCTTTGTTATCTTGTAGCCCAACAATTTATCTGCTGCTTCTATACCCCCCTGCAGGTCACCCGCTGTGTTCATCTTGCTTGTGTCCACGCCAAGGGTAACAAGCGTCTGGGCTATTTCAGGTGACACACCGGTGACAACTACCGTAGCGCCCATGAGCCGCGAAGAGTCTATGGTCTGCACCAGATGGTTGGCAACCTTGGAGTCAACAGTCGGGACGCCTGTTATGTCCATGACAACTACTTTTGCGCTGTTATAGTAAATGGCATGCAGCAGCTGCTCGGTCAACTGGCGGGCACGGAGAGAATCTATCATGCCGATTATCGGCAGAATGAATATTTGCTCCCTGACCTGCAGCACTGGAGTTGAGAGCTCACGTATGACCTCCTGATGCCGCCTGAGTTTTTCCTCCATCCGCTTTCGTTCGGTGATATCCCGCGCAATTGTTGAGGCAGCTATAATTTTTCCAGTTACATCCTTGATCGGGGAAATGGTTAAAGAGACATCAATATGTTTACCGTCCTTTCTCATGCGCACTGTTTCGAAATGCTCGATGTGCTCCCCCTTTCTTAATCTTTCAAGAAGCTGGGGCATTTCATAAGGGCGATCTGGCGGAACAAGGATAGAGATAGGTTTGCCCGTGATCTCATCTGCTGAGTAGCCGTATATCTTCTCTGCGCCGGGGTTCCAGCTCAGAATAATGCCATCCAGCGTCTTACCTGTAATCGCATTATCTGAGGATTCCACAATAGATGCCATAAAAGAAAGTTTCTCTTCATTCTGCTTGCGCTCTGTAATGTCGCGGAAGAAAATATTTATGCCGTCCTTTGAAGGGAAGCCCCTGACCTCGAACCATGTATCAAGAGGCGGGTAGAACTGCTCATACTCGACAGTGGTATTCTCAGCCACAGCCCTGTGAAGCTCCCTGTAGCCGATAGTATCAACTGCATCCGGGAATACCTCCCAGTATATCTTGCCTATAAGCTCGCTATGCTTTTTTCGCAGGAGCTGCTCAGCCTTTTGATTCATGCGTATTACTCTCCACTCCCGATCAAAAGACAGGAACGCATCTGTTATGCTCCTGAGGATCGTAGTGACACGTTCACGCGCAGCCTGAGCCTCACGGTACAGTCTGTCCCTCTCCTCCTCTGCCCGTCTGTAGTGCAAGAGAAAAATCAATGTTGTCCATACCACTCCTGCTGCCAGGAAGCGGTTGGATAATGCTATATCAAACTGGATGCCCGGGGGAGAGTATACGAAGCCCAGTGCGAGAAGTACTGTGAAGACCGCTGTAATAGCATAGATGTACCGTCGCTGCAACTCCCGATATATGATTATAAGCGGGAGAATATATCCAAGCCATACTCCCGTGCCCAATGGCGTCAACAAATCAAGGATGAATATCCCTGCGGTTATTACAATAGATAACGCATAAATCGTAATAGTTCTCTCTGTCGCTCTCATTATAATCTTGATGTGCTCCATTTCAGTTTTAGTTCTTTAAGTCTAAAAAACTAACAACTTTTTATCTTATTTTTTAGTTGGAGCTTTACTCCTTATGTTCTTGATAGAGGTTCCAACCATATATATCTTTTTTTATAGCAAGACCGTTAAATTATGTGTTTATGTATTTTTTTAACCTTTAGACTTATATCTGTAGAAAGCATTCCATCAGGATATTATACAGGTATCCAGGAGTGATTGGTTCTGTGGACAAGTGTTCTCTCTGACGAAGGGCGAAATATTGCAAAAAGGGCAGAAAGAGCCCAGGATGCAGGGGATTATATCCTCGCCAGAGAACTCTACCTTAAAGCTGTATCAAAATTCAGGGAAGCGTCTGAGATAAGTGAGAATTTTAATGAAATTGGTATCCTGAGGAGCCTTGCTGGTTATTATTATAACAGGGTGCTTAAACTTGAGAAAGAGTTACGCACAGAAACCTGTGGAGTATTACAGCCCAAAAAAAAAGAGACCCCTGCATTCGATATACCTGATCTGGTCAGAGGAACAGGAGTGCAGGAATCGGTTTTTGAAGAGGTACTCAACATTGCCATTGAGATCAGCCGCGAGGGAAGAGAAGGCCATGCTATAGGAACAGCCTTTATTGTCGGGGATGTAGCAAGCGTGAAGGCTAAATCCAGACAGCTTGTATTTAACCCTTTTGAGGGGCACAGAAGAGAAAAAAGGCTTATCACCGATCCTGAAACACGGGATAATATCAAGGAGTTCGCACAATTGGACGGCGTTTTCATAGTCACTGCCGATGGTGCGGTTGAGGCTGCAGGGCGGTATATTACCATTGATACAGGAATGGTAAAACTACAAAGAGGACTTGGAACAAGACATTCATCAGTTGCAGCCATTACCATGGTGACCCGTGCAATCGGTATAGTGATCTCCCAGAGCGGTGGAGTAATAAGGATATTCAGGGACGGGAGGATAGCTGCAATAGTAAAACCCTAGAGCTGTTGTCCTGTCCTGCATTCGAAACATTCATGTCCCTTATTGACCTTTGAGTACAAAATTTATTCAAATACGTTTCAGGATGCTAACAATGGTAGATATTCGACCTTTTAAGGCCACTGTACTCAACCCGGAACTGGCTATAGATAAGCTCATCTGTCCGGTTTACGACACTATAGATGCTGCTAATTACCAGAGATTTGCCCGTGAGAGAAATAACATCATCCATGTAACAACCAGGAGAAAAGACATGGATAGGGATGAGTTCATTGGTTATGCTAAAGAGAACCTTGACCGTCTCATAGATTCTAAAGTCCTTGTAGAGAGAGAAAAACCGGCCCTTTATATTTACGGGATCAAGTACACCGTACAGCCCGAGATACTCATCCAGATTCCTGAAAAGGATAGAGAAAGCCAGTATTTTGCTCTCGGGCTTGTCTGTCTTGTCAGGGTAGAAGAGCTCGGGGCGGGAAACATAGCAGGACATGAGAACGTCTTTGAGATCAATACAAAGGAGCGCTACAGGTTGATGAAAGCCTGCATGATGAACTTCTCACCCATTGCTGTTGAGTATAGCATGTCAGATCATGGGTTGAACAACATTTTAAAAGAATACCTGGGATTTAAAAGATCGGCATCCGGTGCTCCAGATAAGCCTCCTCTGGTTGATGCCGCACTCAACGGCAGCCGCCACTTACTGTGGGAGATTACCGATGAAAACCTGATCGAGAAAATAATGAGTATGGTATCGGATTTAAAGATCCTCATCCTTGACGGGCACCACAGGTACACAGCCTCCTGTCTCATGAAAGAGACCGACGGCATTGAGTATACAGTGATTATGCTGATGGAGAGTGATGATAGGGCTCTTTTGCTTTTACCATGGCACAGAGCGATCAGAAATTTCAGTATCAAGAACCTTGAACATAAGATCAGAGAAAAGTTCTCAATCGAGTGGCAGAGCGAGGAATACAGTGAAGAGTTCTATGAACAGATGCGGGAACGCAAGAGCGAGTACGACATCAGAATAGGTATGTATGATGGAAAGAGATTCAGTATTCTCAGGACAGATGAAAAAGCGGTGCAGGAGCTCTCAAAACAACATAGCAAGATAGTGGGCCTTGACCTTATAGTTCTTCACAACTGGCTTATCAACCCGGTAATTAAAAAACCTGAAGAGGACATATCATTTAATGCAAGTCCAGCAGAAGCGATTTCCAGAGTGAGAAGCAGGGAATTTGATGTTGCTTTTTTTCTAAACCCGCTCTCTATCAGGGATGTTGAGAGGAAGGCATTTGTGGAGCGCAAGAATTTTCCCCAGAAATCTACCCTTTTCCTGCCCAAGGTTGCGGAAGGGATTGTGATGAGAAGTATAAAGTGATTTCGAAAGGCTTATACATTATCAAAACATTTTAGGGCTAATAGTAACTTCAAATCTAAGCGGGAGTTTGAGTGGGAATGTCCTGAAACAAATCAATAGGACTATACTTCCAACAATCAGGTTGCTAACACAGGGAGGAGAATATGAACATAATGCAAGGAGCAACTAAATTAAAAAGATTGAATTCAACAAAGGAAATGAACCGAAACGTCTTATATTTATTTAATATAAGTAATGATTTTAAGAGTATGTTTATTGATGTTGATTGCACTGCATGATAAAATAATTGGTATGAAATTTTATCTAAAGATAGGGCTATCCGATAACGTTTTATAAACCTTAGTAGTAACTGAAAAGGTAAGAATATGGAAAGGCAGAAACAACTGAAAAGGCAAGAACATGGAAAATCAAGAAACTGTAAAAGAACTTAAAGAAGTCTTATACCTTGGCGATGATGTGATCAGAATAGACCCTGATGAATTTGAACGAAAGGAAATGAGCCTGGACGATTTTCTAACGATGTTCGAGGAACATCCATCGTTGGGCTTTAATGCGTTTCAACGGCTGTATGCTGCACTTAGAATGTTTGGAACAGAGGAATCCAGAAAACACTGGAAACACAGGAGATGGAGATTCTTAGATGACAGGATAGAGAGCCCCTGGAAAAGGGCTGGTGCAACAAATCCATTTGAGATATACCTCTATGGTGTAGAGGAGGCGGTAAATGAGATCATGCACCATCTTGAGGAAGCATGTATAAACAGGGATGCCCAGAGCAGGTTTTTTATCCTGATTGGTCCTCCAAGTTCGGCAAAGACAGATTTAATCAACCTTATGGCCTATACTTTAGACGGCTATACGACAAAACCTGAAGGTGAGCTATACAGCATTAAATTCGAACTTGATGGTGCTTCCGAACTCTTTGGCGGATTGACCGAAATCTACTGCCCAACGCATGAGAACCCGCTGAATTTTATTGATAGAAAAAAACTTAAGCCGATCCTGGAGGAAATCAATTCAAGGGTTCATCCAGATTCTAGATGGAGGGAGATCTATCCAGCATTTTCAAGATGTCCAACCTGTCAGCATGTGATTCAGTTGCTTAAGAACAATGGTATAGAGAACTGGAAAGAGAGAATCAAGGTGGTAAACCTGCTTCCGCAGACAGATGTAATGATGGAAGAATTCCGTCCGACTGCTGAAAAGGCTTACGACCCCTCCAAGATCTTTGGAGGCTCTGCGAACATGAAGAGGTTCTCGAAGATACTGGATAAAGAGCACCCGCTGGTTCTTAATTACGGGATAGGTGGAGCTGTAGATGCCCCCTCTCCCCAGCATCATATAGTGCATTTTTCAGAGATGTACAAGGCACATGAGGTCGGTCTTCTGGATGAGGTGCTTGACCTTATTACAAGCAGGAACCTGAAAGTCATTGGGAAATACGATGTCAGGATAGATTCAGTCATATTTGCTACAACCAACCTGGAGGAATACGGTAAGATAAGCTCTATACCAAGGCTGGGGGAGTATCTTAAAACAAGGTCAAATAAGATAGTGATGGGGCATCTGGTTGTAATGGACGATCTGGCAGAAGCCCTGAAGAGAAGGATATTTAAAAATTTATCAGAAAAAAGAGGCATCCATGTTCCGCCGCATTATGTGGAGCGGTTGTTAGCACCGATAGCGGTACTCTCAACTCTGGATGCGCCGGACTCATCGCTGAAGGTAACATTGCTTCAGAAGGCACTGGTCTACAACGGCGAGATCCCGCATGGTTTTGAAAGAAAATTAGAGGAGATGCATCAGGAGTTAAAAGATGCTGCACAGTTGAAACCTATGGAAGAACTGACCGAAGGGATAAAATACGGCATACCTTTCAGATTTTTCCAGGATCTTCCAGCAAGGCTGCTATTAGCCCTGGATAAGATCCCACAAGAAAGTAAAGCTGAGATCATGGACTCCAATTATAAGGGCTGCCTGTCCATGGTAAACATCCTGAGCTTTTATAATGAGGTTGTGAGGACCTACGATGGAATAAACCTGGAGACAAGAAGAAGAATAGTGGATATGAGAACGCCAGGCCAGAAGGGCGAGTCAGCCGAGCTATCTCTCTTTGAGGCAAATGAGTTGTATCATCAATCGATTGTTAAGGATGTCAGTAAAGCCATTCTTGGTGAGGAGCGAATAAAGAATATAGCCTTAAGATACCTGTCACAGGTATACGAGGATGAGATTGGAAAAAGGGAATATAAAGATAAAACAGGAAAGACACAGTACATAGATTACAGTTTCTTAGAAGCTATAGAAAAGGCTTCCGGGATAGCTAATCCAAAGGATTTTAGAAAAAATTTCGCCAATCATGTAAAGTACAGGCTGCATGATTTTACTTCGGATAAATACCCTATGGAGAGGCTGACCCAGCAACTCCTGGAAGAGGATAGGACGTTCAGAAAAGCAATAGAAGATTATGCTATAAAGAATGTACTGCCAGGCATGGTTGATGATGTTTCCATAGTATACAGCCCTGCAAATGAACCTGTAATGCAAGAGCTGTACAAGTCAGGATACTGCAAATCATGCGCATCCATTGCACTTCAGATGGCTTCAAAAGTCAGAAAAGAGAAGAAATAGTGGTCAATGTGGTTTCCCATGGCTGAATTAAAAAGAGATATAGAAAATGTCAAAGAGAGATATAAACAGATCACATAGCCAGATCTATTCTCCATTCACAGGAATATCATTCTCAGACTACCTGACTCTTGTAAAAGAGGATCGTTCTGTTACTGAAAAAAGTGCCCAGAGAATCTACAGGATAATCTCGGCCAATTACAGAAGATCTGGTGAGCTCAGGGAATATCCGTTTTTTAAAGAGGGGAAGTATAAGATTGAAGGTCTTTTTGAAGTTCTGGACAGATTTGCCAAGGGTGTTTATATTGTATCAAAATCTTATGAGAGAGGATTACTGCCGCTGATCCTGCTCATAGGCCCTACAGGTAGTGGAAAGACAGAGATAGGTAAGATCCTGGATGCGGGACTGACAGAGTACCTGGAAAAAAACCCGAGGTTTACCTTCTATTTCATAGACGGAGAAAAAGAGATCTACTGTCCATTCAACGAAGATCCTTTAAATCTTATCACAACTTCACATTCTTTAATTCCAGAGGAGTTGAGAGAGCGGTACTCAAAATATGGTGGAAGTAACCTGTGCCCCGCATGTTCAAAAGTTTATAAAAGGCTGATCAGAAAGGCAGCTAAAAAACACGAGAATGAGGTGATCTATATCCTGGATGATATAGTCAGGGTAATAAGGCTTGAACCTCAGATAGCTTCAGTAGAACTGGTGCATAAAGACTTTCCAGATATTTTTGAAGAGGTACTTAAAAAGGCCAACAGAGGTATACTCAATATAGAGATCGATGATAAGGCCATAAACACGACGCCTGATACAAACTACCAGCTCCTGTTAAGGCTCAGGGACCTGAAAATCTCACTTAAGGATGGTTCCATATTTTCTCCTGATATAGTTGTGTTGATGTATGCGAATACGGATATGAACGAGATAAACAAAGCCGCCCCTTTAAAAGATGCCATTTATCCAGTTTTTATGAGAAGAAATCTGTCCTACATAGCAGAGGAAAGCATACTTAAGAAGGGAGAGCTGCCGTTCAGACATATCTCTCCTGCAGCCCTGGCGGTCCTGGCAAAGTTCGCTGTAGGAAGTAGGATCGATGCCAGTTCTACTGCTGATTTGAAGAAGTATCTTGATATATATGAAAAATATGAGAGCAGTAAGAGACTCTCAGAAGAGGAACTTGAACAGATAAGGAAAAGAATTCCTGAAACATCCGAAAGCAAGGATGGCTGGAAAAAGGGGATCTCATCCAGAACGCTGCTCTTCGACCTGTTTAATATGGCAAAACCTGATGAGTGCCTCACTCTGGAGCATATTGAGTGGTATCTTGAGAGGAAAAAGGAGAATCCTGATCTCAGACCAGCAGCGGAAGTCCCGCTTGAAACGCTGAGGAGTACTGCGCTCAGGGATGTTATACTTGCTTATACGGTAAATTCACTCGGGTTTGATAGTACTGTTAATGATACAGAGAAGTTGTTCTCTTACTACATCAGGTTGTTTAAGTCAAAAAAATTCGAAACTAAATCAAAAATACAGGTAGTTGGAGTTGGTGAGGTTTCTATACAGGAGGAGATGGATAGAGTGGCAAAGAAACTCAATATCTACAAAGATGGGGGAAAGGTACTGGATAGTGCGATCGATAAGTACTTCATTGAAAGCAAAGAACCGCCAACATTCTCCCAGCTTCTGGCATTAAGACCTGATATAATAGCAATTGATGAGGAGATGTTAGGCTTCATACCATGGAGGGAGCTTAAGCAGAGCGGGGAACTTAATCCAAAGGATGCCGATAGGCTGGGAAAGATTACCGGAATCTTGAAAAAAGAACTTGGGTACTGTGATGCCTGTGCTGAATCAGTGGTCAGGATGACATCAAAAACGGTGGTTAAATAATGAGCGATCCTATAGGTTCTGCAAGAAAGAAATACAGAAAGAGGGTAGAAGAAGCAAAAAAGAAAGCAATCGGTCAGCTAAGATACATTGAACTCGGGACGCTAAAAAGGGGAGAAGTGATAAAGCTCAGGATACCCATTGTTCATCTACCGCATATAAAATACGGCCCCTGGACGCCTGGCATTGGCTCAGGTACAGGAAAGGAAGGTGATAAGGTATTCCCGGCTGGCGAGGGAGGAGCTGGAAGAAAATCAGGAAGAGGCGCGACTGAGGCAATATACGAGGATATCACAGTCAAGGATCTGGTCAACTGGATGAGGAGTGAGCTGGAGCTTGAAATAATCAAACCTGCAAAAAGAAAGAAAGAGGTTGATAAAATAATCTATCCAGCAATCTCAAAGAGAGGTTCAGAATCACTTCTAGATCTGGATGAAACCCTGTATGCCATGGTGGATAGGCAGATAGTTTCGGGTGAATTTAAGTCCGGGGACAGCCTCAAGATAAAGATTGATGAAGAGGATCTCAGGTATAGATTTCCAAAGATAAAATACAGGCCGTATAAGGATGCGCTTGTGATCTATATCCGCGATGTATCTGAATCGGTAACACATGCTGATCTTGAGGCATCGTATATACTGACTTTTTTGATCGATACTTGGTTGAGGGAATTCTATCCAAAGGTTGAGAGAGTCTACATAGCACATAATGATCTGGCCTGGGAGGAGATGGAAGAGAATTATTATAGACTTAAATCAGGCGGGGGAACGAGTTATGGTCCGGCCTATGATATCCTGGATGCAATGATGAATGGCCGGGATTATGAGAGGAAAACACAGGTAAAAAGAAAGATCGATAGGGGCGATGTTGATATCTATGTGGTACAGATGACCGATGGGGAAAACTGGGATCATGAGGGGGCTCTGGCCAGACTTAGAAAACTAATGCCGGATCTGATGAGATTATGTTATCTTGAGACCCATTTCTACGAGGAACAGGATACCAAATACCTGACCGCATTGAAGAATGTGTATGCATCCGAGGTTAAAGAAGGAAAGGTCAGGTTATGCACAATCGATAGAAGGGATGACCTGTGGAAAGCTATGAAAGAATTTTTCGGGAAGAGGTGATACCATGAGAAAACCGGTAATAAAAGTCTGGGACGGGGGGATGGTAAACAACAGGCTGACTGAAATAGCAAATGAGATCGCAGAGTTCTGTGTGGAAAAGTACAGACTTGATCTGACCGATATAAATTTTAATATGGTCAATCTGGAAGAGCTGTGCAGTATTGCCGCAACCGGCGGATGGATAATGTTCCCACAGCACTGGAGCCTTGGCCAGCAGTATTTCATACAAAAGAAAGGACATGTGCTGGGATTCTGGCAGATCTATGAGATAGTAGTCCCGAGTGAGGTCTGGGAGCAGGATAGAAAAGAGCCGGCTGAGGCCTATATCTACAGCGGCGACAGTCTTACCGATATTAAACTTGTTATGGCGCACGTATACGGCCATATACATGCCTTTGAAAACAACTGGAAATTGAAGGAATTCAAACCTTCTTCACCGCTGGCATTCATGGCAGAACAAAAGGAGAGGATTGCAGAGATCGAAAAGGAAGTAGGTGAAGAGAATGTTGAAAGATTTATGGATATAGGGTATACCCTGTCTACACTTCTTGACCTGTACCCGATGAAAAAAATTGAGGAAGAGCTATATAAAGAACCGCTGCTTGAGAGGTTTGTTATCTCACCGGGAGAGAAGAAAAAAAGGTTGATGGAAGAGATAGAGAAAAAAGCAAAAAGAGAGGGTATTCCAGATGAACGAGATTATGATGCGTTAAGATTCATAGCAGATAATGCTGATACGCTTGCTGACTGGGAAAAGGAGATCCTGGGTATGATCAGGGAGCAATACCGATACCTTTCTTCATGGGGGCTCTGTAGATATCTGAACGAGGGTTTTGCAGCACTGGTTGACTTAAAATACTGTCTTGATAGCAAGCTGCCTATAGGTGAGACTTTCAGATGGTTAAAGCAGAGGACAAGCGGTGCCTATCAGCCAGGTCAGTGTGAGCATGAGGATCAGGGAAGCTGTGATGTAAGAACGATACAGATTAATCCATACTGGCTGGGTATGAACATGCTCCTGGATGTTATTGAGAAATGGGATACGGGAAGATTTGGTCTCTCCTATGAGCAACTAAACGATGCCAGGGAGAGGGAAGAGTTAAATTTGAGGCTTGATAGAGGGTGGGATAAGGTTCTGGAGGTCGTTGCAACCAATACAGATTATACCTTTATCAACAGGTATTTTACAGAAGACTTCTTTAACAGAGTTGCAAGCGGTTTGTTTGTGTACACTGGTAAAGAGCCAGATAAAGGGAAGAGAGAGGAAGATACCTATACCATAGTGAGCAGGAGATATCACGATATAAAAAATATCTTACTTTTTGAGACTTATAATAACGGTATGCCCAGAATAGCCGTAGAGAAGGGTGGAGGGAACTATAATAATAGAAAAGAGCTGTATCTGGTTCAGGATTTCTCTGGTTATGATAGACTGGGTCTTTCTCCTAAAGAGCTAACACTTCAGCCAGCCGAAACCAGTGAAGTACTGCTAAAAGCCCTGTATGAGGCATGGAGAAGACCGATACACCTGGAAACTGTTAACAGGGAAGGAAAACAGATCCTGCTCAGCACCTATGATGGAAATGAGATTAAGGAAAATCGCCTGGATCTAAAGAAAATAGATGCTCCTTCGACTGCGGGATACTTGTAAACTACCATGGAAAGAGCGCGCCGCCCTCCGCTTGACCTGAGCGGCGCGCAGTTATGAGAACAAAAGATTATATAGAAAAAAACACACTTGACGTTCGTTGCCAAAGGTGAACAAAGATATTGAGAGTTAATCCTCTTGGAGGTATCATCTCATGAAGAAGGATGTTAACACTGTTAACGGAAATCATAGCCTAGTAGAAGTCTCGATTGTCCTTCCTGCCTATAATGAAGCTGACAGGATAAAGAGTACAGTCGAGCGGACAGCAGCAGCGCTTCGTGAGATCACGCCCTCCTTTGAGATCATAATAGCAGAAGATGGAGGTACAGACGGAACAGACAGGATCTGCGAAGCCCTTACAAAAAAATACGATTACGTGGTGCATCTGCACTCACAGGAGAGGCAGGGGAGGGGACGGGCTCTTGACCGTGCCTTCAGGGCATCGAAGGGAGAGATCCTCGGGTATATCGATGTTGACCTTGCAACAGATATGAAGCACCTGAAGGAGTTGATCCAGTCGATCCGTGATGGTTATGATGTTGCCACAGGCTCAAGAATGCTTCCGCAAAGCGATGTCAAAAGACCCCTTAAAAGAGGGTTTGCAAGCAGGGGTTTTAACTTCCTTACAAGGCTGATGCTGGGCTCAAGGCTCTATGATCACCAGTGCGGTTTCAAATCATTTAAGCGAGATTCTCTTCTTGGGCTTCTGGATAAGGTAAAGGATACCCACTGGTTCTGGGATACAGAATTACTTGTCAGGGCACAGCGCGCAGGTTTTTCAGTAAGAGAGTTTCCTGTGGAATGGAGGCACGGAGGCACTACAAAGGTTGACCTGAAAAGGGATGTCATTGGAATGGGTTCACAGATATTCAGGCTATGGTATGAATTTCTATGGGATTAGATCCGCTTGATATCGCTGTATGGTGGCTGGCATTAGGAGTAATCGGCTTTATCACCCTTCCTATCACATCATATATCTGCCGCAACCTGAGGGATCATGGATACTCCATCTCCAGGCCCCTGGGATTATTGCTCCTTACATATATTAGCTGGATCATATCTATCTTTGCAGGTTATTCGTACCTCTCAGTCATATTCTCCCTGGGGATTATAGCAGCATGCTCGCTTATCATCTACTTAAGAGAGGGTCTCACTCTTGACAGGAATTATGTACTTAAATTTGAGGCACTATTTCTCTTTGCATTTGTGATCTTTGCTGTTATCCGTGCATACAGCCCTGATATTTACTGGACAGGAGGTGAGAAGCTCATGGATATGACCTTTATAAACAGTCTTCTCAGGACAGGTGAGTTCCCGCCCTATGATCCATGGATGTCAGGAATAGCCATGTACTACTACTATTTCGGATATCTGATAGTGGCCAATCTGATAAAAATAACAGGTGTTCTGCCTTCAATAGCATTTAACCTTGCAACTGCCTCATTCTTTGCTATCTCTTTAACCTCTGCGTTCGGTATCGGATATAACCTTACTGAAAAAATGAGATACGGGATCATTACAGCTTTTTTTGTAGCAGTAGCAGGAAATCTTGTGGGTTTTTTTCAACTGGTGGATATCCTGTTCATACAGGGAGGCGGCATAAACAGCGTTCTATCATTCAATTACTGGACAGGCTCTCGTGTGATACCCTATACTATCAATGAGTTCCCTTTCTTCAGCTTTCTTCATGGCGATGTCCATCCCCATATGATCTCAATTACCTTCCAGCTTCTAGTTATAGTCCTTCTATTGAATGTAATGAGATCCAGGATGCAGGGCAGGCAGTATATACCCTCAATACTTATCCTGGGGTTGTCTATTGGCTTCCTGTATCCTCTGAATACATGGGATTATCCTGTATATCTCTTTCTTGCTATCTCTGTCATGGTCACTCATTTTTTCATATCAAGAGGACAATCGCTTTTGCCGGCATCAGGAAGAGATCTGGCAACACTGGCCTTTACAGCAGGCACAACAGCAGCACTTAGCTATCTATTGTATCTCCCGTATCATGCCTCATATAGGGTTGAGAAGGCAATCTCTATTGTTCCTTCGGGAAGAACATCGCTGATATTTTATCTTGCTATCTATGGGTTGTTCCTGTATCTGCTATATAGCTTTGTTATCTTAAAATCCAGGAAACACAACCTGAGACCAGGGTATTTCGTGATCTCTCTTATTCTGCTTTCAGCAGTTGCGGTGATATCGATCATAGAGTTTAAATTATTTGTTCTGGATAACGATATGAATCCTGGTATCTTTGAGTTTGAATTACTGATACTGCTCATACCGCTGCTTATTCTGTCAGTGATCTCGATGATTAAAGAAAAGGACAGGAGCCACGTTTTTATTCTTATACTGATAATAACAGGTGTCCTTATATCTTTATTCTGTGAATTTTTTTATATCAGGGATGCCCTGAGCGGAAATCCTGCCTATGTCCGTTTAAATACTGTATTTAAGCTCTACCTGCAGAACTGGGTTCTATGGGGAGTCGCAGCAGGAGCTATATTATCCAGGTTTGAGGATTATTTTACTCAAAAGAGGGCATGGGGTATTGCTGCTGCAGTCCTGATAGTAATGGTGTCCATATATCCTGTTTTTGCAACGATAGGAAAATCAGGCGCCTTCGGGGGAGAACCCACGCTTGACGGCGAGGCATATGTAAAAAAACAGCACCCCCAGGATTACGCTGCTATACTATGGTTCAGGAATATGACAGGGCAGCCTGTGGTTTTACAGGCGCGTGCGGATTTATATACGTGGAATACCTCAATAACCGCATTTACAGGCCTTCCCACAGTGATAGGATGGGCGGGGCATGAGCTTAACTGGAGATTCCCATACAGGGAAGAGATAGATGAGCGCTGGTTTGATGCATATAAGATGTACACATCTTCTAATTTAGAAGAGGTTGATGCGCTTTTGCAGAAATACAATGTATCCTATGTCTATTTTGGAGAGGTTGAGGTAAAGATATATAGAAGCCCACAGTTGTTTGATTCTTATCCTGAACGCTTTGAGAGGGTGTTCGAGTACGGGGATGTTGTTGTTTACAAGGTAAATTAGACCAAAAGTTATATAAATATATAAGACTTTGTACATAATTGGTTTGTACACAAACAAAAGATTTAGTATTAAATCAGCATTATTGTGTACAGAATAGGAGGAAATTTATGGAACAATCGATTAAAAGAGCATTACTGATGCTCTGTGTATTAAGCATCTTTACTGTAGCTATACCAATTGCTATAGCCGAGGAGAATCAAACAAATGCTACAGGGACGATTACAGCAACCGCAACTCCAGCCCCAACTGTAACCGATCCAACGGCTTCGCCCACAGTTGTTAAAGAGGCGAAATTCAGAGTAGGGCCAACGGTTAAGCTCAGACCAGTGAACGATGTGATCAACAAATCCTCAGATGGGCTCGTTGAGCTGTACATGGATAACCCCTCTTTGAATGATGTTACTCTAAACGTGGATGCACGCATCAGCGTTCCCACAGGAATACACGTTTATGGTCAGGGTTTCGGGGAAGCCGGAGCAGCAGGAACGGTATATGGGACTTTTGCTGTCCCGCCGGGAAAAGCACGAACTATTTATATAACCATAAAAGCCGAGAAAACGGGTGAATTCTTTGCACAGTTCAGTGGGTTATACTGGCCTGGAGATAACAAAGATGAGTATAATCCGATATCTCTCACACACCCCTTCAAGGTCTATGAACCATCTCCGAATCCAGACAATCCAGAACCGAGCCAAGAAATACCTTATACGTGGATAATTCTGGCAGCAGTAATACTGGGCGGGATTGGTCTGATCTTCGCGCTTGGAAGAAGGCCGCCAAAAACCGAGGTAAATATAGAGCAATAAAAATGAAAAATCAAAGTAAGTATTGGAGGAAACGGCAAGGTCATAATATAATTTAAAAAAGAGAGACCCAGAGAGGAGATAAAAAAGGAGTTAGCTGACCTAATCGGGAATCTTCTCCTTTCATCTTACCTGATTTCACTAACAGAACAAAAGTAGCACAATCCATATTGCGAAGAGACTGAGAGAACTTATTCGATCACAAATGTAATTTATGCTGTCCATGTTATCAGCAATGAATCACCAAGATCAAGAACCATACCTATGAAAAGAAAATTACAGGCAACAGGGATAAAATGGAGGAAGCAGCATCATCAGAGCGTATGATGTAGCATTTTTCAATGAGAATCCAGAACAGTCGAGGTATAGATATGAGTAGTATTGCGAAACTAACAGCTCTACTTGAACTGGACGAACAGGGGGAAGAAATAGCAGAGATTATTGCAGGTATGCTTATAGATGATAGAAAAAGGAATATTTTTGTAGCAAGACTCGCTGAGATAAGGAACCAATTGCTTGCGATTGATGCTAAAGTTGAATTGACAGATGCCGAGGATGCTGTCAGGCGATTCGTTGTTGAGATAAAAAGACCAGTTACAACTCAGGAAGTGGCAGAGAAAATCGGGCGTGGGTTTCCAAGCCTAAAGTACAGGACACATACATCGACAATCCTAAATTCCCTGGTGAGCAAGGGGATTTTAGGAAAATTTAAGGATGGCTATAGCTACTACTTCACTACGCCAAGAGAGGCAGTGATGGAGCGGCTTAAAAGAAGAGGAGAGCATCCGGAAAGATGCTCACCAGCTGAGATATCGAAAGAAACAGGGATGCCATTGAGCACAGTGCTGAATGTGATAGAGGAATTGCTGATATGATAGGAATTTGCAACTTAGATAAGATATGTTCTAAGTAGAAGAGCATGACAAACTTTATTAATAACACATTAATAATCTAAATTAAATATAAATTTTTGAGGCTCTGGCCAAAACTGAAGTAACAATACAGGAGTAAAGAATTAGATGCGGAAAATCAAAGTTGTTATTGAAGGAAATGGAACTATTAGAATCAAGCTAAAGAAAAAAGAGGAAATAAGCAGTCGGATAATGCCTGAAACGGAGAGATCAGCAACTTCTACCATAAGAAATGAGAGTATTTCTCTCTCCTCCTCTCTTATAAACCAGATGGAAATAAGGGTGGAATCTGTTTTCAGGCCAAAAGTGCAGGATGTAGAGGTAGTCTATGCACTATCGGGTCAGAACGGAATAGTTGATCGTCTACATAACTTATCCTCCAATGAGGTAGTGGCACATGCCACACCAGATATGATCACCTATACTGCTGAAAAAATGATGGAATATATCCGCGAGGAACGAACCAAGACTCCAGAACTGATAATTCATGTACATAGCCATCCATCCGGGTTGCCAGAGCTATCTGATATTGACAGAGATTCTATGAAAAAGGTTGCTAAGCGGGTGAGGGAGATTATTCCAGATGCTACAATTATTTTTGGTGTGCACGCAGTGAGCGATGAACACAGACAGCGTAGGATACCTCCACAGAAGGTCTCTGAAAACTGGATAAGATGGAGTAGTATAACTAGAATCCATGAAGTGGCATTCTTTGATGAGAACACAAGGCCTGTTGTGGTGAGGATAAATGAATAGATTAAGTAGATCTGAGAGCATTAGCATTAATGGCTTGAGGACCTCCTCCCTGCAGATAAGTTGGAATATATATCTGCTGAAATTCTTATTAGAATAACGATTGATATTTGTAGTAACATAGTTGTTAGTTTAATTTTGTTCTGAATTAGTTTTGACTACCAGGTCTATCGTAACCACATCCACAAAGATGATCAACACAGTACTCAGCCTTATTGATTGTCTCTTTAAGAATTCTCTTGCGATCGGTTTTTTTATCCACTGAAGCAAGAACTTCTTTTTCCTCCTTGGGTTTTGTGATTACCTTAATCTTGATATCGCCACCAGCAACTATCTTCATTTCATATCACCTCTTTTCAATAAAGGATTCCATAAATAAATAATTTGTTATCATTATTATTGAACATATACATTATATTGATTTTGTAATATTTCTTCGAACTTATCAAAAGCAACCGCCTTTAAGGCAAATGAGGTATTTGTCGGCACAAGACTGCAAAAACTACCCGTATTGGCATTTTCTATTCTCGTTTTTCTACATCCACCCATGCAGAGAGGCAGAAACTTACACGAATAGCATTTTTGTTCAAATAAATCCATTCTAAACCATTTATTCCATTGCTTTTCATTTAAAATTACCCTTCCTTCTGAACTTAAATATCCAAATCTTTCCTCTGGATTAAAACCGACACTACATTTAAAAACATCACCGTTATAATTTATTATAAACTGATTTTCCCTTTCCGCATAACAATAAACAAGTTTTCCTATTCCTATACTTTCTAAAGTGACATCATAGCCCATCTGTTGGGCCAAATGGTAGTAATCTACAATTTTTGATGAAATTTCCTCACTTGAAATGTTTTTTGTCGCACTGAAACACTTCTTGCCAAATATGGGCTCATATACTACGCTTAAACTGGGTCGTATATCCTCTGGAAAAAGTTTGAGTAACTCAGGAATTGCATAGATATTATTGTGATTGAAATTAACTCGCAAGGAAATACGCACTTTTTTATTTGCCCGAACAAGAAGTAAAATGTTCTCGAATATCTTCCTGAATGAATCTTTCCCATCTCTTAAAATCCGGGTTTTGTTATGAATTTCTGGAGGACCATCAACAGTAATCTGATAACTGAAAATTCCTATCGCTATCAGCTCCTTTATTCGCTGTTCATTAAACAAATATCCATTAGTCGTAATATTAGTCATGAAACCAATATCATGGTTGTTGCATATATCTTTAACAAATTTACCTATTGAGATAATTCTTTCAAAGCTTAAAAGAGGTTCTCCACCAAACCAATTTAATATAAGTACCTTAAATTTAGGAACCTGATCCACAAGCCATCGCTTTATAGCTTCATCGGTCTCATCGCTCATAAAAGATGATGGAATATGAGATTCATAGCAATACGGGCATGCAAAATTACAAGTCATATTGGGCATTATGATGACATCTAGACGATTTTCATCTTTCATGCCAAGAATTTTCCGATTCTCTACCACCTTTATTTCATCGACATCATCGTTAATAATATATTTCCCATCCACCAAGTGAGACATAATTATTTTAATGACTTTATCGTTAATAATTGTATCAGGTTTATCTAATAGCTGTTTTACCATTCGGAATCCTGATTTATCCCATACAGTAATGCTACCATAAAGTGTGTTGAAAAGAATAGTCTCTCCAGTCTTAGGATGCTCTGATACAACATTAAACCGGGATGATTTCATTTTTTTCCTCTTTTGTTTGACTGTGGATACTAAAGATATGCTCTAGATATGATGTTTAATTTTAGATGATGGGTAAATAAATATCTTATCCTCTGAATTGAATAATGACAATTGTGCCAATAATTATAGCATTGTGAACCAGCTCTTATCTCGTGTATAGTTTCATAAGCGAACGCACATATCGATAACTTTAAATTCTCTGGTGAGTAAGGGGTTTCAGAAATATTTAAGGATGGTTACAGCTACTACTTCACTACGCCAAGGGAGGCGGTGATGGAGCGGCTTAAAAGAAGAGAGGAGTAATCTGGAAGATGCTCGCCTGTGGAGATTGCAGAAGAAACGGGGATGCCGCTTGGCACGGTGCTGAATGTGATAGAGGAATTATTCGTCTGATTTCTCTTGAACATCCGTTACTGTGCTTGCAGTGAACTATTTTAACAGTTACAATATGGAATAAAAATAAGCCAACAATTTTAGTGCTCATTCCCCCATTTTATTTTAGCTATAAATACGAACGGGGGAATGAACATTGGAATTTGATGTAGATAAACATGTAAAAAGCTATTGGGACAAATTTATCGTTCAAACTGATAGTGACGAAGAGGAGTTTAGAGATACAACGTCAGATAATAGCATCCGTACATCGAAGTTTTTATCTGGGCTTAACCTTGGCCCTATAATGCCCGAACTAAATAAGCATTACTCAGTTCCCGAAGGTAAAGAGGATTATCCGAGAAGGGCTATGTTCAAGACTATGGTTTATAGGAAAATCATGAAAATCAGGTACTACACAAGGACTCAAAATTATCTTAAAGACCATCCTGATGAGGCAAGAGAGCTTGGTTTTAATACAGACGCGAATGGAAATGCTCTAGTTCCAAACCATGAGACGCTACGGCATTTTGAAAAAATAAGACTGGGTAATGAAGGAATTGATGCAATAATGGAACTCTTCTGCATAAAAGTTGTTGGAGAAGGGAATAAACTTGGATTAAAAATTGGTGAAAAGACAGGAACCGACAGCACTCCAATTGAAACGCACAACGATCCTGATGGAACCTACAATGGACATTATAAGAGAGAGATGGTAAAAGCACATATAACATCGGATTATGATCACAATCTCCCTCTTGCTAAACAAGTAAGTAGATAGCCAAAATATTAGTCCTATTACGTCATTAACTTATATGGAAGTGGGAATTATGGCCAAAGACGTTGGACTATCCATTCCAGGCAGGTTAGGGCTAACCAGCGAAGATAAAGAAACATTATACAGATTTTTGCGAAATGAAATAGGAAGAGAAGGAATAAGAGCTCTTGTAATTATATGGTTTGATGAGGGAAGGACCGAGGCAGAGATCAGGAACTTGCTTTATATATCATCCAGGAATGTAAGACGCTGGATAAGGAGATACAGAGAAGCTGGAATTTTAGGCTTACATGATGGTGAAAGGACGGGAAGACCTAGAAAAGCTGATGAAAAAGTAGAGATAGCTGTTGAAGATGCAATGAAAAAGAATCCTGAAGAGGTAGGCTATAAATCCGGATTTTGGGTAAGCAATCTTCTTTGCATCCATTTGTTCGCTATATTCGGGTTGTTGCTCTCGGATAATACGGTTAGAAGAGTATTACACCGTATGGACTACGTTTTTAGAAGACCCAAACTTTGGTCTGGGCCAGGTGGAGAAAAACCACCCGAGATTGAAAAAGCCCTGGAAGAAGTAAAAAAAAGAAAGCGAAGCTCTTTTATCAGGATGAAACAAGCTTCCACCTCCTACCAGTATTAAGGAAGATGTGGATGAAAGTCGGTCAGCAAGCGAAAATACTTACACCTAACAATTGGAACAGATATTTTTCTGTTTTTGGGGCTTTTTCTCCACTGGACGGTGAGATTATTTTCAAGATATTTGATCGTAAAAATGGTGGATACTTCATTGAATTCTTAGAGATGCTTCTCAAAACCTATCCAACACTGGATATCTATCTTGTGGTAGATAGAGCAACCTACCATAGAAGCAGAATGGTGAAAGAATGGCTTACAAAAAATCCAAAAATTCATTTGATCTATCTTCCCCCAAAAAGCCCACGACTGAACCCTGTAGAACACATATGGAGATGGCTAAAGGGAGAAGTTGCGGCAAACAGGACTTATGTTGATTTAGAACCATTAAAGCAAGGATGCATAGAGAAGCTATCGTCACTTACTTTCGAGGATGCGCTTAGAGTCGCAGGGTTAAAATCATAATAGGCCAGAATTTTTGGCGGTTTACTTATGTGGGGGGACAGAAGATGATAATCAATATCTTGAAGGTATGCTCAGAAAAACAGCAGTATCAGCTAAGGAGAACATGGAGGAAACATGGTTTGATGGCGGTTATAACAGCAATAAAAACATTGCTTTAGCTCACGTTGAGTTCGGTCTGACATGCCATTATCATATAGACAAGAATTGGCGAAGAAACGTAACGTATGAGCATAACTTTGACTGTAAGACCTACATCTACACACCAGAACAGGAAATAAACTACCTTTACCGAAAGTATTGGAAGGAGCCTGACTACAAAAAAGATGCATCGCTTGAATATATGATGAAATATCTTGTTGAAAAAGAAATTTGTGAGCCTGTTGCTATGTATTTCAGAAATCCCTATGTGGCAAAATATGAGGAATGCCCTGATGCAGTTCTTGATGTATACCATCTGAGAAATATTAGTGAGGGCATCAATAGTTACATAAAAAACAACCTTGGGCTAGAGACTCATGTGAACGGGAAAGGCATCAAGAATATAGACCTTCATATAACACAATGCTGTATAGCCATACTTGCAGTAGTTTTGACCAGAATACAGCATGGGATAAAAGAAAATCTTTCTTCAGTTGCCTATTTGACATAAGGGGGTGAAAAAAAGTTACCAACGGTTATAGAAGGGTCTTGGTAAGTACCCCGATAGTTTTATAATTATCTAGCATGTTATGTATGTCAGGATAGTATGCGGAGCTCCAAGAATAGTTAGCGGTGGATAAAAGAGTATGAGTAAAAGTATTAGAGTGTGGAGAATACTGCTACTCGCATCACTAATTGTCATAAGCATGCTCAGTATTCCTAGCAATGCTTTAGGTGGGAACATCTCAGTATCTTCTACACCGTCAGGTGCAAATATTTACTTAGATGGTTCTTATAAAGGTACAACACCAAAGACATTGACAGAAGTTTCAGCAAGTTCTCATACAATAAAATTAACACTAAACGAATACGATGACTGGACTACCAATGTTAATGTTGTTGAAGGAAGTACAGCTACGGTCTCTGCAACATTGATCAAAACGGCTATTTCTGTCTCTTCTACACCGTCAGGTGCAAAAATTTACTTAGATGGTACTTACAAAGGTGTAACACCATTCACCATAACACGAGTTTCAGCAGGTTCTCATACAGTAAAATTAACACTAAATGAATATGATGACTGGACTACAAATGTTAATGTAGTTGAAGGAAACACGGCAACAGTCTCTGCAACTCTATTGAAAACCACTATTTCTATCTCGTCAACACCATTTGGTGCAAAAATTTACTTAGATGGCACTTATAAAGGTATAACACCGCTCAACATAATACAAGTTCCATCTGGCTCCCACACAATAAAATTAACACTTGATCAATATGATGACTGGACTACAACGGTTAATGCAATTGAGGGAACTACAACTACGGTCTCTGCGAATCTAACAAAAAAAAGCCCAACTCAAACTCTTACACCTACAGAAACACCAATAATTCCTACTCCTTTCAAAACACCAACAATTACTCCTACTTATACAACACCAGTGCCATCAGCTACGCCAACACCAACTTATACCTCACAGCCTCAAAATGTTCCAGATAACACTCCACCATCCATTTCTCTAACCACGCAAATTGTTGATTTTAACAAAAACGGTCAATTGGAAGAAGGGGAAAAGCTACTTATTACCTACGGAGCAAAAGATGAGAGCGGCGTAAAGTCTATAAAATTATTGTTGGATGGAGACCTAATAGAATCGCGCAATAACGAAGGTACTTACCAAACCACCACCGATTCCTTATCGATAGGCATTCATACTATTGTAGTTGAAGCAGTCGATTCAAATGGAAACAAGAATTCCGAGAAAAAGAATATTACTGCGGCGCGGCTGGGACCAAGCGTTTATTTCCCGAAATCGATATATGAGTTGAGGGAGGGAGAAGATTTTAAAGTTGATTTATCTGCTGTTAATCCTACTGGACCTAAAATGGAGGCATTACTGATTATAAAGCCTCCTGGCAATGGAGTTTCTATCTATGAAAGCTGGTGCAAAGGTCTTGAGGGTATGTGTACCGGCAAATATGAAATCGAGCCCGGAGACACTATCAGGTCGATTTCGATGAGAATGCGCGCAGACAAGGCTGGAGAATACCAAATAGATGCTGAGGTATATTATCAGTTCGATGACGGTCAAAGGTCGCCCACACGCTATGAAACGCTTACTTTAGTTGTTAAACCTAAATCTCAGCAATCGAACCTGGCCAATACGCAAGCGCAAGCGCCATCAACACCAGGATTTGAGTTCGTGAATGGCATATTTGGATTATTGGTCATCGTATTGATGAGAAGTTGTAGGAAAGTTCGAAGGATGTGATAAAAATGGGAAATCAGAGAATTTGGGAATATAAAAAAGTTGAAACTTCTGGATCTTTTTTTGGAGCTGAAAAAGATGACCTCAATCGCTATGGAAAGGAAGGTTGGGAACTTGTTACAGTAGTATATGAGAAGGGATCTGAAGGCTTGGTAAAGCTTTATTTTAAACGAGAAAAAAAATGAATAGGGTGAGGAGGAAATTTTGATAATAAGTGAGAATAAGATCGAACCAGATCGGTGAGTTTAATGTGAATAGCAGAATTGTATATTATTTTGATGATGAAAAAGATAAAGCTGAGGATTATACTCTGAATCTGCCTATAAAGGTGAGGAAAGAGATTACATCAGCCTCTGCCCAAGAACCGATAACAAATCCCACGCCAAAACCGATCTCTGGTTTTGGGACAATTACTGGTATAAGCGGGCTATTGCTCATTATATTTTCAAAAAAGATATGGCGATAGGATGACTTAAGAAAAGAAGTTAAGGACCAAGAAGATGTTTACTAATAGAGATAGATGAAAAACTGGTATACCATTAAGCACGGTGCTGAATATGATAGAGGATTCGCTGGAGTGAATTCAGGAATAAATAAGATGAATACATATAAGAAGATATAGACTTAAGAAGAATATGAAAAATCTCCAGGATATAAGAACCGATCTGTATTTTATTAAGGACTACGAGGTAGTTGTTTTTGGCTCGTATGCAAGCAAGAGAGCAGATAAACGCTCAGATATCGATATTGCAGTGATAACCAGAGAAAAAGACAGGAACAGATGCATGGAGATCTGGAAGGAAATTTTGGGGAAGGCACCAGCTACCTATGATATAAAAATATTCGAACTTCTTCCTCTACATATAAAAGCCTCTCTCATTCAGAATTATGAAGTAGTTTTTGGAAACAGGCTCGATATCTCCGAGTATTTTTATAATTTTAGAAAACTCTGGAACGATATGAAATACAGGTTTAAAGAGAATCAATTTCAGAGCACAAAAGAAAAAATCATGGCACTTGAGAGATACAGACGCTCACCAAGGAGATATCGGGTTTAAAATAAAAGGGAGGAGAGCCAAAACGATAAAAGAATTTAATATACTTACACTCCTGATCGCATTCTTTCTCATGCTGCCTGCCTCAGCAGACGATGGAGTACTGGACACGCTCAGTGTCCCTGCATTCGGACCCAGGGATACAGGCTCCTCTGTGAACTCATCTTTTGTTCTTGAGAAGGGTTCAGAGTACATGATCGTTGTCTCTGGCGTATATCAATTTAAAGTGGACACTGACTGGGGCTATGCTGATGCGCAGTACCGCATGGGCGCAGGTCGAAAATATAATCAGCCATTTAATTCCATTGAATTTGATGGTGAGCGGCCTGTCGCTGATATCAGTGACGTCAACAACCATACATACACATTCTACAGGACTGGCAATGGCAAAAAGATCAGGTTCAGTATATACGATAGCTATACCACAGGTGAAAGAGGAGAATACGACAACAATGCAGGTTATTTAAAAGTAGAAATATACAGGCTGGACACAATATCCCTGATAAAATCCCTCTCTCCACGGTCTATAGAACTGGGACAGGCCGCAACTGTAACCATTACATTAAAGAACACAGGAACTGCTGAACTAAAAAATATCACGGTATCAGATCCCATTCCAGCCGGCTTTAAGCTGGTAAGCGGCAGACCTGATAAAAACTACGATGTATTAAAACCAAAAGACACAAGAAGCTTTCAGTATGTTGTACAGCCCCCTGAGACCGGCACTTTCAATCTTGAGCCGGCAATAGTTTCGTATTATGATAGGGATGGGTATTCCCATATCAGCAAATCCAATATATCAGTAATTATTGTTGTACCATCCGACAAACCAATGCCGACGCCCTCAATCTCTAATGCAAGCGTGCAGTTGCATGGCGAGAAAACAGATGTTGTGCTCGGAGAGGATGTGCTGCTCAGGCTTTCGGCCGTGAACCTGATTACAAAGCCCATTATGCATGTTCAGGTCATCATCCTCCCTCCCTCTGGAATGAGCGTTACCTCATCCGAGTTCGTCCAGTCAGGTGCGGGCCAGTTCACGACCACGTATGAGATCCCGCCCGGCAAAGGAAGGGACATCGAGGTCAGGATAAGATCAAATCAGATCGGCGAGTTCGAGGTGCTGGGAAGGATCATATACTACTTTGATGGGAATAGCGAGCACTCCGAGGATTATACGCTCAGGCTTCCCATCAATGTAAGGGCAAATGCAGAGCAGCCAGCGCCCACAGACACGATATACAGGAACTGGATACCTGGCTTTGAAGCACTGCTTGCGGTCATAGGATTACTGGTGCTGTATATGATCAAAAAATGGTAATGCCTTGATTTTATTTGCGCCTGCGCAGCACCAGGTATTTGATGACAAGCAATCCAGTTATGGCGAATACAATCCCAAAGCCAGGCGTTGCTGGTTGGTTCTGGGGTGGGCCTTGTTGATAATCCGCCGGCTGGTTATACTCCTGGGCAGGGGCTCCTGCTGGCCTTGAGTTTCCTGGGAATGGGATTCCTGATGGTGCTTTTGCTGCTGTTGCTACTGCTGTCACGGATGCATATTTTGGTGCAGATTGAGATCCACTGACTTCCCCGGCCTTTGCATCTGCGGATGTTGATGCGGTACTGACATTGTTCACCGGCACCTCCACGAAAAGCGATGTATATGGTGTCACGAATTTGAATTTCAGGGAGATATCGGTAACCGCTGATACCAAGGCCTCAGTCTCACCTTCCACATCCATCCTGTCCATCAGCTTTCTGATAGTAGTGTATGCCCAGAGCCTGGGAATAAAATCGTTTTCTGGTTTTGAGACCGCGGTAAATGAACTCTCAAAATTGCGGCTTCCTGTACGTGTGGTTGCTGCAATATTTGAGGTTATCGTGGTTGTACCCGGGCTGTATTTTCCCAGTACAATGGCATCTGAGCCAGCAAATAGATTATTCTGGCCTGTGTTTACGATATCTGAG
This sequence comes from Candidatus Methanoperedens nitratireducens, assembly GCA_020724545.1. GTDB lineage: Archaea > Halobacteriota > Methanosarcinia > Methanosarcinales > Methanoperedenaceae > Methanoperedens > Methanoperedens nitroreducens_B. The sequence goes on from DYGR01000012.1 coordinate 45,567, forward strand.
ACAGCATTATAGGTGAACTTCATATCCGTGATCAGCGGGGTAGAGATGGTCTTGTAGAACCCGCTTATTTCCTCCTCGACTTTCCCTTCAAGATAAAACCGCTGTGCTTTGCCATAATTCTCTAGGCTCAGCGCCTTGAGGAAATCATAGTTGCCCTCATTCTCAATCCCGAAGGCAATGGTAAATACCGATACCTCTGCCCTGTTGGCATCTCTTATGTTCTTTCGAATCACATAGGGAGAAGTAATGCCATCTGTAGGTTCCCCATCAGTGAGAAACACGATTATAGGAACACGCTCACTTTCATCGGCGAACATGCCCAGCGCATCCAGCAGGGCCTGATTGATGTTCGTGCCACCGCTGGCATCCAGGCTGTTTACAAAGTTCGCCGCATCTGCTTTATTCTTTGTATTTGCTTCCATGAGCGTGCTAGAATACGCCCGGGTTGATGAGTCAAAGAAGATCACATTGAAATAATCATCAGGTGGAAGATCGGAAATAATGCTGGTGAATACCCTCTTCACCTGTGCTATCTTGTCTCCGCCCATTGAGCCTGATTTATCGATCACAAAAACGATGTCCTTGCTCATGGCCGTGGTACCAAGATCAGCCTCTGATGGAGAGAATACGTGCATCAGGTAGCCCTGACCTCCCGTATTATAGAAGAGCATATCGCCGTTCAGAGGTGGATTATTAGTAGTGTATACAACAGTAAGATCCTTATCAGGGAGTGCATCAGCGCTGTATTTTACCTGACCTCTGGTGGTTGATAGGTATTTCACATTTGCTCCTGTAAAACCCGGGGTCTCAAGAGTAGTGATCTCATTAATGGATGTAATGCTCAGGTTCACGGAGAGGTCGCTCACGCTGTGAGCCTGATCTGTATTGCGCAGGAATAGCACATACTCGTACTCACCCAGAGTCTTTTTCACTGCCTGCTCGTATCTTAAGCGAACAATGATGCTCTGGCCTGGTGCAAAGCTCAGGGAATAGGAGAACAGGTTTTTCTTTTTAGTTTCAAGAAGCCCGGCTGATCTGCCTTTTGATGCTGCCTCCTCAAATCTCTCCTCTGCCTCTTTCTTTTGAAGCACATCTGCCCTGTATTCCTTGCCATCAATGATAAGAGAGAAACCTGATATAAAAGCCTCATCTGGAATCAAGAACCTAAACTCATCCTCAAAAGCAGTATCCAGCCGATTGCTGAGTTTTTCTTCCACAGTAGTAATAGCATAGCCGTTGTTCACATCAGCATTGATATGTAAATAATCCACAACAGGCTGTGCTGCTGCCCCCTGGCTAAATGCCAGTAAGACAAGACAGATAATGATTGTTTTTTGCATTTAGATACACCACGATTACATGCCCGTTTTTTAATTTTTATAAAGAGAGGTTTAAACATTAATTAATCTTGTGGTCGAAATTACAGAGTAAACCGTTAAAGCTTTTTACTAATGTAAGTACTGCTACGCCTATCACTATAATTACGCCAAGAAGAGTCCATAAAATGTGACTGCTGCGGCAAGTACTACAGCCACTGCGGTGGTGACCTTCACGATTCTGCTCGTATAAGCACTTCCTACTTTAGCATTTCGTCTACTGATTGTGTTATTCATGCTGTTAATTCCTCATTACTTCTTTAATCTCCACCATACAGCCAGAGCTCCCAAAACCCCTGATATCATTTCAAATCCGGGCGCCTCTCTGCGTGCCTGCGCTGTCAGTGTGGGAACAGGCGTCTCGGCTTCCATTTTAGATTCCACAGGCGCTTCAATTAACTGAACATCACTCCCTGGTGCAGTCCAGCCGAGCTCCAGCCTTACTGCATCCGCTCCTGCGCCGACAAATATATTGACGACTTTGGCTGTAAAGAGCGAAACTTCGCTGCCGTCAGGATTCCTGCCTCTGTAGGTAATGGATTTTCTGGTTTCAATCCTTGCATCCTCAAGCTCTTTTCCCTGATAGGAAAGTGAAATCAGGATAAATCCTGGTGTTGCCGATTTATCTACAGCCTTGATAGAGAGCTTCCAGCCCTCATTTTCCCAGGTATCGCCTACCACAAGCATCTTTTCTTCAGAACTCACGGGTGAAAGGAGTTTGTCTATTATAACAATAACTTCATCTCTATCTGAAACTGGATGCTTTCCAAGTTGCATATTTAGCATCCTGAACCTCCCTTTTTCAATGTCTTCATCACTGAGCATCAAAAGGGCTTTCTCGCCCACGCTGAAGTTTGCAGCGCCTGCAGTAATAACATTTGTACCCTGCTCAGTCCTGATAGTTATTTCATTATCAGGCAAGGAACCTTTTAACCATTCATCCACGCTGATAACCACATCAGTGTAATCGTAACCCGGGCGTACCTCCTTTACAGTGCCTATGATAATCCTGTCGGAATGATTTACCTGATACGATAGTTCTCCCGCTTCCGCTGACCAGCTTGCAGAAACTACATCTGAGAATAAGCTGAGCGCAAAGATCCCGATCAAGACATATATTGCAGCTTTTTTAACCATATTAGACATTAAAATTTCTCCATTTTATATTTATTTTATAAGCTAAAGACCTCTTTATAAACTTATCCTCCATATGGATACACCGATCCAGAAGTCGGAGGCGGTGAAGGTATCTTCATTTCTGAACTCACCACCTGATCCACCCATGTTGCGGTCACAACCACTTTATATTTATCTCCTATCCTGCCTTTTACAACAACAGGAGACATTATATATTTCTCATTCGATGGCTCATCCTTTGCAAGTTCTATGACTACGATAGGCGCATATGTTTTGGTATCATAAGTTGTTCTCGCCCCTGTCACAGGGTCATAGGTGCTATTGCGGTACTCCCAGGTTACAAGGGGTTCAGATTCATCTAGTTCGCTGCGTAAAGAGTATCTCCTTCTAACTGTCGAAACTGTAGTATTTGTTAATTCATTTATAACTGATATATTGACTGCAACACCTGGTGCATAGCCTTTTCCTCTGAGTTGTAAATAACCATAAACAGAGTGTATTTCATTGGTTCCATTTATGCCTCGATGGTTAAAAAGAAGTACTTCGATTTCTGGCTTGGGAATATTGAATTCTATTGTTCTGGAATCTGCAAGTTTTCCTCGCTGATAGACCTCAACCTCAACTTTTTGTGCACCTGGTACTTGATATCCTATGCTAACAACTATGAAATTGCTTCCAGGTTTTAGTAGAACTTCTTTTCGAGGACTATCGACTGCATTCGATTCATTATAGCTTAAATTTGCATATGCCAGAATCGTGAATCCTTTTAGACTTTCTCCTTTTTCATCCACAAATGCATTTTTCACATTTATGGTAACATTTACATCTTCTGAAGCATTATTTTGCAGGTTGATTCTCAGAGAACTCAACTGTCCTAATCTGAGTTCTACAGGTGCTTCCAGACTTACAATTTTGATGTCTGAAGGGGTAAAATACCAGAATAACACTCCCGCAGATAGCAAAATTATTGCTATTATTGTTATTGCAACCATCTTATTTCTCATTATTCTCACCTCGCAATTTGTCAGCCAGAGCAACCTTATTGGTCAATCCATACTGCTTTTTAACTACCAGGCCCCTCTTTTCAAGATCAGTCAGCATCCTTGAGACCTTTGCCTTTGAGAAATTAAGAGAAAGTACCAGTTCATTCTGCAGCATTTCACCGCCATGACCAGCGATTTCTTTAATCAGCTTCTTCTCATCGCCTTCCAGTGCGGTTATGACTGCCTCAATTAATTTCGTGCTGTCATTAACATGTTCAGTAACAGCAACTATATCAGTGCCGTGGATAGAGATTTCCACTGGTTTTTCTTCCATTATCATACTCTTAACCTCGCTCTTTCCTGCTGCGAATAACATTGTAAGAATGTACGAGAGCATCATGCCGCCTATTGCCGAGCCTATAACCAGAACGTATGCATCGTTCTTTGTGTAAGTGTACGGAAGCTCAAGGATTTTGAAAGTCCCATCGTTTATCTGGATAATCGATGGCTTTGTAGCAAGCAACATGCTTGTGACGATAACACCAGCTATCACAAACACAGCGCCAGCCAGTATCATTGTTCCCGTTTTCCTTGAGATTATCAATTTAGCACCTCAACCTAAGCTCTCAGTTGTACCTCCTTTTAAATAAATAGATTGTAGATAGAATTCCTATTGCAAGGATAGCATCAAATCCCTGTGCCTCAGGTATATCTGCGACTGCGGTCAGCATGGATAAAGCACTTATTTTTCGGGCGCTCATACAACCGCCTTCTGCGCTGTTCGGTACTTTTTTATCCTGCCGTCTTTCAAGCAAGCCACCTTGCCTGCATAAAGCAGTATGTCAAGATGGTATAGCACCGTGCCTCTGCCAATGTTCGTTTCACGTATGATTTCCAGAGGATATGCACCCGGGTTTTCTTTTATATATTTATAGATAGCAGCGCGGGATTCATTTTTTAGAACATTACTGTCAAAAACCCATCTCATAGCCGCACCTTAAAAATATAGCAAGATCATTTGACAGATCCTGCCATCTTTACCATCTCCTCCATGCTCAGAGAGGTACCGGTAAAACTGCTCTCTTTGTAGGCATAACTGCTAATGGTCAGACTGAGATTACCTATTTTCCAGTTCAATGACTTTGTACCGCTCACTTCTTCTAAGAAGCGTCCCCGGGTTCCATTTATATTCACGAGTTTATATGGAGTTTTAGATTCACTTTCAGAGACATCTGTATCGTCCTTTATTACAAGGAGTTCCTTTAAGTTCAGAGATTCATTTCCTTTTGTATAGGAAAGGATTGCCTGTTCAAGTTCTAAAGAAACGCCATGGAACTTGGTTCCTGAGGTCTGTGCAATATTAAACGAGTACCCTTCAGGCATATACGATGGCTTGAGGATCTTGAAGGAAACTTTTGCCTGCGCATCAGCGATAGCCGTTTCCGCTGTCGCAATAGTGATTTCGTCTATCTTTTCTACCGGGATTGCCTGCTCTTTTTTCGTTCCGTCCTCAGTCCATGTGACTTTTACTCTCGCAGGCGGATTCCATGAAGAAATGTCCTGTTTATCCAAACCTGTGGCATTGATTGTTGCTGTGCCGCTTAATCCTGCCCTGAGACCCGGCTGTAAGTTATCCCATGTGGCTGAATTTGAAGAAGAACCGGTCAACCTTGAAACAACTTCCGGATGAAGAATTACGTTAGCACTGACATTCTCTGCTGTTTTGCCACCAGTGTTTGTAAGGTTTATTTTCCAGTAAATTTTTTGGAGATTCTCGCCTGTAGAACCAACTGCCAGGTTGATATCTGCGTAAAATTTGACATCCTGTGAGGATGCAGGCGTTGGCGTCGCGTACTTCTGCGTACCCTTGATAGACTCGGCCACCTTTATCATCTCCTCTTTACCAAGAGAACTGGTGGCCTGGGTCTGACCTTCGTTCTTCCAGCTCGTAATGCTCAGACTCAGGTTTCCGATCTTCCAGCCCAGGAACTTTATACCGTTTTCCTCAGAAAAATGCCCTTCAATTCCATTTATATCCACTATTTCTCTTGTGTCTTTGGGTAAATTGGATGATTGTGTTTTATCCTTTGTTTTTACCACTATTATCTCTTTTAACTCAAACTGCTCATCTCCATTTTTATAGGAGAACGATGCCATGTCAATGTCATTCGAGACACCTACGAACTTTGTCCCTCTTGCGCTCTCGAACTTGTAGCCAGATGGAAGATAATTTGGCTCAAGAATCGTGAATGAAACGTTTGCCTGTGCCTCAGCTATAGCCTTCTCCGTAACCTGCCTATTACCTTCAGTACCAGTGAATGCATTAAACTTTGTAGTTGTATCAGCAAAGCCTAATGCAACTGCTGCAAGGAGTATCCCCAGTACCGTTACGATAGATACTCCGATCAGTATAGATTTCCTCATTTTATCACTTCTATATTTAAAACGCATATCTTTGCGCCCAAGTTTTCCTACAGGTGAAACAACTGATACATTTTATGCAAGACCACATGTGGAACGGTTGCATAAAAATGAAACCAGTGTTCTCCGAATATCGATATTGCTGTTCACTTCAAATATTCTCTGTGACAGGCATCAACATGTGCCTATCCCCGAAGTCTGTTCATTCCCGTTTAGGTAGGCTAGGTCTTATACAAACAAGCCTACTCTTCCTGTTTAGAAATTTAGACATGGTGGGTATATAGAAATATATGTGAAATTAATATGATTTAACCTCAGGCAAGTTTGGTCTGCTGGAATTTTGCCTTTAGCCCATCAAGATCGATCAGCTCATTAATGATGCCTGCCATGATCTCATTCCCCTGAAGCAGCATATTATTATTACTCTCGCTGATCTCAAAAGCAGGTTCATTGTTTGGTATCTTTATGCGTGTGATCTCTGCCCTGTACTCTTTCAGGCGCTCATCTTTTGATTCCTTTACATTCCCTGTTTTTCTTGCTTCGATCCCCAGAAGCTCAAGCTCGTATTTAAAACAGGGACGGTGGAAGAGGGAGGAGAGGACGAAGACAGCCACTTCCAGCCTCTCAGAGGTATCTATATCCTCCAGATGCTCTTTAACAATAGTGTATATATTTCTTTTCAGCTTTGGTTTTAGAGCATACACTTTTGATGGCGGTATGTCCATCTCATCAAGATGCCCTATATCGTGTAGCGCACGGAGATAACCTGTAAGGATCAATCTGTGCTGGTCATAGCCGTTTTTCTTTAACTCTCTTGCAATCCTGCTTATGGACATTTGCTGATACGCCAGCATCTCTGTAATGATATTATAAAATTGCGGCATCGGTACAAGATTTGGTAACAAACCTGATAAAGGCTTTGGTTGGAATCCTTTATTACACCTGCAATAATAGGAGCCTGTAATGGGAAAGCTTCAGGATATCATTCTTGCAAAAGCGCTTGCAAACAATCCCATCCCTATTATTATCCCATGCCACAGAGTAGTAGCTAAAAACGGGATTGGCGGGTATTCAGGGGGAGTTGATATAAAGATAAGATTGCTGGAACTTGAAGAAAAAAATAAAGACAGTAATCTTTAAGAGGATAGAAATGAATCTAAGTGAGCGCCCCGATAGGGTAGTGGATATCCTTGAAGATTGCGGATCTTTAGACCTGGGTTCAAATCCCAGCCGGGGCGCTAATTTATTTGAAAATCATGACTGTAAAAGCTGTTAAATATAAAGAATCTAATGTAAGCATACCCATGCTGGAGGAATTAATTGCAACCTGTTATAAACATAGGCATAGTAGGACACGTTGATCACGGTAAGACCACGCTTGTCAGGGCACTTTCAGGTGTCTGGACAGACAGGCATAGTGAAGAGATAAAAAGAGGAATATCGATCAGACTTGGCTATGCCGATATAGTGCTTAGAAAATGTCCCAATTGCCCTGAACCTGAGAGCTATACAACTAAAGAGATATGTGAAATATGCGGAACAGAATCAATAATTTTGCGCTCAATCTCTTTTGTTGATTCTCCAGGCCATGAGACACTGATGGCGACGATGCTATCAGGGGCAGCGCTGATGGACGGCGCACTACTTGTCATTGCTGCTAATGAGCCATGTCCACAGCCGCAGACAAAGGAACATCTTATGGCTTTGAACATCATCGGTATAAAGAATATCGTGATTATCCAGAATAAGATCGATCTTGTTACACGCGATAAGGTTATAGAAAACTACAACCAGATCAAAGCCTTTGTGAAGGATACTGTGGCTGAGAATGCCCCGATCATCCCGGTCTCAGCCCAGCAGAATACGAATATCGATCTTGTCATTGAAGCTATTGAGAAATATATCCCTACACCAAAACGCGATTTAGATAAACCACCGATGATGTTCGTTGCACGGTCGTTCGATATAAACAAACCCGGAACAACGCCAGATAAGCTCTTAGGTGGTGTTATAGGGGGATCCTTGAGCTGCGGGCGCCTGCACCCGGGCGATGAGATAGAGCTCCGCCCTGGCAGAAAAGTAGAGTCAGGAGGGATTGTCAGATGGGTGCCGATTAGAACGGTCGTCACAAAGATACTTGCAGGTAATGAAGATATAGAAGAAGCAACGCCTGGGGGTCTTATCGGTGTAGGCACCAAACTTGATCCCTCTCTGACCAAGAGTGATGCACTGGTTGGCCAGGTTGCTGGAATTCCGGGATCAATACCTCCTACTATTGAAGATTTCATTATGGAGACTAAACTACTTCCACGCGTGGTGGGAGTGAGTGATGAGTATAAAGTCGAACCAATACGCTCAAATGAACCACTGATGCTGAATATTGGAACGGCAACAACCATCGGTGTAGTCACAAGTGCAAGAGCATCTGATGCAGAGGTCAAGCTTAAAAGACCCGTATGTGCAGACAGAGGTGCATCAATCGCAATCAGCAGGAGGGTAGGAGCACGCTGGAGGCTTATCGGATCGGGAACATTAAAAGAATTTAAATGAGATCGAAAGTGATAATTGATACTAATGGTCTGATGATCCCCGGTCAGTTTGGTGTGGATATCTTTTCTGAGCTGGAGCGGCTGGGTTTTAATACCTGTCTGGTTCCGAGCGCATCGATCAAAGAGTTAGAAAAAATATATGCCCGAGCGCATGGCAGGGACAGGATAGCGGCCAAAATCGCGCTATCTTTAGTGGATAGGTGTACTATAATTGAAAAGAGTGGGCTTGTTGATGATATTATTATAGATATGGCCATTGATACGGATGCAGCTGTTCTTACCAATGATATCGAATTAAAGAAAAGATTATGTAGTAAGGGAGTTACTATTATACACCTTCGAGGAAAGACTCATTTAAGTATTTAATATCTTTTGTTAAGAGGATTCAAATGTATAAGAGAATGAGATTAGCAGATACGGTGAGAATTGCACCTGAATTACTTGGCGAACCTGTAGAGGAAGCAGTTAAGCTCGCTTTGCGGGACAAACTTGAAGGGCTTGTGGATAAGAATCTAGGATCAATAGTCGCAGTAACGGACGTTATAGAAGTGGGTGAAGGACATATACTGGCCGGGGATGCGGGAGTATATTATGACGCAATCTTTGATGCAGTAACTTTTATGCCTGAGCTGCAGGAGATTATTGAAGGTAGCGTTTTAGAGGTCGTTGAATTCGGGATATTTGCGGGCATCGGCCCACTTGATGGTCTTGTACATGTAAGCCAGCTTACTGATGAGTATGTCAGCTATGATGAGAGAAATTCAAGACTTATAACCAAGGAATCGGGTCGCGCCATAACCGTAGGGGATCGTATCAGGGCAAGGATCGTAGCTGTAAGCCTTAATGAACGTGAACCGAGGGACAGTAAAATCGGTCTGACCATGCGGCAGCATGCACTGGGCAAGCTGGAATGGCTTGAAGAGGCACGTCAGGGTAGAAAAGAAGGTACTGAGGAAAAAGAAGCAAAGCCCAAGAAGAGAAAGAAAGAGGAGAAGAAAGAAGAGAGAAAAGAAGAGGAGAAGAAGGAAGATACAGTCAAGGCAGAAAAACCAGAGGTCTCTAAACCAGAGGTGGCGTAATGGCAGAGCTTGTTTGCAAAGAATGCCATCGAGTGATAAGCGGACAGGTATGTGAGGGTTGCAGTTCAACTGCCCTTACTTCTGATTGGAGCGGTTATGTTGTGGTAATTGATCCTCAGAAGTCACAGATTGCAAAAAAGCTTGGTGTTAAATTGCCAGGAAAGTATGCCCTGAAGGTGCGGTAGAGCTTGAAGAGATACTGTCTTCCGTATGAACTAAGGGCAGAGCTGAGAAAAATTCATGGCGAGCTCTACTCTGGAGATGGAGTTGAGAACGCCAGGCGGATAATCAATGATTTTAAAAATCCTACTAAACTTATATCTGTAGGTGATATTGTAACATTTAATCTTCTCAGTGCCGGGCTGGTTCCAGATATATCCTTTGTGGATGATAGAACAAAGCGGAATACTGCCCCTATTGAAATAATGCACGGCACAAAGCATCCTCTTTTTAAAACCATAACAGTCGAGAATCCGCCAGGTATGATAACCGAAGAACTACTGCAGGAGATCTCAAATGCCATGGATTCTGATAACCCGGTACGTATACTTGTAATAGGAGAGGAGGACTTAGCAGCCCTGCCTGCGATTGCTATGGCACCTCTCACATCAGTAGTTATATATGGGTTGCCGGATGAAGGGGCGGTAGTAGTAAGAGTAACAGAGGATAAAAAAAAAGAAATACAATCACTACTTCATAGGATGAAATGTAAGGAGGAAGAATAATGGAAATTCAGATTATCAAAGATAGAACAAATCCACTATTGAGAAGAAGAGAGGTTTTATTGAAAATTAATAATAAAGGAACCCCTTCAAGGATAGACGTAAAAAATAAACTTGCGGCAATGCTTAACTCAAAACCCGAACTGATTGTTATAGAGCAAATTAATGCATTATTTGGGAAGCAGGATACCTTTGGATCGGCCAGCATCTATGAGAGCGAAGAGCGCCTGAAACAGATCGCTCATAAGCATCTTATTGAAAGAGATGCATCCGAGGCAAAAGAAGAGACTGCCTCAGATTCGCCTGCAGCAGAAGCGATAGCAGAACCAGAAACTAAACCTGAAAAGGAGTGATCCCGATGGCAGTACATAAATTCTATGAAGTGAGCGACAATAAAGCCAAAAAGATCAAACCATCATGCCCGAGATGCGGTCCTGGAGTATTTCTCGGAGAGCACAAGAATCGTGTTGCATGCGGGAGATGCGGCTATACTGAGTTCAGGAAATAAATCCTTCACAGATTGGCGATTAGAAAACCTCTAATCGCCGATTCAACTTTGTGCGCTACAATCTCAAGTTCAGCTTCCGCATCTACTATCACAAACCTCTGCGGCTCCTTCTCTGCAAGTTTTAGATAGTTATCCTGGACAGTCCTCAAGAACTCTATTTTTTCAAATTTTGTATGTTCCCCGCGGATACCGCACCGTGAGACCGCTATGCCTGGATCGATTGTAAGCAGGATGGTCAGATCAGGTACGATCGTCCAGCCATTATGGATGCTCTGTAACCATTCCATTGCGTTGTCAAAGGTATGCGAAAGTGTGGCCCCCTGATATGCATACCTGCTGTCAGAGTACCGATCAGAGATGACCAGTTTTCCATCCCTAAGTGCAGGCCTGATTACCCTGGCAATATGTTCTGCATGATCCGCCACAAATAAGAATAATTCAGCCAGAGGGTCGGTATCAGATCCTATCGACCGCCTTACTGCCTCTCCGATCCAGCTATGGGTAGGCTCCATTGTAAAAACTGCCTCTGGAAATTTAGTTCTCAGCATCTTTGCTATGCTGGATTTTCCTGTCCCGTCAATCCCTTCAAGGGTGATCAATTTTCCTTTTTGCATTCTGGCTATATATATGAATTATAATGAAAAAGCTTATTCATCTTTATGAAGATTAATTGGATAAGGACTTATGGAAATTAAAACTACAACCCGGACGGAGCTTATCGATATAACCGACCAGGTACGGGTGATAATAAAAGAAAGCGGTATAAAAGATGGGATCTGCGTCATATCCACACGCCACACCACAAGCGGAATAATAATCAATGAGAACGAGCGCGGGCTCAGGAGAGATATAATGGATATGCTGGAGTCACTTGTCCCGGAGAATAAAAGCTATGCCCATAACCAGATAGATAATAATGCTGATGCACATCTGCGCGCCGTAATTCTGGGCATGAGTGAGATCATACCCATCGAGAACGGACACCCTGTCCTGGGTACATGGCAGAGTATATTCTTTGTTGAACTTGATGGACCAAGAACCCGAAATGTTAATATAAAAATAATAGGGAGTTAGAAAGTCTCTATCTCCCCATTAGCTATCATCTCTGTTACCTTTGTAACGTCAGCAAGCCACTGATCTATGATTGCTTCAGATTCTGATTTGATCATCGCCATATTCGCACCTTCCTCTGGTATTACCTGTGCACTTGCAATCAGAGGCTGATCTATAGGTTTGCCTATCTGGGAAAGTATGCGGATATGCACATCCTGGATTTCTGGAACATTCTTTGCAATATCATTTGCTATTCGATTGGATAGAAGGTTGTACAGCTTGCCTACATGGTTTATCGGGTTTTTACCGCTTGTGGCCTCCATACTCATAGGTCTGTTAGGCGTAATCAGGCCGTTGCACCTGTTTCCTCTACCAACAGAACCATCGTCTCCCATCTCAGCCGATGTCCCGGTAACTGTCAGATAAATCGATCCGTTCTCTTCATCATCTGCTGTATTAATGAAGACCTCTACTTCGCGATCTGTATATCCCATTGCAAGATCGCATATTTTATCCCTGAGCTCTTCTTTTGTGGAAATATAGTGTGAGAGGTCATCTATATATTTCCCTATCATTGCACACGCCACAGTGAGGGTTATTTTATCGTTCTTCCTCATACCCATCACCTTGATATCTGTTCCAATGGCAGGTATGTCTTTCTTGAAGTTCAATACCATCTGCCTCTCGGTATTATATACGATCTGTTCAGTCTCTGATAAGGGAGCATACCCAACACCAAAAGAAGTATCATTAGACATCGGCGCTTTTCCGCGCTTGAAAACGCCCTGGAGATCTGTTGATCCGATACCCAGCTTGCAGTCGATTATGATGTTATGCTCGACATCAATATCAGGAAGCGTGCTATCCAGGTATTGCCTTGCAGCTCTTACCGCCGTAGTATCTGTTGGTATTCTAATCTCATTGAATTCTTTTGTTGCTCTCCCTACAAGAAGCACATAGATCGGTGAGATCAACTCCCCGCCTCTATACTGGGGATGAGAGCGCCCTGCCACAACTTCAACCTGGTCAGTGTTATGGTGAAGCACAGTTCCGCATTTTTTGATGTATTCTTTGCATAGTGCACGGCTTACAGCTTCAGCAAAGCCGTCTGCCATGCTGTCAGGGTGTCCTACCCCTTTTCTCTCTACTATTTCTATCTCCTGTTTTTCTATTGGAGTTTGTGTGAGTTTTTCCACGCGGATGTTTCTTGCCATTGAATTACCTCTAACGGTTATCTCCAATTGATGCTATTTTGTATATAATAATTTTCGGTTTAAGGATTCAACTGTATTATCAAGAATCAAAAGGGATTTAGTACAGAAAGACCAATACTAGAATGATGAAAGAAGAAATTATTTCTTTATCACAGAAAGCCAGGAATAATATATTCTTTAAAAATGAGATCGAATTGCGATGTAAATGTGGCCATTCAGAAAAGATCATGTACTATGAATTTCTAACAGGCGGGGAGTTCAATATCGGACAGGCTACATCTACAGTGAGCCCTTTTATATCCGAGACCATTTATGATGAGACAATCAGCATAACTCCACTCTACCTATCAAAACGGTGTGCGACCTGCGATGAAGAATTAACAATCGTGTTTCCTATATCTCTGGAAGACCTCATTTTAATTTTAAGGTCGAATCCGCCTGATCCGCAGATGTACGGATAATATTATGGATACGATTGAAGCCATTAAATCGCGCAGGAGCGTTCGTGAGTTCACAGATGGCGACGTAAGTGATGAGGTAATTGAGCAGATTATCGATGCGGGCAGATGGGCACCATCTGGTTTGAATAACCAGGCATGGAGGTTTATTATAGTACGAGATCAGGATATAAAGGAGGCTCTCTCAGAGCTCACGCACTACGGCAGGATCATTAAAAACGCCCCTGTATTGATAGCAGTTTTTCTTGATAATGACCAGGTGTATGATTATACAAAAGATGTTCAATCCATCGGAGCATGCATTCAAAATATGCTGCTTGCCATCCATTCGCTTGGATTCGGCGGGGTGTGGCTTGGTGAGATTTTAAAGAATAAAGAGATGGTGAATAAAGTACTTGAAGCCCCGGGTTCTTATGCACTTATGGCTGTAATAGCCCTTGGCCATCCAGATGAGGGAACCAGGGTTTCTGAAAGAAAGGATATCTCTTCTCTTATTTTCCGTGAAAGATTTGGATCAGGCTGGTAGGCATATTATAACATGCATCTCATAATGAGCCCATGGTTATGATAATTATTATACTTATATATATAAGGATAAATATTATATAGTTTTGGGGATATGAACTGATTGTTAATACAGGAGGTATCGGAATGGGCTATCACTTGGGGCTAACCATGATAAACTGGTGTAAATTCCTGTCCCGTAAAGAGAAGGATATAAAGGAAAATGTATGTCTTAGAAGGGATATGAACGCCGGTAATTGTTTCGGTTGCGCCGATATGAAAACAACAATAAGATGTTTCCTCGGATGACTCTATAACACCTGATGAGTTTTCAATAAATGAGAGGGATCTAAAACGATTTGAGGAATATTCATTCAACAGATGAGTTCGATCTGTTCAATGCCAGGAAATAATAAAATACCATACGTTTTCTCAGTAACAGTTTTTATTAGCATGTAATATATCATAAATTAAGGTATATGATAACAGAGATGCTGGATGATTGGGAAAAGATCGTTGGTCAGGAAAGAATGAAAATAATTTCAAGTCGATTTTTTGATAATAAGCTTGGTTCAGAATTCCCGGACCTTGAGAGAGGTGGTTATGCCTGTAAAAAATCGAGCATCCTTTCAGAGCTGGAAAGTATTGGTAATATGTTAATTGAGCTTGAAAAAACTGGTTTTTTGACCCACGATGAGGTTTTAAGAATGATCGAAATATCAGCCCGTGAGCTTATAAGCAAGAGCATTCCAGCAGCACTTTTTAATAATGTTTCCCTGATGCTGGAGGATGAAGGAGAGGATGAGTGGCTTGACCGGGAGCTTAAACACATAGGGCGGATATTGGACAGCTTAAAGCATCAGAAAAAACAGTACGAGTGACTATCTGCGCCAGAATTTTATGTTAAAGCAGCATTTATCATGAGCGGTTCTTTCAAACCGGTCAAGCTCCCCGAATCGTTTTACTATACTTTTTATTAAAGGGTCGCAGGTGATCTCGCAGTTTTTCTTATCGCACGGCGCCCTTTCTATGACCAGGTTAATCTTGCGCCCCCCGCGCGTAATGATCGTATTGTGCGTTACATTGACATCTGTTTCTAAGTAATATTTCAGGATATATGCAATCCCTTCCCCAAAATCCAGGATCCTCTCAGGGAATTTTTCTTTGATGGTATCGAGCTTGTCGTTTATGTTCAGGATCTCGCCCCCGAATGGCGATGCAACGTACATGGTATGCTTCTCGCCTATGATCGCCTCCCGCTCGAACATTATTACGAGGCGGGAGGCTATGAGGTCAGCCAGAGCCTCTGAGACTCGCTCTTTGCGGATGTCCAGATCATCGGATAGCTCTGTGTTCCTGCAGGATTTGATGCCGAGTTTTTTTAATATGTCAAACCTGCTTTTTCTACCCAAGGTTTTGGAGATGTCTATTAAAGATATGTATTCGACATATTGGTTGTTATAGTATGTGTTTTAGTATATATAATAATAGGTTTATTTTATATTGCTATGCACATCAACCGCTGTAGTGAGTAATAAAGAAGCGTAATTTATGCTGTCAGTGATAATTAAGATTATTGAAAAATACAAAAAAGTTTATATGTTAAAATTGATTACTGAATAATCATGTCCAGGTAGGAGAAAATATGAACGGAGTGAATATACTGCTCTCGACGCTGATTATATTGATTCTGGCGCAGGCAGCGCAGGCTGGCGATTTGCCTGTGTTCTTACAGATTCAAGATGCTGACATGGCAATATCGACACCAATCCAGAATGCACAAAAGCCATATTCTATAGATTTGGGATGGATTATCGGATTTATATTTTGGTTAATACTTGGAATCGGATTTATATTATTGATTGGGAAGTTGAACAGTAAATCTAGACCACAACTGCCGAGATCTGTTAGTAACACTCAATCTACTATTTCTTATGTTTCAAGTGAGCCTAATGCTACCCCGATTAACAGCGATGAAACCCCAGTTAATGATGAAAAATCTGTCATTGAATATGTGGATAATGCCTTGTATAAAGCGTTGCACGGTGGTGTTAAGATAAATGATGCTCAAATTAACGAGGTTAAATCGCTAGTTCTAGATGCAGAGGAGGCTTTACGGAATGCTGTGAATAATGGTGTTAAGATTCCACAGAGTACTCAACAACTATTGCAGTACGCACAAGAATTACTTGAGGCAGATGACTTAGCTAATGCCAAAGAGTATGCACTCAAATGTAGTAAGAATATAGAATCAGCAATAAAAGAATTTGAGCAGCGGAGAACGGAACAAGAGCATAAAAAAATAGAACAAGAGCGTAAGAAACGAGAACTAGAGTTAGAACGATTAAGAGATAAAGCGTTAAATCAGATAAAAAGTGCAAATTTCTCTATAGAAGAAGCAAAAAAACTTTCTATCCCTGCACTACAAAAAGAAGAACATCTTTTATCCACTGCTCAAAATTCCTTTGATGCAGAAAAGTATACCGATGCCATAAATGCTGCACAGCAATGCCAGAATGAATTAGAAAGGTTAATCGATGAATATAAAGAAGCATTAGAACAGATTAATGCTGCTAAGTTTTCACTGGAAAAAGCCAAAGAACTTGGCGTTCCTGAATTGCAAAAAGAAGAGCATCTATTAGCCACTGCTCAAAATTCCTTTGATGCAGAAAAGTATACCGATGCCATAAATGCTGC
>DYGR01000012.1:62367-68686 GCA_020724545.1 Candidatus Methanoperedens nitratireducens
CACTGGAAAAAGCCAAAGAACTTGGCGTTCCTGAATTGCAAAAAGAAGAGCATCTTTTATCCACTGCTCAAAATTATTTTAATACAAAAGAATATGCTACTGCTGTAAACGTTGCCCAGCAGTGCAAAAATGAAGTAGATAGATCAATCGAAGAATGCAGGCCTGATATCACTATCAGTATGCCTCAAAGAATGCAGTACAATATCTGGAAATACCAGGATATGACTATAACCAACAATGGAACAGCGCATGCAGAAAATATAACAATAAACTTCTCAAAGGCGTTTGAAATTAGAGACTTTAAAACCATACTTCAACTCGATGCAGGCAAACAGCAAACAATACAAGTTAACATAAAACCAGTAGAAGCAGGCGACGTTCCTGTTGATTACATAATAGAATTTAGTGACCTGAAAGGAAGAAAATACGAAACAAAACATACAACAACGATCCAGATCAGTCCAGATAAAGAAACACCAAGAAAAACAGCAGATTATGAACATGAACAATCTGAGCTTGGTATCAAACGAGGCTATGAAGTGCTACCTAATAACGACTTGCGCTTCGGTATTCGTATAGAGAATAATTTTAGTTTTGTTATAATGGACGTACAAATTATCCTCGATTGTCCTAGAACACTTTTTTCGATGAGTGATAGCGAGGTTCAAAATATAGGGAACATTAATCCAAGCGGTAAAAGAACTGCAACATATACTCTCAAGCCTCGTGGCTGCATCCATAACGAACAGATAAACGCCATAGTCACCTACAAAGACTATACAGGCAAGAGACACACAATGCAAATGCGCCCCAAAGAAGTGCACTGTGTCTGCCCCTTCCTGAAAGAAAAGCCCATGAGCGAGGGAGAGTACAGCCGCCTTGCAGCGAGCAGCGAATTCGTGCAGGAGGGTATCTCTTTCAAAGGCATCAGTATCGAGGATTTAGCAAGTTTCATGGGAGAGACGTGCAGGCACATGCTCTACAGAGTCAGAGAATACGATCTTGAGGGCAAGAGGGTCATTTACCTCTCAGGCGAATCTATAGGAGAGAAGGCGTATTATCTCCTTACCGCAGTTGTTCAGGACTATAAGGGGTCAACGCAGGTTGTTCTGCGGGCGCACTCTGATAAGAAATACGGATTGAATGGGTTCATGAATGAGATGGCAGATGGCATCAGGCATCTTGTAGGATCTGTGCAGTCTGCTAAGGAGATAGGGATTATTGAGAATACGCAGGTGATCAATATCATCGACTCGTTGGTGCAGCGGACGAGTTTTGAGATGGATGCTGGTGGAAGAGCGCAGGTAAATATTAAGGAAAGTATCGTACAGAGGAGCAATATTGGCTGGGATGAGAGATGAGTATCCGCATGGAGATATAAAAAATCTCATTCGTGCATTGAACAGCAATAACTATACTGTACGCAGTGATGCAGCCAGAGCACTTTCATCTCTTGCTAAATATTGGAGAAAATAAGGAAGACTGATGTGAGATGCCATCACCGACAGCACTATCAGCCAAAAATAGTTACGTAATACGTGTAACCGGCTTAATTTACTCTGCAAAATAAGTAACAATAATTATAAAGTATAGAGTATTATACTTAATGTCCTCGGACAGACATCAAATGGATGTGATAAAATGGCAAGCTTTGGAAAATGGGTAAAGGACACCTTCAAGAAAGATCCTTTAAAGGTATCGGTTAATGATATCAAGAGAGACCAGATCAAGATCGATCGTCTTGCGAGTATAAAAAGAGATGAAATAGATGATCTGAATGCAAAAATTGAAGAGATAATTAAAAAAGGCGTTGGACAGACAAAAGAGACAAAAATCTCATTATCACATGAGCTCAGTGCCGTAAAAAACAAGAAGACTCAGCTCCAGAAGACACATGAGAGCCTGATGAGGCAAAAAAAGGCGCTGAACATGCTTGAATTCATGATCGAGCAGAAAAATTCCAAACAGGTAAGTACAATTGCTAATCAGATATTCGATATGGATCTGGACAAGGTTTCCGATATTGCAAGCGAAGTCGCTATCGAAGGAATGATGCATGAAGATAAAATGAGAGCATTAGAAGGTGCTATGGTGGGCATATTTGGTGAAGAGAGACTGTCTAAAGACACAGAAGAACTTCTGGATCAGTGGGATCAGCTCGAAGCAGGGCAGATTGATGTAGATAAATTCAAAGAGACTGTTGAAAAACAGAATGAAAAAATGATTGTGAGAAGAGAGGCTGAACCCAGTTAACATCTTCAAACGAAAATAATGGCTTGCAAGAATCACAACCATTTTTTTTCCGTCATTTCTCATAAATTCAATCCCTGGAGATCATAATGAGCATATCTGATGAGTTTGAAGCAATCCAACGTAAAGAATTCATAAAGAATAAAAAAATCGCAGAGAGCGCCTTTGAAGAGGGAGATTATGATACGGCAAAAAAGGCTTTTTCTGCTGCAGCAAATGCTGCAAAGAGGATAAGTAATACGGTCTCAGGGAAACAATCTAAAGAGAAATGGCTTTTACTTTCAAAAAATTATTCCTATGCTTCAGAGCAGTTAGATAAAGGGATTATACCAGTAAAAGATAAACCAAAAGAGTATGTGCAGCAGCCTGTACACACGACTTATCAATCCAGTGAAACTGCACCAGCAAATGAAAAAGAGGAGAACTTTGAGAAGTATATCGAAGATAATCTAATAACTTCAAGTACAGTTACCTGGAATGATATCGCAGGCCTTGATAACACAAAAGAGATCATCAAGGAATCTGTAGTATTGAGCATAATCGAAGGGAAGCCTGAAGCTATAAGACCATGGAAAGGAATTCTTCTTTTTGGACCTCCGGGCACAGGGAAAACCCTGCTTGCAGCGGCTACAGCAGGATCTTTGAAGGCTACATTCTTTAATGTTAAAGTAAGCCAGATATTATCAAAATACTTTGGCGAATCCTCAAAGATCATATCCGCTCTCTACAATTCTGCCAGAAGAAGATCGCCCTCGATTATTTTCTTAGATGAATTTGACTCAATTGCAATGAGCCGCTCCACTGAGATCTCTGAGTCCTCACGCAGGGTATTATCAACATTACTTTCAGAACTGGATGGATTGCAGGATAAAAAATCCAGCCAGTATGTTTTAACAATGGCAGCAACAAACACACCCTGGGACCTGGACGCTGCTGTGCTCAGCCGGTTCCAGAAGCGGATATATGTCCCGCTGCCAGATCTGCAGGCTGTCCAGGAGATGATAAAGATCAATACCCAGAGAAAAGGTATAGAATTTCAGGGAGATCTGCAAGAGATAGCACAGGATTGCATCTCAAAGTTATTTGCAGGTCGTGATGTCACTACGCTGTGTAATGATGCTATCTGGAATATGGTTCGCGAGCAAAATGCAGGGCTCAGCCAGCTTGCTGATAAGCCAGTTGATGCTATTAAGGAATTCAAGCTTAAGGTGAGGCCGCTTAATAGAGCAGATTTCCAAAAATCCCTGGAAACTACAGAGAGCGCAGTAAAAGAACGCGATATAATAAGATATGAGACCTGGGCGCAGGAATACGGCGGATATGAGCAAAATAAAAAAAAACAACCCGCGATAAGTAATTTTAAAGAGCAATCCAGAGAAAAGAATAAAGAAGAACTTCTAAAGCCTGTAATTGATAGATTGCCTTCTCTATTAGATGAATCTGATATCAAACCAGAGGTTTTTAAGGCCGCACTTAATATTGCTGTAGAGATAGCCCATGATGGAAGGGAAGGAAAACCAGTGGGCACTGCATTTGTTATCGGGGACAGCGGAAATGTGATGAATAATTCAAGACAGCTTATCCTTAACCCATTTGCAGGGCACCGGCCGGAGGAAAGGATGATCACTATCTCTGATTTGAAAGATAATATTAAAGAATTAGCGCAGCTCGATGGTGTTTTTGTGATCCATGGGGATGGACTTATAGAAGCTGCCGGGAGGTATTTAACAGTGGATGCCAGCGGTGTCAGCCTGCCGAAAGGGTTCGGGACAAGGCATTCCTCTGTGGCCGCGATAACGATGGTGACGAAGGCGGTGGGGGTTGTGGTTTCTCAGAGTGGAGGGGGGATAAGGGTGATTAAGAGGGGGAGGATAGAGGTGAAGGTGTAGATAATAGATGGATAACAGGGATACATCTCATAAAGCTCCAGGCAAACCAGCAGTACTCCGTGAGTTCGAGTTCTTCGGTGGATGCATCCGTGTTAAGATATCCGTAAAAAACACATCCAGTTTGGCTATCCTTGATGCAGCGCTTGAGCCTGATATCGATGAAAGGATACTTCATTTTGACCGCTTTGAGCCTGAATACTATCCTGAAAAGAAAGGGAAGATTATCCTCGGCAATATCAATCCAAATACCGACAGGACAATCGCCTTTTACCTCGACCCTCTGATATGCGCGAAGGAGGGCACGGACGTCAACTGCCGTATCAGCTTTAAGGACGCTTTCGGCAGACCTGATTCTGTGCAGATGGAGACGCTGAAGATAAAGGTGGTCTGTCCGATATTTCGCACAGAGCATGATATCAATATAGGCAGGCTCAAGGAACTCGTATCAGAGCTTCAATTCCATGACAGCAAAATATATACCCTTCCTAAAAGGGTAGAGCCATCCGAGCTTCTGGGGACATGCAGGGATGTTGTGCTGCTGCATGATGTGCGTCATATCAGGACATTCAGGACCACGGATGAAAAGACATACGAAGCCTGGTATTACGGCAAAACGAAGGTAACGAAGAAAGACCTTGTGATCAAATGCTGCATCCGCAGGGATACAGAGAGTATTGAGGTTTTTGCGGCGGGAAATGACCCCGGCGATATCACAGGGCTTCTGGCTGAGATCGGGCGCAATCTTACAAGGGAGTTTGAGAGGCTCGGCAAAGTGCAGCCTGTTTTTAATATACATATCAAGGATTCCGTTATACAGCGGAGCAATCTGCTGAGCTTCTGCGATATTGATGGAAGCTGCGGCGGGGATGTGGTGATAGAGGACAGCGTGGTGCAGAGGGCGAATATTGCTTCGGGGGATGAGGTAATGGAGAAGAGGGAAAGGGAGAGGGAAAGAAAAGCAAGAGAAGAGAAAGAAGAGGAAGAGAGACAAAGATTAAGCGAAGAGCGTCACCGCCGCGCTATTGAGGAAGAAAGGAAGGAAAAGGAAAGAAGAGAAAAAGAAGAGAGGGAGCGGAAAGCGAGAGAAGAAGCAAAAAGAAGGGAGCGAGAAATACAGAAAGCAAGAGAGGAAGAAGAGCGCCTGAGAAGACAGGAACAGGAGCGCAAAGCGAGAGAAGAGGAAAGGGCGCGGAAAGAGGAAGAGGCGAAGGCAGCCTCGCGGAGCAGATTCTTTGCGGTTGCGCTGGTGCTGGCTATGCTGGTGCTCGGATATTTTGTGCTTGCGCCTGGTGCGAGTGATGCGCCTGAAAGTTCAAAATTTACACCTGTTCCGACCAGCCCCAAGTTTACTCCAAGCGCAGTCCAGACTCCTAAAATCACTCCAACTATTTCTCCAACACCGATACCTGCACCAGCCGCAGACCAGAAGACCTTCACCAACTCCATCGGCATGGAATTCGTGCTTATATCTGCGGGCGAGTTTGACATGGGCTCGCCATCCACTGAAAAAGATAGATTTAGCAATGAAGGTCCAGTCCATCGCGTAAAGCTCGCAAATGCTTTCTACATGGGCAAATACGAGGTCACACAGAAGCAGTGGCGTGAGGTCATGGGAAATAATCCATCTTATTTCAAAGGCGACAACCTGCCTGTTGAGCGGGTTTCATGGAATGATGCTCAGGAATTCATCCAAAAACTAAATGAAAAGGAAGGCACGGATAAATACCGCCTTCCCTCTGAGGCAGAATGGGAATATGCGGCGCGCGCTGGTACAACTACAAGGTATTCCTTCGGCGATGATGAATCAAAGCTCGGCGATTATGCCTGGTATGATGCTAACTCAGGCGGAAAAACCCATGAAGTCGGTCAGAAGAAGCCCAATCCCTGGGGATTATACGACATGCACGGCAATGTCTGGGAATGGGTGCAGGATAAATGGCATGATAACTATAATGGCGCACCCACGGACGGCAGTGCATGGGAGGGAGATGGCTCCGTCCGCGTCGCTCGGGGCGGTAGCTGGACCTACGAAGCCTGGCGTTGCCGTTCGGCATATCGCACCTACGGCGGCCCTGGCATCCACGGCGACAACCTCGGCTTTCGCCTCCTGAGGGCTCCGTAGCTGCTTTCCACTTTACCCCTTTACCACTTACACACAATATTCACTTAACAAGCGAAAA
>DYGR01000066.1 GCA_020724545.1 Candidatus Methanoperedens nitratireducens
ATGAGGTTGTTTTAGGTAAATTGGAGCTGATCCAATAATATTGTCCCAAAGCCGGGTCATAAGCATTCTGCAATACTCCCTGTCACGTCCATCCCGCAAGTCTCGAAAATTCCCCTACCTGATGGCGTTCCGTTGATTTCAAGAACATAATCTCTATCTCCCTCGATAATATCCACCCCGGCAAAAACCGTCCCAATAACATTAGTAGCTCTTAAGCTCAATCTTTCCTGCTCACGAGTTAATACGCAGGGTCTTGCGCTCCCGCCCTGACTCAGGTTATTTATCCATCCTCCTGCAGGTGCTATTCTGTATATTGAGCCCACCACACTTTTATCCACAACAAATACCCTGATATCCCTGCCAGGATTGGGTATGAATTCCTGCATATAAACAGAGCCGTTTTTTTTCAATAGCTCTTTGAGCCTCCGGGTTCCGATAGCTCCGTCCTTTACGCACTCCACACCTATCCCTTTATACCCAAAGACCGGCTTCACCACAGCGCGCCCAAAAGAGGATAACGCACCCAGCGCATCATCCAGGTCGCTGGTTACCACAGTTTCAGGCGCTGGAATCCCGTGCTTTTGAAATAAATAACTTGAAACATGCTTGTTTGCAGCCCGCGCTATGGACTCAGGTGAGTTAATAACTTTGACTCCGAACTCTTTGAGCTGGCAGAGAATATCAAATCTAAATGCGGCATCATTCCGGGTCGCAGGTCCCATATCCCGGATAATAACAGCATCGAGCGCTGTCAGATCAATTTTATCGGCATATATTTTACATGATGAGATATTCGAGGTCGCATTATTGAGACTGAATACAACAGGGTGCATGCCGCAATGCCTCACAGAATTGCACAGGGCAGCACCTGTCCAGTCCTCAGGATCTGTTACTGCTATGCCTATTTTTTTCATAGATTGGTAATTTCAGACTACTGGTGAATAACTCTAGCCTCCAGATGCCTGAATCTAGATACTATACAGGACAGGAAATTCAGCACCTTTTCTGCCTCATCTATTATCACACCATCGCTTGATACAACGATGTATTTAGAACTTTTCAGATCATAATCAACATGCTTAGATGTCCTAGCATCCCCTTTCAATCCGAGTTCGAGCATTTTATTCCGCAAAGTCCTTGCCAGCAAACCGCTTTTGCTTATCTTTGAATCTAAAAGAAAACAGACCTGATCGGGACTACTTTCCTTTAAGAAGTGTAATATTAATTCAATTGCCGTCTCAGTACTTTCAGAGACTTTATAATTGCTGAAAACACCTTTAATGTCCCTTATCACCCCGTCATCGCACAGGTATGCTTTTTTCTCAAGGATACTTTCCATCCCGATAAGGATATTATAGCCATCTATTATTATACTGTTTCCTTTTATTTTATCACATGGTAAAAATTTCGCTTTTCGTTTCTCAGAAACCTCATGCGAGAGAACAGCCCTTGATAGAAGATACCTTGATTCCTCATCGAGCCTGTAATGGTTGCAGACAAACTCTACAACTCCTTTTTGCGGATACCCCCTATCAAGAAGGTATCTGATATCCAGAGCCGCATCCCTCAGGTTCACACGTTCACCCGAAACCTCAGAAGCGCCGCAATCCCGCCCAGGGATTCAAGTTTCTTTCCAGGTTCAAATTCTGTACTGAATACCACGATCCTTCCCTGGGAGCGCTCAACATCCTTTAAGAAATCATCAATAGAGTTACTCTCACGCTCTGTGCGCAGAAGTTCATCCGTGATCAGCAATGTCTCAATCGCACCAAAGCCCTGCGCATTCCTGACATCAGCCATACCATAGGCAGCTTTTCCATCTATTGAGATTTCCTTCATTAGCTCCTCTATGAGTTTTGCCTCCCTGCCGATCCTGGATTCCTGCATTATCCTGTCAACAGCCCCGCGGCGCAGGACCTCCTGAAAACCTGAGACCCCTATGGATGATGTATCCTCAATCACTATCTTTTTTGTAAGTTCAGGTTCCCTCATCCTGAGGAACTCAAGAAAATCCTCTTTCGTGAACCCTGGACCTGCCAGTATTACAGCTTCGACTTTTTCAGCCGCCCATTTCAACTGGGATGCAAGCTCACCGAAGAACTCATTTCGCTTACTGCCCTCGCCTTTTCCAAGTGATCGTTCAAGATGCGAAGATTCTTCCACTCCGAACTGCCTTACCACTCCTATGTATGCCTCTCCCTCCTCCACTGTAGCGATTATTACCCTGGGGCGCCTGGAGGCGATCTCGGCTTCTTTTATTCTCTCTAACTGATCGTTTTTCCACTTCTTAACTATTGAAATACTCGTTCCCTCTTCGATATTGAGCGTATGATACGCCCCGATATCCATCCCATCGATAATAACCCCGTGTACGCGCAGGCGGTTTGAGAACCTGTGGAACTCAACCTTCTCAACACCTATTCCAAGACGGACGGTTTTTTTCTCAGCTTTTTCAGGTCTTAATTTATCTGTAGCACCTTCCACTCTCCTTTTGGTGTAAGCATACACCAGGTCTCCGGGCTCAAGTATATATTTTAAATGCCAGAGGTCGTCTAAAGATTCGGTAACAAGTGAGATCTCACCCTCATTGAGCCTGAGTTCCTTTTTCAAGATTTTCATGATTCACCATAATTTATACATTATATAAAAAATAATTGCACTAAAAACAATGCCAATTATCAAGATATTAGGCTCCAGAGCAGGGCGTATTCCTGGAAATGAACTGTTATTAATTATATTTATAGTACTTCCAGGTATTATAGTTTTACCAGGTGCAGGCATATCAGGATCAATGAACTGATAGAGATAAAGTGAAACAAGGTTTTGTTCGGATGGACCTGAATATACCTTATCCAGTATAACAGATAGTATTGTCCTGTCAGTCTTGTTATATATAAAAGATCCGTAATTGTGTACGATTTCACTTTTTACGATCGTATCATTTTCTATTAACTGAAGCCAGACCGAGCCATCGTTGCTTACACCTTTCAAACTCAGCATATACCCCTGCTCCAGATTATAGGATTGTCCTGTAGCCAGATAAATATTCGTTCCATTCAATAATATATCACTGGCTGCAGCGCCGGCTGGTATTAAAAATAATAAAAGTAAAGATGAACGTAAAACATCTCGCCTCAGGAACATATTAATTGTATTGAGAGTTTGTACTCAAGCTTATATATTTCCTTTGCATTTCAAAAGCCTATGGCGATCTCAGTCCGGTTGTGCTCAGGCAGAACCGCATTTGAAGTTAGTACCAATACTAGAATAGATCTGATCGAAGCTAGCAGGATAATCCAGACCAGGGTAGCAACAAAGTACCTGCTGTTGCTAAATTACAATGGTGTTGAGGTCTCAATGTACCCAAGCGGCAGGATGATCATCAAAGCTGAAAGTAAGGAAGAATCACTTGATATAGCCCGTGATCTATTAGCCCGACTTGGATTACTGGTTCACCACTATGATGCATAAAGCTGCTTGAGTTTAACAAGAAGAACTGATATCGAGGCTCTATTTTTTATTCTCTTCCTTGGGAATTATTATTTTTTTGATATCGTGCCATGTAATGAAAAAAGGGGCAGAGTTATCTGATGGCTCAAAAAAAACACCGATTGAATCAGCATGTCTGAGAATGCCTGTGTACACGACCCCGGAGCCTGCTTGCATCTGTACTCTTCTGTTGACAAATACTCCAAGAAAAACCGCAGAAGACTTTCCTTTTGGATCACTGGTCTGTTTATTTGCGTCTTTATGATATACTTTTGGGATATCAAGATCTGGCAGGATGGGAATTAATTTGACAAATTTATTCCAGAGTTCATGCGAAGCGTTCAGGATAAGTACACTGGAATAAAGGGGTATATTTTTTATTTTACTCTGCAATGATTCATAATCCTGAACGATAGGAACAAGAGCGCAGATCTCATAGTGTATATCAGACGCTTTATATACTTCGGATAATGTCTTTTCTAAAGAGGCAGGGTTTATTTCTTTGGGTTCGCCCTCAAATCTCAGGCCTGACCGATTCATTTCCACTAATGTTGATTTGATTTTTAGGATGTCTGTCGCTCTGATTATTGCAAGAGATTTCATTGGTTATATTCCAGACCTTTAAAGACCTATCTAAATTGCGGTTCCAGAGTGATAGATTCTTTTGATATAGAGATCACAAAGAAATTTTTCTCTGAAGCCAGTATACTTTGCAATTCTTTTATGACCATGGGGACACCTTCTATGATTATTGATATAAAAACCAGTACAGGAGGAACGAGAAGAAGTCCCAGAAGCAGAGCAAGGAGTATTGTTGATATTGAGATATACATGAGAGCGACCAATCCGGCAAAGCCTATTAAGAGTGTAAATCTCATTTTACTGCTTATCATTTCTAAAACTTCGTATCTATAACTTTGCCGCAGGTATATATAAATCATGCGCTTGTTGCTGTGGTGTTATCGAAAGATATTTACGTTAGAAAGGGAAACATATTCAGCAGGGGTAGAGAATACCTCTACTTTGCCACATTAAGTTATTTTTATATAAAACGGGGAAAATGTAAAAAAGAGTAAAACAAAGGCGTGTTTGAGATAATTCAGGATAGTGAAACCCAGGTTTAGAAAATATGATAGTTACAAAACATATCTCCCTTGATAAAGACTGCGTTGAAAAGATGGAACCATACGTGAAAAGACATAGTGGTAATTTCAGCGCTGCAATGAGAGAGATAATAGACAGGGCAGGTAAATCCGGATTGCCATACAACTCATCGGCAATAGACAACTCTCTGCTTAAATGGATGCTGATGGAGACCGATGATATACTTGTTCCTTATAGTGTATTAGACGAACTGATTAATCCCATACTGATGAATTCGATGAAAAAACTTGAGGAAGATCTCCGCTACAAGTTCGGCGAGCTTGGATGGAATATTGATCTTGTGTTAAAATATGATAATGAAAAGTTACCTTCTGGTGTATTAATAGAAATAAAAGGGGATACTCAGAGAATAAAATTTGTTGCCTGCATACTGTCTCAATATCTGGTTAAAAACTCACTTGAGCATACACCGCTTAAGATAAGATGTGTTATTAATTTCAGTAATAGTATAAAAGTTGAACTATCCCGATCGAATAAAGATGAGGCACAGAGAAGCCTGATTACCTTTTTTGGAGGGATGGATGAAGTAATAAGAGTGATAAAGAGCCATCCAGATTTCTGGAAGGCTATAATCAACAGGCATATTTTGAGTAATTACAATATGGTCACTCTTCACAGGAATTATTTTGAAGATTTGCTTGCCAATAAGATACCCCTGGGAGAGATAACGATAGAGACACTTGCGAAAAAACCGATACAGGAGATATCCTTAAAAGAGATGCTTTTTCTGATAAAGGAAGTTTATGAGACCTCCAGGGTTGCAGATAGAGTAGAGATCGATAAAGAGAACATAATATTATTCCACAATTATAGAAATAAAGAAGCAATAGAAAAACTAAAAAAAATACTGGTAATGCTTCTGGAGGCTAACGGCCAT
This sequence comes from Candidatus Methanoperedens nitratireducens, assembly GCA_020724545.1. GTDB lineage: Archaea > Halobacteriota > Methanosarcinia > Methanosarcinales > Methanoperedenaceae > Methanoperedens > Methanoperedens nitroreducens_B. Next base: position 5,531 of record DYGR01000066.1, read on the forward strand.
TTATATGATGCAAAGTCAACAGCCAATATGATCGTACTGACGCACAGGCCGGATGTGGGTATAAAAATCAATGAGATAGTAGATAATTTGAAAACAAGCAACAGCAAAGTGGATCAGGAACTAATAATGTTCTTGACTTTTCTAAAAGGGTTTAAGGATATTCCAGATATACCCCTATCACTGACAGTGCTGGGCAGAAAAATCGGTAGATCCCTGATGCAGGAGTATGAAAGAGAAAACGGCATCAAAAGCTGGAATCTGGAGATCTTTAAAAATGCTTTTGAAATAATAAATTCCAGAATCCATATAGAAAGTGAGTGGAAATTGGAAGGGAAAAACCTGCTGTACACTGTCAGGAGATGCAATATTGCTACAGAAGGGGATAAGTTCGATACATATATCTGCCATACAGCAAGAGAGACATTCAAAGGCGCACTTAATTATGCATTCGGGAACAGGGCAGGATTAGAAATTAGAAAATTGCTGTCTCATGGAGATAATCTCTGTGAGGTGGTAATACGAATACCATAATAGAGAGAATGTTCATGGATATCATGAGCAATCTTTTAATCTTATGTAAATCCTATAATACACAGGTGATATTATTCAGGAGTATTCATTTAAACGAGGATCTTCACAGGATATTGCGCGAGTCCGTGAGGTACTTGAGAGGAACTTTCCTGCCGAATTAAAAGAAGAAAGTGGTAAGTACACACTGAGCTACGGTGCCTTTAAGAAGTTAACAGTCTGGATTGATAAAAAGAAGCTCTATGTTGACACAGAATCCAGTAAAGAAGCCCAGGATGACATTATCCTTGATACAAACAGGCGCTACAGGAATTTTCTTGAAGAGGCAACAGGCTACACTGCCAAAGAACGCCTTGCAAAGGCCAAAAAACAAGTGCAAGAGGTTTGAATTTGTGGGATGCGCTTAAAAGACCTGATATTCCCGCCTGTCTTCGAATATGTGCAGGCACTGATGGTTCGGTCACGCTGCTGCTTGAGCTACTTACAGGAAAGGCAGTAAAAGTCGTAACTCTGGATCAGCATGTGGTAAAAGCCACATCCGATATGGCAGAGCTTATTGGGATAGAACCCGGGGATGATGTTAACAGCAGGCTTGTGACCCTGAGCGCCGACGGCACAGTGTATGTGCTGGCAAAGTCACTGGCAGCTATTAAAAGAATGCCGCAGGCGGTAAGGGACGATCTCATGAGGGCTGATATCCCGATAGGCATAATTTTGAGAGAGCACAAGCTTGAGACCAGAAGGGATATACTTAATATGCAAATAATCCGCTCAGAATTTTTTGGAGAACTCCCTGTCATTTCAAGGGAATACATGATTATACATCATAATAATATATTGATGTGGATAAATGAATGCTTCCCGATCGATGATCGATGGAATATCTAAAGAACGGTTGTGCTATTTTTAGTCCTCTCAACAACCCTGTCAAAGAACATCTTCTCTGTATCAAGAGGCCCGGGATGTGCTTCAGGATGATACTGTACTGATACTATATCCAGGTATTTATGTTCCAGTCCCTCAACTGTCGTATCATTGGCATTGATCTGGGTTATAATTACTTCTTCTTCATCAATGCTGCTCTTATCTACTGCGTAGCCGTGGTTCTGCGATGTAATATGCACGATTCCTCTTTTGAGGTCTTTTACAGGCTGGTTGGCACCGCGATGCCCGAATTTCATCTTGTATGTATTCCCTCCGAGGGCAATGGAGATGATCTGGTGCCCGAGGCATATACCGAAAATAGGGAGCTGCCCTGCAAGCTCTTTAACAACCGATATACCGTTTGTGGCCTGCTGCGGGTCACCCGGACCGTTTGACAGGAGCAGGGCATCTGGCTCGTAATTCAAAATATCTCTCACCGGTACTGTGGCAGGGACTACGGTAACATTCAATCCTCTCATGTTCAGGCTTTTAATGATATTCCTCTTCACACCAAAATCCATGAGGACTATGTGGCCCCCGTCTTTATCCCCTTTTACCTGATACTGCTGCTTACAGGTGACTTTCCCTATAAGGTCCAGATTCCCGATATCAGGCTGTTCTCTTGCAAGTCTGACCGCTTCCTCACCGCTATCGTCCCCGACAATGATGGCAGCCTTCATGGTGCCGCACTCTCTTGTTTTTATTGTAAGCATGCGTGTATCGATTCCCATTATACCTGATTTACCCTCATCTCTTAGGAACTCACATATGGAGCGCCGGGATCTGTGGTGGGATGGGTGGCCGCAGGCCTCTCTCACAACCAGTCCTTCTGCCTGCATACCGTCTGACTGGAATGTCTCACCGCTTATGCCGTAGTTACCGATAAGCGGATAGGTGAACATCAGTATCTGGCCTCTGTATGACGGGTCTGTCAGTGCTTCCTCGTATCCCGTGTACTGGGTTGTGAAAACAAGCTCACCCTGAACAATGCCCTCTACTCCCATGCCCTTTCCTTTAATGAACGTTCCATCCTCAAGACCAAGTACCGCTTTCATGCGTGCCTAAAACGTAGGGGCAGGGTAAATATGTTACTATCCTAAAGTTGAGAACGGCAATTTACCTGATCATACCTGAGCACTGGTAGGTCTATTAGCAGGTATAAACCTGAGCAAAATTATCTCTAAATCTGCATTTACACAATATCTCCTGTACTTACCTTCCTGTTCGGATATGATTATATTGTCTTTACTAAGCTGCTGTATATGCCAGTGTATGGTGCTTTTAGCCAGATAGTACTTCTCTGCAAGCTCTTGATTCGTTATACCCGGATTCTCCAGGATGGCCCGCAGAAGCATCCTGCTTGTACCATTTTTGAGATGGGCTGCTATCACCTGCTCGCTAACTTTGAAGGCTCCTGAGTTCTGGAATAACCGTAAGAATTTTCCCATTTTCTTTAAGATAATTTTTTCCTCGGATTTGAGTCTGAAGATGTGGTATTTCACACTTCCCCTGTTTATCTCTTGCCGATATGAGACTTCAGCTAAGGTACAACCAGGGTTGTCCAGTATATATTTAAAAATGCTCTGCCTGTTATGGTTCTCAAGCATTCCTTTAATTTTACCCAGAACAACAGGTATTATCTTGAACGATCCCAAAAAAGCAAGGAGAATTCCTGATATGTAAGCTATTTTAATCCAGAGGGGCAGTTCCCAGAATGAATTTGTCCCGTCTGCGCCGCTGGTATCGATTGGTCCGTTTTGAATCGGGTAGGAATCTACTGTGTATCCACCTTTTTCAGCATGAGCAGCAATGCTAAAGATAAAAAGAAAAAATAGAAGATACCATATCCACCGCATAGATTCTATTATGAAGTTCAGATATAATAATCTTCTGTTCCTGATACGCTGTAGCCGTATACCTCATAGCGCCATGTGCCTTTGGCTATGCCGTTCGGATTATTTATATATCGGTTAATCCTGCCATCGATGGCTCCATCCGCATCATCAAAGTACGGACCAAATACATAGCCGTCAGGGGAGTATATTTTAAGCCTCAGAGAATTGCCTGGATTGCCCCAGTCCAGATCCACGTTCAGCGTTGTTATAAAAGTAGTTACATTTTTGTAATGCCAGTTTGTCTCACCCTGCCTGATTGTAGCATAAACCGTCTGTATGGTAATATCTCCATCTTTGCCAGCAGCAGGCCCAACTGTGTATCCACCTGTCTTATCTGTATCTATATTCTCTTCGCTTACTGCTGCTACAGCCAGTGAGGCTGAAAACAGCAGCAAAATTGCTGTGATTCCTATCACTTTAAGCATTTACATCACCATAATAACAATAATGTTGAGCTATATTTAATCTTTATGTCCAAATCATCGAACTGTTCAGCTTCAGTTCGATGATTTGGAGAGAAAAGATATATAAAAAGTGTTTCATAGAACAGATTGCAAACATCAAAAAAGATGTTGCATGGGGTTCAGCAGTTCCGCAAGAGCAACTGAACCCCAGTGTGCCCGAAGGCGTGAATTGGTTAGACTTTAATCTACTTAAAGCCTCGCTTGATCTTATGCCTCTCGGGACAATATAAACAAAGAGGTAAAAAATATGAAAACAAATATGAAATTTGGAATAGGCGCACTGCTCACAGCAATGTTGCTATTGAGCACGGTGTTTGTGCCAGCAGTGAGTGCAGAACAGAGTGACGTTGGAATTTTGAGCGTTGATCTGAACGGAGGTTACTTAACGGTTGATGAAGGCGCAGGTACTGTTGTCGTAGCAAAGGCATGGGATGCAAGTCCTGATATCAGTGCTGGAACCCCAGTACGCATTGCTATTTATTATAATTATATCGACACGAATGCCTACGTTGGGGGATCTGTACAATTTAAATTAACAGCACCGGATGGAGGCATAGCTACAAAAGATATTACCGATAATCTCTATATAAATGACAACACGGATGGATATTTATATAGGACATTTACAGCAAATCCTGGACAGACCTACTACTTCACTATCTCTGCATCACGCACTGGCGTACCTAGCGCTCAAGATACCGGTAAAATAACTCCAATTTAAAAGGGCATGTATGCCCTTTTATTTTTATTAAAAATAACTTATGGAAATAGATAAAGATGGCCAAAAAAGCATTTCTTTCTTTAATGATACTGATTTTTTCCGCTCAAGTAACAACAGACGTATATGCCATTTCTGAAAATTCAGCTCTAGCGCCAATCATTAACAATAGCAATAATAGTAATGCATTCAACATTTTATTTGAAATTAATCAAACAAATATTGAGAATATAACAAGACAATTAGCCGACTATGGGGAGAGGAGAATCAATAAAGTAAATAATTCACATGCAGCAGCCTATATAAAGAATATAATGTCACAGACTGGTCTAGCTGCATCTCTTGAAGAGTTTTCTTTTGAGGCGCAGACTAAAGGCAAACGCTGGAATGCAACAGGAATAAATGTTGTGGGAGTAAAGAAAGGTGGTATATTAAAAGACCAGATAGTACTTATCACCGCACATTATGACTCTATTGGCGGGCCGGGCGCTGATGATAACGCAGCAGGTGTTGCTGCCATGCTTGAAGTTGCGAGAATACTGCAGAACAACTCCTTTAATAGAACAGTATATTTCATAGCGTTTTCAGGAGAAGAAGATGGTTTTATTGGGAGTAGAGCCTGGATTTCTCAACATAAAGACTTGACAGAAAATATAGTGGCAGTTATAAATGTAGATTATATTGCAGGTAAAAATTTAAATATCGGCTATCTACCCCAATATGGCTGGTTGAAGGACATATTTAATAAGTCAGCGGAAGACTTAAAAATACCAGTTAGTGTAGGTGTTGGGAGTCCAGGAGGAGGGAGTGATCATGTTCCTTTCTGGGAGAACCATATTCCAGCCGTAGAAATAACTCACTTTGGAAATGAAATTTACTCCCACACTCCAGAAGATACGATTGATAAACTGGACTTTTCAGCGGTGAGAGATGCTACACGGATATTAGTTACAAGTATTTACTTTTTAGCCAGTACAGGTGATGGTACGCCTCCCTCAGTGAACATTACTTACCCAGAGAAGAAATCTAATACCTGTGCGTTTAACCTAATATACAACATTTCGGATTCAAGCAGTACTATAGAATTATTTTTAGATAATGCAAGTCTTGGTTATATAAAATCGGGACAGAGATTTACTTTTACAAAGGGCGACCACACCATTAAAGTTTCTGCTACTGACGTGATTGGAAACACAGCCTCAGACAGCACAACGTTCAGATGCACTGAAAACGATACATCCAGAATCAAGAACTCGTCATCTTATATTCCGACTGACATAATAGAATCTCCATGGAAAAAAGGCGACAATAAAACAGTTAACTATAATACTAACATCGTTAGATTTAAATACAATAATATATTTAATAAAACAACTATTTTTTTAAATGGTATCGGCATTGGCCATATAGAACCGGAACACTTATTTATTCTAAACCGTGGAATACACATGTTTGAAGTATATAATGAAGGGGATGATGGCAGCATCAATTCAGATAGTGTGACATTTGATGTAGATTTATCTCGCAATATCCCATCTTTAGATAATCCCACACTAAAAGAAAAAAATGAAAAAGAGAGTCTACTAACCATTTTTGCTGTACTCATGTTTTTCACAATGTTCATAATTTTCAAAAAATTAAAAAAATGAATTATAGTGCTGTGAAATGATGAGGTGAATTATGAAAAGAAATATTGAAAACATTTTTGTGCTTGCACAGAAAG
>DYGR01000013.1:0-14752 GCA_020724545.1 Candidatus Methanoperedens nitratireducens
TGATACTGATGTTGTCTTCGCAGGGAGCATTACCACTAAATTTGGAGAGGATACTGATCCTGTCCCTGTCAGGATAACCCCTATGACCCTGTCGTTAAAATCAGCAGCCGCAGAATCAAACAGAAGATCTATCGAAGGCCGAACGAAATGTACGAATGATGTTTTTGTAAGCACTATTCTCCTGTCGCTGACAAGCAGATGATTGTTCGGCGGCGCGACATACACGATCGAGTGCTTAAGTATCTCATCATGCTCCGCCTCCTTGACCCTCATTTTGCAGTGGCGCTGCAGTATCTCTGCCATAAGGCTCTTGTGGCGGGGGTCAAGATGCTGGACAACGAGTACAGATACAGGCAGATCAGGAGATAGGTCTGATAAGACCGCTGACAAGGCCCGGAGTCCTCCTGCAGATGTTCCTATGGCGACGATCTCAAACTGGCTCATTTTCTCTCCCGTTCTGTAATATCCTCAATGGCAAGAAGTATCTTATCTTTACCCCTGGCCTGATGGACCCGGCGGGCATTGAGCAGCATTGTTCTTCGTCCTATCTGAGGGAACTTATGCTCCACCTCAAAATCATTGAACTCTGAGTTTTTCGGTATGATCTCTTCAAGCAGTTCTCTCAATTTCGGAATATCCCACTGCTTGTTGCCTATATCATAAACGAGTCCATCTTCAGTCTCCTCTGGTGAAACCTTAAATAACCGGTAGAAAGACCGGTTCGCTGATATAACCCTCAGGTCTTTATCCAGTACCAGAAGGGCTTCCCGAACTGTATCTACTATGCCCCGTGCATATATTCGGGTATCCTGCTCAAGCAACTGCTCAGCAAGCTTTCTCTCTGTGATATCAATGAACGAAATGACAACACCATCGATAACATTTTCAACTGTTCGATAGGGCAGTATCCTCATTAAATACCAGTTTTTATTTCTGGCATCCTGGATCTCTCCTTCTTTCAGGGACAGAGTATCGAGCACTTCAGTCGCATCTTTTACCAGATCCTCATACTTCAGGTTCAAAGAAATATCGCTGATCGGTCGTCCGATATCTGTCTTGATCAGGTTCATTATCTTGTTGGCCATAGGAGTAAAACCTTTAATTCTCATGTCATTATCCAGAAAGATAGTGGCGATCTGTGTACTTGAGAGCACATTGTTCAGATCGCTGACCGTTCCTGATAGCTCTTCGATCTTAGTCTGGTGCTCGGAGTTGAGCGTTACAAGTTCCTCATTGAGCGATTGCAACTCCTCTTTGGATGCGTTCAGCTCCTCATTCGTGCTCTGGAGCTCCTCGTTGGATGACTGCATCTCCTCATTGGCTGATCTTAGCTCCTCATTTGAAGCCTGCAGTTCCTCTATTGTTGCCTGTAGATTCTCTTTTGTGGACTTTAATTCACTTTCCAGATCCGAGACATACTTTTTAAGCTCTTTTGGCTCATAGGCTACCTCTTCTGGTACTTTATGTTCGTGGGGCGGTACGTCCTCAAAAACAACGATTATCAGCCCCCGCAGAGTTTCCGGCTCTCTTATGGGCCTTACTGTTAAATTAACAGTTTGAACACCGCCGTTGGTCTTTACATTCAGATCCCGGAAGATAACATCCTTTCTCTGCGTTACTGCTGTATGAAGGGCTATATTCAGCTCGGTTCTTATGCCCTCGCGCGCCATCTCCAGCACATTAAAAACTGCTCTCCCTGGCGCAGGCTCAAGGTATTTACCTGTCCTGCCGTGGATATAGAGGATATCACCTTTATCATTCACAATAACGCATGGTGGAGCATAGGTGAAAAGCAGCATCCTCTCTACCTGTTCGATAGTCCTGGCCTGTCCCGGTCTTATCTCACCCGGCCTTGTGACCTCAATTCTCGGGGCAGCGGGGAGAGGTGTTGTGATCAGGGGTAAAGCTACCTTCTCACCTGTGCGTCTGAAGACCTTCCATTTTCTATCAACAGTAGAGAAAAGGTCTGTAAACTCGCCAATAGTCTCTGAGCTTCCCAGGAAAATAAATCCACCTGGATTTAAGGAGTAATGGAAAAGGTGCAGCAATTTTTTCTGTATATCAGAGACAAGGTAGATCAGCAGGTTCCTGCAACTGATCAGGTCTATCTTGAGGAAAGGCGGATCAGCAATGATGTTCTGGACAGCAAAGATCACCATCTCCCTGATCTCTTTTTTTATACTGTAGCTTCCGGCTTCTTTTACAAAAAAACGGTTTAACCGCTCAGGGGATATATCGATCACGATGTTATCAGGGTAAACACCGGTGCGGGCTACTTCAATTGCCTCCCTGTCTATATCGGTAGCAAAGATCTGGACTTTGTGGACACTCTTTATCTCGTCCATGTACTCTTTGAAGATCATGGCTATAGAATAGGCCTCTTCGCCTGTAGAACATGCAGACACCCAGATGCGCACAGGCTGGTTAATACTCCTGTCTTTGAATATCTCTGGTACTGCACTTTCTTTCAGGGCATCAAAAGCTTCAGGGTCCCTGAAGAAGCTTGTAACCCCGATTAAAAATTCCTTATATAGAGTACTGATTTCAGACGGGTTCTCCTGCAGGTAGCGGACATAGTCAGCTATATTCCCTATCTGGTGAAGGTTCATCCGCCGCTCGATCCTGCGGATGAGTGTACCCTGCTTGTAGTGAGAAAAATCCGCTCCTGTGTGGTCCCGGATCAGAATGATTATTTTCTGCAGATAATTGGCGATCTGTTCTGTTATGACTCGCTCGGGTCTTATACCTGCAGCTTGAAATTGTTTTACATAGCTAACCAGTTGCTCCGGCATCTTCTCAGGCGGCAGGATAAAATCTACAAGTCCTGTGGCTATGGCGCTTCTGGGCATGCCGTCATAGACTGCCGATTCTATGCTCTGTACAATAACCATCCCGCCTTCGCCCTTTATGGCCTTCAGGCCCAGTGTGCCTTCAGATCCTGTTCCAGAGAGGATGATGACGATTGCCTTTTCTTTCCTGTCTTCGGCTAAAGACCTGAAGAAGAAATCGATCGGATGCCGGATACCTTTTCGCACTACGGGTTCATAGAGGTGCAGTGCTCCATGCAGTACGGCCATGTCCCTGTTGGGTGGAATGACATATATGCAGTCTGGCCTGATCTTCATCCCGTCCTCTACCTGATATACCTCCATCTCTGTATGTTTCTTTAATATGTCAGGCATAATGCTCCTGGCTTTTGGATCAAAGTGCATTACTATAATAAAAGCCATACCGCTGTCTGACGGCATACTGGCGAAGAATTTCTCTAAAGCCTCAAGCCCGCCGGCAGAGGCACCCATGCCAACGATGGGAATAGTCCCCTCATCATTCATCTCTGGTTTTCTCTCAGTATCTTGTGCAACCATTGTTCTAATAGTCCCAGTAGCAATAACTATAATTCGATTATATTATATCAGACAGTATCTGTAATAAATATTTCCCACTGATGTAGCTTGCTATCATTTTATTTTTATCTGCGATCCTACTATATGGTCAAGCATTCTTATAAATTCATCCTTTGATCCGGAGGGTATGAAGGCTCCAGCAGCGATATCATGCCCGCCTCCTGCTCCGCCGACTGCTCTTGCAGCCTGGCTTATCGCTTCCCCGAGGTTCAAGCCTTTTCTGGTCAGGTCATAGTTCCCCCGCGATGAGACCTTTACCCCGCCGTCAGAATCAGCAAAAGCGATGATCGGCAGATCCCTGTTATTCACGAACGATGTGCACATGCCTGCCACTATGCCCACGATTGTCTCCCTGATCTTATCCCCGGCATCGAAATACTGCAGGTGCTCCATCTGCGTCAGTCCCTGCTCCTTTACCAGGTTCAGCCCTTCTACAAGGTTCCTTCTGTGCTCATTAAGCAGTATGCACGCCTCTTCAAAGAAACCGGCGCGGTCCCCCATGCATACGGCAAGCCCTATATCCGCATGGTCATAGCGTGCGGTTGCATTGAGCAGTGTGGAGTACTCCGAGGCATCCCTCGTCTCTGTGCCCTCGCGCTCGCACAGCAGTGTATAGACTTCACCGATCAGCCTCTGTGCCCTGTATCCGGGCACCCCGCATGTAAGGCAGAACTGTATGAGAGCGGATACGATCTGCTGTTTTTCACCGGGCTCATGGTCTATCCACCGCCTCCATTTCTCCCCGTGCTGGCGTATGCCCACTTTTTTGAGGAATTCTATGCTTGCATCCTCGCTGCCGGTGATGCCAGGAAGATACGGGTCAGAGGAATACTGAAGCAGCTTGAATACAGGGCGCGTCTGCTTGCCAAAGAGCATGAGGTCATTCTCGTAGTGTAATACACCGCTCTTAACACCTTCTTCAAGTATAGACCTGTTAGCCCCGATCAGTTGCCCGTGTTTTACATGCTGCAGATCCCCCACTGCACCCACGATTGCAAGGCTTGAGAGATCCGCATTGTCGCCCATCTCCGAGGCCATAAAATAAGTAGTACCTGACCCGCTTATTTCAGTGGCTCCGTTTATAGCAAAAAGATGGGGGTTAAGATGGTACTCATATCCTGATGCTCCCTGGGGCTGGTGATGATCCGAGATGACCGCATTGAGCTTTAATGAGTTTATCGCATCCAGCATGCCGCTTCCAAGGTCTGTGAATATCACAAGTTCAGGGTTCCTGTCTGCTACCTCTGTGAGCACCTTTTGCTCAAGTTGTTTGACAAAACGGATATCATACTCGATGCCCGCCCTCTCCAGGGCTTTTCCCATAATTGCTGCCGATGTCAGGCCGTCGGCATCTATGTGCGACACCACAAGAGCAGATGAGTGCTTCTTGATGTATGAAGCACACTCTTTTGCCCTTGATTGAAGTGTCATAACAACGAGAGTGGTTTTATTTATTTAAATATCCTGTGATTTCAGTAAAGATCTCTCTTTCTCTCTTCGAATTCTTCTTTACTTATCTCTCCCCTGGCATACCTTTTCTTCAGGACCTCAAGCGCAGATTCAGTTTCTCTTCTGGTTGCGCCGCCTTCCCACAGGTATCTGATGAGCAGAACGAGCCCGATAATCACCAGTATCCAGAATATCAGCATAAGAAGCATCCCAAATATCCAAAACCCGCCTATCATATCATGCATTGGCCAAAGTTGCATATCTGATCTCCCCTAATTACAATTAATCTCACTGACATAAAAAGATAAGGTTTTAAAAAAAAATAGAAAGGTCAGGCTTTCACAGCCACCTTTATCACACTCTCGACTTTTACCCTGGCGATCTTCTCATGCGCAAGCTGTGCTGCTTTCTTTCCAGCAAGGAGCATTCCACCGAAGGTCGGCCCCATGCGCGGTGCACCGTACGTGGATGTAGCAGCCATGCCTGCCACTATAAGCCCTGGGTATATCTCATGCGTGAGTTCCACGGTCTGTTTCTCTGCCTCATCTACCCAGAGGGAGCCGCAGCCAGGTGGCTCATCGATATTTAACCGTTTTTGTTGCCAGAGGCGTTTGACCAGGATCGAGTCATGGCCTGTAGCATCTATTACTACTTTGGATCTGATCGCAACAGGGTCCATGCATGTCATGAACGTGGGCATATGCTTTGCCGGGAACCACTGAATGACCACACCTTCAACATGATCTTCCTTGAGTACCAGATCATCCACATTGGTGGAGTTGAGTAGCTTTACGCCTGCACTGCACGCGCTTGCCAGCATCTTTGAGACCATATCAAAAGAGTCGCAGACATACAACCCGTCCCCGACCTCTTTAAGAGCTACGCCGCATTCTTCAAGTATCTTATTTGCAGGCGCTCTAACCGTGTTCTTGGGCATAAGGTAGCCTCCCTGCCACATCCCGCCGCCGGCATAGAGATTCCTCTCTATCATCACAGTCTTATGTCCCAGTTCTGCAGCGTATTTTGCCGCCGCTACACCGCACGGCCCTGAGCCGACAACGACAACATCGCTATCAAGAATGTTCTGTATAAAATCATCCAGGAATTCATTTACTATTGTTTTTGTGACCTGTATCTCGCTAATATCCGTCATAGTTTCACCCTACGTTAAGAATAATTGGTTTTCCATGGCCATCTGAGCCTGAAGGTAAACACACTGAAGGGAAAATTGTCTTGAAAACATATATATCTAACGCAAGGATACGATTCATCCCGGTGCCTTTTTGAACTGAATTTTTTTCAGCGGCTTTGCCTGCCATTGATCCCTACATTACTAACAAAAAATTTATGTCTATGAAAAACATTTCATCTGAGAAAAAAAAATGGGAGAAAAAAAATGGAAAAAACGATACTTACGGGTGCTTCTGTTATATTCGCAGTTACAGGACTCTATTTTGTGGTACGGATCTGGTTAAAGTGGAAAAACACTGATATGGATGTTCTTAAAGCCAGGGTTTTTCTTAATAAAAAATTCCTGGAAAAGAACTGGATATATGTCTTTCTCTCAGGTGCGTCACTGGCAACTCACCAGTCCATAGATTTCCTGTTATCCATAAATTACATCACAGGAACAGGCTGGATAGATAGACTATCCGAGTTCTTAGAATTAACGGCGCTTGTTTTCCTTGTTATCCTTGCTTACGAGTGGTTCAGGATAATCTATCTCAAGCATAATGATTAACGCATAATTACGATTATAGCATTTCCCACTTCAAGGACATCGACTGCCTTTCCTTTTAAGAGCCTCTCCTTTTCAATAGTGAGACAGGATGGATCAAGATTAATATTCTCACCTTCAACAGAGAGAGTAATGCTGCCTGATTCAGCCTGTTCCATTACTCTTTTCGGATCTGCACTCATCAGGGCAGAAGCTATGGATTTTGCTTTATCCCTGTACCTCTTGCCAAGAACCTTCATGCTGGGCTTTACCTCTCTGGGCACGATCTCAAAATCCGGTGCTCCAGTTCTGAGCAAAACACGGGTATTAGCAGCCCCGGCAATATCAGATGCATCCGTGATAGATGAGTAAAGCTCTATGCCCCGAAGCGGCGCATTCAGCGCAATGCCGTGCTCTGATTTATAGCGCCTGATAGCGCCTGTTATATCCTTTATCAGTTCACCTGTGGCTTCAGCATCCTCATCGATGAGGGACTCATTTGCTTCTGGCCATGCCTGGAGATGGACACTGTCCTGCTTTATGTGCGAGTATACCTCTTCTGAGAAGTAGGGTATAAATGGCGCAAGAAGCCGCAAGAGCGTATCAAGCGTAATTAACAGCGTGTGCTGTGCAGCCTGTTTTCCTTCTCCTTCTCCATACAGCCTCCATTTTACAAGTTCTATATAATTATCTGCCAGGGTATCCCAGGCAAATCCACGGATTGCTTTGAAGGTCTCATCAAACTGGCAGACATCCATCTTCTCTGTTGTTTCTTTTACAAGCCTGTTCAACCTGCTCAGGAGCCACCTGTCTATGGGCGTGAATTCTGCTGGTTGATCCGAGATATGAGGAAGGGAGAACCGCACAATGCTCCAGAGCTTCTGCAGGAACCTTGAGCCTGCAACCACATCCTTCCAGCTAAATATGATATCCGAACCTGTACTGCCCCCTATGGCAGCCCACTGTCTGAAGGCATCTGCGCCGTACTTCTTGATAACCTCCTCAGGCACAACGAAGTTATTGCGCGACTTGCTCATCTTGTGCCCGTCTTCGCCAAGCACCATTCCATTGAGCAGGATGGTATCCCAGGGCTTTATATCAAGAAGGGCTTTTGATCTTAATATCGTGTAAAAAGCCCATGTGCGGATGATATCATAACCCTGCGGCCGAAGCTGTGTGGGTAGAAGAAGAGGCCGGTCGCTCAGCCAGCCTGCAACATGGAGTGCAGAGATGGATGAGTCCATCCAGGTATCGAGCACATCATCCTCTCCTTTAAACTCAGCAGAACCGCATTCACAGGGCTCTGGCGGCGCTTTCTGTGCAGGGTCGATCGGCAGCCATTCTTCTTTTGCCACCTTCACAGTACCGCAGCGGGTGCAGTACCATGCAGGAATAGGAGTGGCAAAGATCCTCTGCCTTGAGATGCACCAGTCCCACTCCATAGTCCCTGTCCAGTTCTCAAGCCTGACTTTCATATAATCAGGAACCCAGGTGATATCATTCGCTGTATCCATGATCTCTTCTTGCATGATCTTGACAAACCACTGTCTCTCAGAGAGGATCTCGATTGGTGTCTTGCACCGCCAGCACATGCCCACGTTCTGGGTGATCTCTTCCTGCCTGTAGAGAATACCTTCTTTCTTCATGTCCTCGATTATCGCTCTCTTGCACTCTTCTGTGGTCATGCCTGCGTACCTGCCAGCAAGCTCTGTCATCTTCCCTGTCTTATCAATGGCCTTGCGCAGGGGAAGACTATGCTCAACCCACCATCTCACGTCCTGCTTATCTCCAAAGGTGCATATCATCACAGCACCTGTACCGAATGAGGGATCGACACTCTTATCAGCGATCACCCTGACCCTGTGTCCAAATATCGGTACTCTGATCTCGGTACCAGCATACTCACGGTATCTCTCATCATCCGGATGGACCGCGACTGCAACACAGGCTGCAAGAAGTTCGGGTCTTGTTGTTGCGATCTTGATATGATCAAAGTTGAGGTAATTAAGAGTAGTGCTGCGGGTATCGTATTCGACCTCTGCGAATGCAATAGCGGTCTCGCATCTGGGGCACCAGTTCACAGGATGGTTCTGCTGGTAGATCCTGCCACTGTTATACATCCTGACAAAGGATCTCTGGGTCTTGCCAAAATAGGAAGGCTCCATTGTTATGTACTCGTTGCTCCAGTCTATGGAGAACCCCAGGCGCCTCAGGGTCTTTCTCATGCGCTCGATGTTCTTTGTTGTGAGCTCAACGCACATGCGCCTGAATTCCTCACGCGAGACCTGGCTCTTGGTGATGCCATACAGCTCCTCCACTTTCACCTCAGTGGGCAGGCCATGGCAGTCCCAGCCCTCGGGGAACATCACGTTGTAACCGCGCATTCTCTTGTAGCGCGCCACAAAATCGATATAGCACCAGTTAAGCGCATTGCCGATATGGAAGTTCCCGGTTGGGTACGGCGGCGGCGTGTCGATGATGAACCGGGGTTTCTGTGAGTTCCAGTCAAAATAGAACATGGAGTCCTGCCATGTATTCATCCATTTTTCTTCAATAACGTTATAATTATATTCTTTCGGAAGTTCCATACTCACGCTCAAATAACTTACATGACTAATAGAATTATCGGTTCTAAACAACGGGTTCATGATGCTACAGGGTGATATTCACCTGCCAAGATTTATTATACCAGGGGTATAGTTTAGTACATTATGATCATAGGAATCGATGATACGGACTCAAAGAATGGCATGTGCACAACCTACCTTGGAGCCGTGCTCATCGAGAAACTCAGGGCATACGGTACAATCAGAGGATACCCTCTCTTGATCCGACTGAACCCTAATGTAAAATATAAAACACGCGGCAATGCCGCCATTGCCCTGCCGCTTCAACTGAAAAGGAATGAAGACGTTGAGCAGATCAAACATATCGTCACTTCCACTGTGGAAGACATGGCGGTTTTTTCAGATGAGAACACAAATCCGGGTGTGGTCTTTATCGGGGAGGCAAGAGGCAGAGGAAAGTTGCTGGATGATCTCAGTATCTTTTCCAGGCGTGCTGTTCAGGATGTACTTGAGATCAGCGAGGCTCTTGAATTACTGGAGCGTTACGGAATAAGCTATCATGGGTATAAGAATATGAGAGGTCTGATCGGAGCCCTGGCAGCAGCGGGTTTTGCCCTCTCTGGTCTTCCTGATTCCACATTCGAGCTTATCGCCTACCGAGAGAAAAAGCGGTGGGGGACGCAAAGGCAAACCGATGATGATTCTGTATGGGCAGCCGATGCCGTTTCCCGTCCTGACACATGGGATACAGTGGATTATGAGAACAAGCGCATCGTGTTCGCGCCCCATTCACCAGACCCTATTCTCTTTGGCATCCGCGGGAAGAGCGAGAGAGCAGTAGAGCGTGCTTTCTCGCTGATTAGAAGCGAGCCTGTTGAGAGGTATGTGGTCTACAGAACCAACCAGAATACAGATATGCACCTGATCCAGGCAAAAGTAAGCGATGTGAGGGATGACCGCTCGTATATTCTAAATGGCAGGGTCAGCAGATCCCCCAGAACAATCGAGGGAGGACATGTTATTTTTGAAGTGGCAGATGGCCGCTCTACCTTAGAATGCGCAGCTTTTGAGCCGACGAAAAACTTCCGGGGTATTATCAGGCAGCTTCGCGCCGGAGATGAGGTAGTGGTCTATGGAAGTGTGAAGGATAGAACCCTTAACCTTGAAAAAATCAAAATCACATCCCTGAGACAGTATGAGCTGCGAAACCCGCTCTGCTGCGGTAAGCGAATGAAATCCATGGGAAGAGGACAGGGCTACAGATGCAAGAAATGCGGTACAACCAGGGAAGAACAGGTGATAGAAACAGTACAGAGGAACATCTCACCGGGCTTTTATGAGGTGCCGCCCTGCGCACGAAGGCACTTATCAAAGCCTCTTATCAGATATGAGGCGACTGCGGCGGCATCCTCTTGTGTTCGCTGGCACGCAGCAGTCCAACCAGCCGATCCACATGATCAGGAGAGAATAATTTCTTGATCTCAGAGATCTCCCGTTTCTCATCCACCAGCATGGAGAGAATCTTATCTGCTGTCTCGTAGGAGACACCGAGCTCACCTTCATCGGTCTGGCCGGGCCATAAGCCTGCGGTTGGTATTTTATCAATTATCCTGGCAGGTACACCCATATGCCGGGCAAGTTCCCTGACCCGGGTCTTATAGAGACCGCCGATCGGTTCGATATCCACGCCTCCATCTCCGTATTTTGTGAAATAACCAAGCAAAAGTTCGGTCTTATTCCCGGTTCCAACAACTATGCGGTTCATCAGGTTTGCATAATAATACAGTATGCACATACGTGTGCGCGCTTTTAAATTCCCGTTTGCAGATAGTTTTGTATTATCAAAATCAGGCAGGACTGCTGAATATGACCGAAGAACCGGGGATATCTCAATGATCTTATGCTCAATGCCCAGGATTCTCGTGATCTCTATTGCATCATCTATATCCTGCTCCTGTGTAACGCCTCTCTCAGGCAGAAGCAGTCCCAGGACTTTATCCGGGCCAAGTGCTTCTACTGTAAGATATACCGTCAATGTTGAGTCTATACCCCCGCTTAAACCGATAACAGCCCCGTACGCGCCTGACTCCACAACCCTGGAGCTTATAAAAGTTACAAGCTCATCTTTTATTGCTGGATAATCAATCTGGCTCATCTGTTTTAATTGGAATCCTCTCCTATAAAATATTACTTTCACCCCGCTCTACGAAGCTTTATATGTTCACAGGGCAAGGTAGAATCTGCCTCTCAAACAAAAAATCAAAATAGAGGCTTGAGGAATGATATGAAAGAAACAGAAACACAGTTTGATGAATCTTCATCAAAGATAGAGGCCCGATTCCTGGAACTGGGCGTTAAGGTACAGGCAAGCGAAATAAAAACAAAGCTTGACCAGTTGATTAATAAATACAAGGTTCCACCTGAAGAAGCACGCCGAAACGTAATTAACTATTTCTTAAAGAAATACAATATACCAAAGGCACAATTTTTTACGCCGAGGGAAACACAGCAGGTGAAAGTATCGGATATCAAAGAGGATGGAAAATGGATAACACTGCGCTGTAAAGTCGTCAAGTTATGGGAAAACAACCAGGAATCCATATCCCAGGTTGGATTAATGGGTGATGACTCTGGAGTAATAAAATTCACAAAATGGGCAAAAGCAGCACTGCCACCTGTAGAGGAGGGCAAGAGTTACATACTTAAAAATGTAATCACCTCAGAATGGCAGGGGCAGTTCAGTGTTAAACTCAATAAGACAAGTGAGATAATACCGATAGAAGAGGATATCGAGGTAGGCTCAACGCTCATTGAGTTCAGCGGTGCCATAGTAGACGTGCAGAGCGGTTCAGGCCTGATCAAGCGGTGCCCTGAATGCAACAGAGCGCTGGTAAAGGGCGCATGTGGCGAGCACGGGAAGGTGGACGGGATCTATGACCTGAGGGTAAAGGCGGTCATGGATGATGGAGAAAAGGTGCAGGATATCCTGCTGAACAGGGAAATCACAGAAGGTTTGACAGGCATCACCCTTGATAAAGCCAAAGAGATGGCAACCGAAGCGCTTGACCAGACTGTAGTGCTTGATATGATTAAAAGCAAGATTGTCGGGCGATATTTTATCGCAACAGGATCAAGACTTGATCGGTTCATACTTATAGATTCGATCAAGCAGGACACTAAACCCCTTGAAGAGAGTATAAGCAGGCTGCTTTCAACTGCAAAGCCGGTAGCACAGGAGGCTTAAATATGGCAGAAGCCGGATTTATCAGGGAAGTTGCACACCGCATATTCGCTGCAGAGTTCAGGGAATCAAACCTCCAGGCCAGGGAAGGACATGATCAGTACTCACCTCAATACCTCCTCACACCCACAGGAGCAAAATGCAACCGGGTCTTCGTGGTCGGCACACTGACCGAGAAAGAAGATGTCGGGACCGAGGCAGAGTTCTGGCGGGGGCGCATTGTTGATCCAACAGGTGCGTTCTTTGTGTATGCAGGGCAGTACCAGCCTGAGGCAGCGCAGATCCTGGCAAGGATAACACCGCCTGAGTTCATAGCAGTCATAGGAAAACCGAGTACCTACACCACACCTGAAGGGAACGTGATAACATCCATAAGACCTGAATCATTACAGGTAGTGGATGCTGAGACACGGGACAGGTGGGTGGTGGATACTGCAATGCATACGATAAAGAGGCTTGAGAAATTGCAGGGTGATGAACCTGATGCTGTCAGGGCGAGGGAGCATTACTCAACGAATGTAGAGCAGTACAGGGCGATGGTGGCGCAGGCGCTTGAGTCGCTGAGGGCGTAAGCGAGAGGGCACGGTATGGGTGCCCTCTAATATTCTTCTTCGCTCCAGTATATTACCATTTCATATTTTATCTCATCTTTCATGGTAGATGGCGGCGAAGGGAGTGGAATGTCTGTTCATATCGATTATGCCATGTGAGTTTCTCAAGATTGCTGTTCCTGCAATTTCTCCTGCAACCATAAATTTAAAAGTGTATCTGGCGATATACCGCGCTTTCTGGCAAATGCCTGAATCTTTGCCGATAATTCACTGTCAACTGCATAGTATGTTATTTCTGATTGGATATCAATCTCGAACTCGGCAGGTTCAGTTTCATCCCAGTAATCAGCGAGGTCATGCGTATTCCAGAACTCGCCAATTTCTTTATAGCTCTGTGCTTTAGATATGGAACTTCTATTTTTGCTCATACTTCCTCCGTTCTGCTCTTGTCATATCACGTGCAGATACGACAAGCGCATGTTTATCTGTTTTATATATGAAGAAAATAATAAGATATCTTCCAGCTTTTGTTTGTCCAAGTGCTGCATATACATTTTCATTCGGATGCAGCCCTTTTTCAACATAACGAAACATTGGATTGCTGGCGAAGACTTCCCGTACTTCATCTTGTTGAACGTTATGTTTCTGTTCAAGTTTCTCAATAATTTTTTCATACCAGATAAAACCATTGATGTTCAATATATATCAGCCTCCTTGACTATCTCTTTATTTGAGCCTGATAAGTACTGGAGGATGCGGGAGGCGAGGTCTGCTGGGAGGGGGTAGATGACGGCGAAGGGAGAGAAGGGACAATTATTCATATCTATTCAATTCCATTCATCTTTTTCCATTCTTGAATTTTAGCTTCATATTTTCTGATGGCAATATCAATAATTCCTGGGCTAATCCAGAACTCCGAGGGATTAGTTCTAAAAAAGGTCAGTATCTCAACTGCCGCGCCTGCTGTTAATAAATGTCTATTTACGCAGTCTGAGATCACGCCAATAGTTCCTTTCACCTTAATTCCAGCATCCTTTGCAGCTTGTCTTCCATCTCTTTCGTCCATCAAGAGCATATCGGTATTCAATTCACGTGCAAGCAAGATTGATTCTGCCTCTCCTATATGTATTTTATACTTACTACAGATTTCACCCGCATCGCCTTTTAGATCTTCAACCTTTATCCATTTCCCAATTTCACTTTCGATAAGGAAAGCATCTGTTTTGCCAAGAGCGATGCCTTCTGTTACTGTCTCCCTGAATACCGTTTTTGTGATAGATATCTCGCCATACATGGAGCGCAGCAGATCAAGCCTTTTGATAATACCAAAGTAAATAAGAGGTGTGGTATCGCTTACAACGATCATCTAAGGTCCTCTTCGAGTTCTTCTGCTCCGTACCTCAGATATACACCTCTCTGTGCAAGTTCCTCAAGGGCTTTTCGCAAGGGAACGCCCATTATGGCGGCAGCATCGCGCATCGTTATCTTTCCCTCTTTATAAAGGGCTGCGGCTATCTCGATCTCGTTTTTCTTTTCATATTCACTTAGTATCTTTCTGAGCCCGTCTCTTATGGCATCTGAGAGGTTTTCATAATATTTGCCTATGAGGCGCTTTTCTACTTCGAGTTCCAGTTCTTTTGGGAGTGTTATGGTCTTTTTAATATATTCAGTTGTCAATTTAAATCACCCTGCTATGTCAGTAATTTATATTCTTCTTTTGAGATGTGTTTCTCAAGATTGCTGTTCCTGCAATTTCTCCTGCAACCACAAATTTAAAAGTGTATCTGGCGATATACCGCGCTTTCTGGCAAATGCCTGAATCT
>DYGR01000013.1:14852-29447 GCA_020724545.1 Candidatus Methanoperedens nitratireducens
TTTAGATATGGAACTTCTATTTTTGCTCATACTTCCTCCGTTCTGCTCTTGTCATGTCCCGTGCGGATACGATAAGCGCATGTTTATTTGTTTTATATTTGATATCAAAGCTCGCATACGATACAAACAGCATTACACCTTTAAGCTTGCTTCCGTATCTCTTTCGCAATCCTTCCTTTAGTTTTTCAGGTTCAAGATAAAATATAACGGTCTTCCCTAAATAACCGATCATGCGTCATCGGCTAAGCCCAGGTCAGACTATCTTTTTATAGATTCTTTCTCCAGCAGCGGTTTAGCAGGTAATATAAAGCATACAACACGTTCATAGAAGATATAATCCCATGCCCAGTTGGTCAAAACTAAGAGTCTGTTCCGAAAACCGATAAGACTGAGCAGGTGTATACCCAGCCAGATAATCCAGGCAAGGAATCCTGTGAAACAAAAGCGGTTAAATAGATAGGCTACTGCTGCCCTTCGTCCTATAACCGCCATAATGCCCCGGTCCCTGTAATGGAATGGTACTGGAGGTTTACCAGAGATCTGTCTGGCAATATTCTTTCCTGCTGCTACTCCCTGCTGGATTGCAACAGGCGCAACCATTGGCAGCGGATGCCCATCTTCCTCTGAATATGCAAGGTCTCCTACTGCATATACATTGGGATGATCAGGAATTTGAAGTGTATTCAGAACAGCCACTCTCCCATTTGGATTTGTAGGCAGTTCCAGATCAGTTAGTACAGGCTCACCTCTTACCCCCGCTGTCCATACAACGGTATAAGCCTGAATTACAGAGCCGTCGACAAGTTTTACTTCATCGGGCCTAACTTCGCTAACCTTTGAATTAAAGCGAACCTCCACCCCCATCCTGTTAAGCCTTTCAAGAGCATAATCACCAAGACGATCTGGCAGGTTTGAAAGCAGTCTTTCCCCTGCTTCCAGGAGTATTATCTTAACTTTTTTGAAATCCAGATTCCTGTAATCCCTTCTCATTGGACCATAGATCAATTCAGCAAGAGCACCTGCAAATTCCACTCCTGTTGAGCCGCCCCCTACAGTAACAAAGGTCAGCAAACTTTTTTGGAGTTCCTCATCTGGCCCATATAATGCTCTTTCAAAGCAGGTTATGATCTGATTGCGAAGATTTACGGCATGTTCAAGGGTTTTAAGAGGGTACGCATATTCACTGGCTCCTTTAATGCTGAAAAAATGGGTTGTGCTTCCCGCGGCAAGAATCAGAAAATCATAAGAGACCACACAAATATCTGTTTCTATAGTTTGTGCTTTAAGATCAATTTTGTTTACTTTTGCAAGTAAAAAACGAACGTTTTGGAATTTACGAATAATACTTCTAACAGGATAGGCTATATCTTCAGGCTCCAGCTCCGCTGCTGCAACCTGATATAACAGGGGAAAGAAAGTATGATAATTATTCTGGTCTATAATGCATATATCTACAGGGTGGCGGACAAGGGTTTTTGTTGCCCATAATCCTCCAAAACCTGCGCCTAAAATCACTACTCTATAATGTTTATTTTCTTCATGATAATTATGTATTTTATCCATTTTACTAAAACGAAGTTTGGAGATAACCTCAATATCTCTTTGGTATATGGCTCTGGTAACATTCCCTGCAGTATACCGATCTGCCACCGTATGGCTGAAAAGGTACTTCGGTCTTCAGACCGCAATCCATGCAGGTTGCATTGCACATCTCTCTTGAACCGCTCAGTCTTAGTCCGAAGCCACTTCTTCCATAGCGGAAGCTGCCTCTTCTTTTGTTATGCATATCTGTACCTCCATAAATAATGGGTTTAAGGATATATATAAGCTTATTCTTTATTTTGTGATCTTACTTGCACCGCCCTTCTCAATGACATATGCTCTTTTTTGATGACAAAATTTGAGATAGGAGCTGCAGTCATTGCTGCATACTCCTACTATTCCGGCATTTCAATGAGCCCGTGCGGCCATAGGCACAGTGTACATCCAAAGGGCTATTGCACCAAACAGCAATATCAATACCACATATGGCAGTACCGACGACCTCGGGCCGGGATTATTCAGTGATATCCTGTGTGCTGTATATACAGCACCAATGACGCCAAGTACTGTGAGCATATACTGGATAACCTGTATCGTAGGCATGTTCAGGATTGAAAGATCCCCGGTGATCTTTAGTCCAATAAGCGATGCCGATGTATATATCACAGAAAGCCCTTCTCCAAGGAAATGTTTTGAATTATGGGCAAGGTGTATCCCGAGTCCCAGAGGGATAAGAGAGTAGCCAAAACGATTGAAATTAGAACGCAGCGCTTCTCCAGGACCTCTGATTGATTGATAGCTTATCTCTGCTGTCTGGTCTGGTATCAGATCAGGTTTTGGCGTTCCTGCAGAGATTATGCCTGATACAAAGCTTGCAGCCAGCATCAGCAAAACAGGTATAAGCATAGCTCCCGCGAATATCAATGTCCATGCGACGGTGAAGTTTGTGATGCCTGTGGTATTCTCAAACCAGGTCATGAAAGGCTCCCATACTTCAAGCATAATAACGGTCTGGCTCACTACTATCCCGATTAAAGCAACTGCAAGAAATGACTCCTCAAAACGCGGCTTCTTTATAAACCAGAGTTCACTTGTAGGTGGCCTGGGAGTTATCCTGATAGCATCATGAGGACATGTTTTGATGCAGTTTGAGCAGAAATTACAGGAACGATTAGAATCCATCGTCCTTGGATACTCGAACATTGAGCAGCCTTCTGCTTTTTCATTCCCTTTATAGCAGTCAGGAGTCTTGCAAGTTTTGCATACCTCTTTATCAGCCCGAAGTTCAAGGGCTGAGCTCATGGAGTAATTACTTGATAGTCCCCCAAGGAAACACAGGTAGCGGCACCATGCCCGCCTCTCAAATACTGCGCCCATGAGAACCACCCCTGCAAACACAAACAGCAGAAGATAGCCTGTATTTATGGGTGACTCAACAAGCTCAATGACTACAT
Organism: Candidatus Methanoperedens nitratireducens; assembly: GCA_020724545.1. GTDB lineage: Archaea > Halobacteriota > Methanosarcinia > Methanosarcinales > Methanoperedenaceae > Methanoperedens > Methanoperedens nitroreducens_B. Next base: position 17,849 of record DYGR01000013.1, read on the forward strand.
CAGCCCATGTTATAATGAGGAAAGCCATTATTATGATCCAGACTCCGTACTTCTGAAGGAACTTTGGCACTTTTTTCTGCAGCCCTACTTTTTTCTGCACCTCATCGCTTACCCTGGAAAGAGGGCATACCGAACACCACAGCCTGCCGAACAGCAAGAACAGGATAGGCAAAATTGGCCAGAGGAATATCCATACCATGACAGAGCCAAAATTATATGATGCTTCACTGCTGCCAGAGAAAAGCTGGATTACGATTATCCCGAATATAAGCATGGTAGGCAGTACGAATATCAAAGGATACCAGCGGCTTTTAAGAATATTTTTTATCGATGCGTAATCCAGGAAATTAATTTTCCTCAGTTTTTCTGTGTTTGAAGCGAAATATCCTAGAACGCCAGTTATGCCGAGTAACAATGCTATAACGTACCAGTTCACATTCCCTTCCATTGCATGTGCATCCCCGGTACCCCCGGCATGCTGATCATTCATATTCATACGATTGTGGTCGTCTGCTTCCATATTCTGCGATTCTGCTGCGCTGGCAGGCAATACGAATGCAGCCGATAGCAAAATAACACATAAAAAAACTAATATTTTCTTTTCCATTTACTATTTTTCCTCCAATGCCTTAATTACCAGCCTTATTCATTCCATTTGTGCTTTAAAATAAGATAAAAAAAGTTCATTCGATCTTGATATTTTAAAGCGTTAATTATTTAACTTTACATCGCTTGTAAAGTCGGGATTTTTTTTAAAACATCAAATATTTTGTTAGCTCAAAGAATCACGTTTCTAATTGGATAACTTAAAATTTCCATGCCAGGTATCCCTCAACCAAATATTTATACTCAAACAGCTAGATACTTCTTATCAGGAATCTAAAGTGGTGAGGTAATGAAATATATACAGGTAACACTGACACCCCCGGAATCAAAGCGAATTATAGCTATGGGCGTAAAGAGGCTTCCGATCGTCCAGCAGGCACTGGAGATAGGAACTATCCTGATAACCCTGGGCACCACCAATGCATATGTGGCAGAGGAGCTCACAGGCAGGAAGATAGATCACATGAGATATGCAGCAGGTTACGTTGATGAGATAACAACCGCTGTTCCACAGGAGAAGCGATTGCCGGTGATTGCCCTGCGCAATGGGAAGCAGGTGGATGCCGGGGGCATATTAGATGAGATGACATCCCAGGATGTTATTATAAAAGGGGCAAATGCTATTGATCCTCATAACGTGGCCGGTGTCATGATGGCAAATCCAGTTGGAGGCACTACAGGAGATATGCTCGGATCTGTCATGGCAAAAGGCATAAACCTTGTTATTCCTGTTGGACTTGAAAAATCCATACCTTACTCTGTAACAGATATCGCTAAAAGAACAGGGATACAGCGCTGCAGTAAAGCAACAGGGCTTCCAGTGGGGATGATGCCGCTGTTTGGTACAGTTGTTACTGAGGTGGGAGCATTAGCGCTACTGGGCGCAGAGGATGTTTTCCCGTTAAGTGCTGGCGGAATAAACGGGGGTGAAGGCTCAGTAACACTCTGCGTTCTTGGAGATAGAGCTGATGAAATATTTGAGATCGTGCAAAAGGTGAAAGAGAAAAAGGGGGGCTTTGAGAGTTAAATTGGCGCAGTATGGAAATATACTTATATCCAGAGTACTTATTACTTAATATATGTTAACAGCAGAAAGTTCCGACCGCTACTGGAGGTGAGAAAGAATGATCGGACCGCAGGAACTGATATTGGTTTTCCTTGTGATTGTTCTCCTCTTCGGAGCCAGCAAGCTACCAGAGCTTGCAAGATCCATGGGAAAAGCATCTGGTGAATTCAAGAAGGCGCAGATAGAGACTGCAAATGAGATGCGCAAGCTTGAGGCACCTATCCAGGAGAGCAAGAACATCCAGCAACATATCCAGAAGCTCGCAACAGACCTCGGGATCAACACCGATGGAAAGGATGAGAGCAAGATACTTGAGGAAATAAAAGCAGGCATAAAGAAGAGCAGAGTATAAAGAAGAAAGCTGCGCTCTAAAAAAGATCGGGAGTTAGCATTTGCTATGCAGTTGTGCGGTTGCTTATCTCCCTTCTTTCTCTAACCTTTCTATAAGTTCCCTTGCCCAGCTATAGGCTACTATCATCCTCGGGAAGCCTGCAGTATTCAGCGTAAGCAGAATGGCATGATAGATCTCCTCAGGTGTTGCTCCTGCCTCATAGGCCTGGGTAACATGGGAGCGTATTGCACCATGCAACTGGGCTGATGCTGCCATACCCAGTTGTATTAGATGACATGTTTTTTTATCAAGCGGTCCAATGCTGTGCACCAGCTCGCCTGTCTCTTCATGCGCCTGCCAGATATCCGGATACTCCTGGATAAAAGATGTTAGTGCCTCTGAGAATTTCTTGATTTCTAACCCTCCTTATCTTAATTATGCATCCTGCCTATTAAAGATTTCGACTTTCGACAGCAGAGCTTTTCTAAGTGGCTTATACAGTGTACCGGTGCAGGTACTGTTAGCCTGTATAAGATATAATTAAAATATCATTTTTTATTATAATCTATAGTGGTTAGATTTTTACATTGCTGGGATGATTTGAAAAAAATCGGTACAGAAGGTAGGAAGTGAAGAAATGAATAAAATATCTATCGGGCTAGCTATAATAGCTTTTTTTCTGATCGGATTTTCAACAGCGGCACATGCGCAAAAGAACGAGGTAAAGGATAACGCCTGCGTAGGCTGCCACACAATGACAGGTGCCACAAAGGGAATCCTCAATGACTGGAGCATGAGCAAGCATGCCGCGAATAATGTCACCTGCAATAGCTGCCATGCAGCCGACCAGGAAGATAAGGATTCATTCACTCATAATGGTCGCCTTATCACAAAAACCCCATCACCCGGGGACTGCAGCAAATGCCATCCTGACCAGGTGAAACAGTTCAATGCCGGGAAACACAGCCTGGGCTGGACTAAGATGGAGGCTACATCGCGGTATAAAGCAATCCCAGAGGAGCTGCGGGCAAGCATGTGCGAAGGATGCCACAACATCGGAAAGGTGTATGCAGATGGCTCGGCTGGAAAGTGCGACTCATGCCACACAAGGCACCTGTTCAGCGCGGAAGAGGCACGCCAGCCGGAGGCATGCGCGACCTGCCACATGGGACCTGACCATGAACAGATAGACTACTACATGACCTCAAAGCACGGAGTGATCTTTGATATAGATCGAAATACCACGCGTGCACCTACCTGTGTTACATGCCATGCGGATGGAGGAACACATGATGTCAGCCAGGGGATTACGTTAGGCACGGTATCACAGGGTGCTTTTATAAGTGACAGGAACAGCGGCAATGATTATGTCACCAGCCCGGATGGGATTGTAATGCGATCAATAACCCGGGAAGATTTCAATTCAGGAAGAACCACGATGCTCAGTATCTGCTCGCGCTGCCATTCAGAATCGTTTGCGCGGGATGTGCTTGAGCGGGCAGATGAGATAAAGAGGCAGTCAGATGCAAAGGTAGGTGAAGCTATTAAGATCATAAGCGATCTTTACAATGACGGACTGCTTGATCCCATGCCTGAGAACAGACCGCCAAACCCGGTGACAGGGAATAAACTCACGCTGACAGGACACCAGACCTATTCCAATACCTCTGGAATAGAGGCCCAGTTATTTGAGATGTACAAGTACGCGCTCATACATGCATGGAAAGGGGCCTACCACATGAACCCGGATTATGCCCACTGGTACGGCTGGGCGCAGCTCAACCTCGATCTTGATAAGATAAAAGCTGAGGACAGGAGACTGCGCAGGTTAGCAGAGCTTGAAAAGGCACAGGAGGCTGAAAAAACCGGAACAAAGGCAAAAGTACCGGGATTTGAGGCATTTGCTGCGGTTATTGCACTGGCAGCACTGGTATCAATAATCCTGATTAGAAAGAGAAGATAAAAAAACACAAAGATATGGGAATAGTAATCGATGCACATAACCATGTAGGCGGGCCTGATAGGATTCTCGCCCTATCACCTTAAAAGGTAGATGATATGAATTTACAAACAGATGATGAAATGTCAGATGAGGATCTGAGGTTTGCTCTTAAGGAGATAGATGGTTATATTGATATTACCGAGGGAGACCTAAAGAGAATTTATGCACTTGCACTGAAGCATGCAAAAGAGAGGCTTGCACGCAAGGTTCCTGTCAGAGATGTAATGACTACAGATGTGATAACCATTAAAAAAGACGTAGATTGTCGTGAGGTGGCAAGGCTTCTCTCGGAAAACAAGATCAGCGGATTGCCTGTTGTTGATGATGAAAAACATGTGATTGGCATGGTCACAGAGGCTGATGTTCTTTATATGGCTGGCATGAGGAGAGGTCATACGTTCAAGGATATATTAAGGCATATTATCGGTGAGCCGCATCCAAGAAGCAAAAACGGAAATACGGTAGAGGACATAATGACCTCACCGGCTATCACAACAAAACCTGATACAGATATAAGGGATGTGGCAAGGATCCTGGATGAGAAAAGGATCAAAAGGCTACCTGTAGTAGATGATGAGAATATACTCATAGGGATTATCTCAAGGGCAAATCTGATCAGATATACGGGGAAAGGATGAGGGAATATCTGTTAAAGATGAAAGGCGGTGCGAAAAGCCCGCCCGGAGTTGGATTAACAGAGATATTATGGTCATGGACAGGAAGCTTCTCCGGGATTGCTGCTGTAGCCTTTATCAGCTCTAATTTTTTTGAGTCCGGTGACCTGACCCTGATCATAGGTTCATTCGGGGCATCGGCCGTACTGATATTCGCAGCTATCAGAAGCCCGCTTGCTCAGCCGCGCAATCTTATAGGAGGCCATGTCCTATCAGCCATTACAGGCGTGAGCTCATACCAGATGATGGGCGATACATGGATGGCAAGTGCATTCGCGGTCTCATCTGCCATAGCAGTGATGCTTATCACTGATACGCTGCATCCACCCGGAGGCGCTACTGCACTGATAGCCGTGATAGGCAGTGAAGAAATACACAACCTTGGCTACCTCTACGTGCTTGTACCCACGCTTGCCGGGGCATTAATCATGCTTGTGATAGCGCTACTTGTGAATAACCTGGCAAAGGGAAGGAAGTATCCCGAGTACTGGTATTGAGCTAAGCTTCTTTCGGCGGTATGAGTGAACGTCCCACATTATAGACGAAGAGATAAAACCCGATAAGCGATACCGCCCCGAACATCAGAGCCCCCATCTGGTAGCCGCTGCCTGCAAACCTGTAGGCATACGTGAGTGCAAGTCCCACAAGGCCTATATTCTGAATCCAGAACTGAAGCTCTGCCAGGTGCAGGCTGTGTAACTCTGTACCGGCAAATACCGGCAGTAGATGATAACCTACGCCAAAGATCATCATGGATACGAAACCTATCAGCAGAATGTGGACATGGGAAAAGGTTAGTGAGTACCTCTCCAGCCCCAATACCATGGTTCTATCTATAAGAACGATAAACCCCACTGTACCTCCTATTAGCAGATAGATCAGACTTGCCCAGGCAAATTTCAGCGGTATCTCCATGCGTCTTCCTTGTTTACCGTGATCTTATGCCAGTCCTGCTGCCTTATTGAGCTCATCAAGTAACTGGTTGATATCCACCCTGTGCATCCTGCTGAAAAACTCAAGCGTCTCAGAGGGCAGCCGTCCCGTATATTTCGGCATGCCGTGTTTGATAAATACATCCCGGGTTTGCGGATATTTTGTTATTACTTCGTTGAGTTTATCACTTTTGGTTATCTTTTCTGCCATAATTCCTCACATCCATTCATTATTCATCAACGTCTATCTACTTTCCGTTGCTCGCCCAAAAAAACCACAGAGTCGGCTATGAACGCGGTTCATAAATGAACATGAAAAAGCATCGGTAACGGACTTTTTCATACCAGAGCACAGAGGACACGGAGAACGATCACAACTCTGTGCTCTCTGTGTACTCTGTGGTCGATTATTCACAGGAAAATCGAGCACAGTACACACCGTGACAAGCCTGATCCATCCAGAGGGAGCTGCTGGAATGCCTTTTGATACTAAGGCAATGAAAGTCTCAGCCTCCATTGTTCTGGATACACCGGGGTTATATGTGTTCGTATGCAAGGTACATCCATTCATGCTGGGTGCAGTAATCGTTGATGATCCTGCGACAACTGGATTGGACATGGGCGAGAATATTACCCTGGCGAACGGTATAACAGTGCCGACGAGCAGCGACCTTGCCACGCGGCTGTTGAGAACCTTCTTCATAGCGACAAACCCGTCGAACTGGCAGGACTACACATCATCAGCACCCTGGCACATAACATATCCTGATGCCGATATCAGGATAACAGGCGGTACAGTGGTCAACTTGCCGTCGGTTCTTAACGCAAGATACGGCAATGATATCACTCTTGCACCTCTTGTTAAACCATCAATACCCGGAGTCGGGGAGGTGTGGGTGGATACACAGTTCGAGCTTACAGCAGGGAAAAACAAGCCGGGAACCGCTACAGCGGTCAATGCTTCTACGTGGGAGGTCACAAGGAAGGTAGCGCTCCCGCAAATCAATATGAACAACCCGCACAACATGTGGACAGACAGAGACCAGAAGCTGATATACCAGACCCAGTGGTTTGACAGCAAATTGACCGTGTTCGACAGGGAGACAGGTGCGTTGCTGAAAAATATCGAGGTCGGTGAAGCTCCGGCACATGTCATGACGAGAACTGATACAGACCAGATCCATGTGACTGTAAACGGCGCTGACAGAACTGAGTCAGTTATTGAGCTTGCACCGCAGGCGCAGGGCGTGGAGAGAAGGATCGATATTGGAAGACCGCATCCGCATGCCCACTGGATGAGCAGTGACGGGAAGAAGATGGTGACGCCAAACGCATTCACCGCAGATTCAACGATATTTGACTTTACCAGAGATTCGGTTGCTGCCATTGTGACGGCGGGAGCAATCCCCATCGCCACAGGCATGATGCCAGATTCAAGCAAATACTATGTTGCCAATTTCCTGGACAGCACGGTCAGCGTGATCGATACGAATGCAGGGTCGGTTATCAAAACGATAAACCTGCTTGCAAACTATGATCCCATAAGCGGAGCAATAACTGGTCCTGTAGGCGGACTGCCTATCCAGCTTCCGGTCAGCCCGAACGGCAGGTACATGGTGACAGCGAACACCCTGACAGCAACGATTACTATCACAGATACTGCAACCGATACTGTAGTGAAGATGCTGCCCGGTGATGCAGGGACGCACGGAGTACAGTTCGGTGCAAAGAAGGGAGGAGGGTATTACGCCTATGTATCGAGCAAGTTCTCAAACAGCCTGATAGTAGTTGATCCTGACCCGAACAACGACGGCAATCCACAGGATGCTGCAATCGCTGGAAGGATTGCGCTCGTTGGCGTACCAGAGACTGCCAGAGATGACAGCATCACCGGGAATGCAGGCATGGGCGGACAGGGCGTACTTGCCGTCCCTGTAGTGTACAACGGATGGGTACAGAACCTTCCGGCAGTCTGGAAAGATCAACTGACGGCAGACCAGAGAAACCCGGTCACTTAAAACTGAGATATGCCTCCTTGATAAATGCATCAAGGAGGCCACCTATGAAGCTCTGACCTTCAATTTTTGTCATATTGCTATTTCCTCCTTTAATCTAAATTAAAAAATTTCTATATTATTTTTAATATTCCCATCCCAGGCAATCCACGGCATCAGTTGTTTGAGTATTTGAACTGAATCATAACGCGCAGGCATTTTTAATTTTCTCTTTTTCCCGCATGGAGTTTCGAACAGGTTATCTTGAATTTGTTTATACTCTTCCGACATACCCTGGAACTCTTTTCCACATCCACATTCCAGCGGCTTTCCATCATTTTCCCATTTTTTTAGTAATCTCTTTTGCAGTTCTTTCTTTATCACGTGTGCTTCTTTCTCCTTCAATTCTTCGATCAATTCTTGCTTTGTAATCATTTTTTCCTCCCTGTTAATCCATGCTTTAAAAACCGGGGAGTTTTTTGGGATTATAACCGGAACATCAAAGTTCAGTTTGCATTTTTGGCATCGGTATTTTGTTTTATTTGAATAATTACGTGTACGCCGAAAAATGGACGAACTGCCACACTCAGGGCACCGCTTGCGGCTCATGTTCTCTACCTTTACAGAGAATCGTCCCCTTTTAACAGATAAATTTATCATCGCTGTCCTCAGATGTTTTTTTAAAACAGGTCCATCATTATTTGACCTCTTTCAGAAAACGTTTTTCAACCTCCGGGGTAACCTTAGCATATGCTTCGTCACCAGTCTGGATGCCTGAACGACCTAAACGATAGGCTATAATCTCTTTCGGGACTTTACCAAGTAGTCTCATAGCCATACCTTTACGGAGCTTTTGAGCGCTCTTTGGTTTTATGCCTGTACACTCGCAATAGCCCTTCAATTTCTTATCGAAATTATCCCTGGACATATCGAATAATAGATTGGAGATACGCCATGTATCCCTGTATTTAATAATTTCGTAAAGTAACGCCTTGCCCAGGGAGATGGTGTGATCTACAACTTTAGATCGCTTTCTAATTTGAAATGTCAGAGATTCGTTCTTAAAATCTATGTTATCCAATTTTAGGCTCAGCGCGTCAGAGATCCGCAATCCCGTGTTCCACAATAATGAGATCAACAGTTTATCCCTGTCCCGAAGGAATGCCTTACATAATGTTGGAACCATAAGGTTATCCAGGTACTCCATTAATGAATCGATCTCAGACTGAGTAAAGTACTCATCAGGTTTTTTCCTGGTTTTTGCAGACATGACTGTATTTGGCATAAATTAAAGATTGTCATAGTTGTATATATATCATACTGAATTGTCTGATAAATATAGTCAATAGATATATGAAGAAGCCGCAGCCAGAAAGATTTAATCTCACGCCAGGCTTTCACTATATCTATTGGCTTAACATTGCATAGCTTTTCTATACTTAATTTATAATTTCCTTTTACTATTCTTTGCGGCTTTTAAGTTGTTCGAGAAATTTTCTCTGCTTTTCTCTCTCAGCTTCAGAGACTTCTGGTTTTTTGACCTGCTTTGCTTTTTCAGCCAGGTCCATCGAGCTTTCAAGTCCAACCATTTCTTGCACCTCCTATTATGTGACATTGAAGCGATCGTAGTTTGTTATAATTGTATATAAAATTATGCTAAATTGTCTACAAAATTCGTACTAATTGTAGAATTTAAGTTCTGGATTTAACCTATATAATAATCGACGACAGTAGAGGTCTATCAATAACATTTATATATAATAAGAGCACCAGTAGGTTACCGTTTACCTTATAGGAGGAGATATGCAACAAGTAACAAAATATAGAGACGGTGGAATGAAATATGGTCTCAAGGTCGGTTCAGGAGAGATGTTTCTTAAAAGAAATAACCAGGCGGCTATAAGCGAGGTATACAATGTTCGTATCTAGTGTAAATCCACATGTAACGGCAGGGTGAGGATAATGAAGTTTCTGTTTATTGCCGGGATTTTTGTACTGGTTGCAGCAATGGGATCAGGAACGTATGTTAATGATTCGGATATGCACATCAGCAATTTAACTGGGTACATTGGGAACACTCTAACATCATGTAACAGTTGCCACGTGATGAATACTGTTTATGAAAGCTGGTATCACGGCGATCACACAAACAGGGCGGAATGCAGTGATTGCCATATTCCATACGACCCGGTTCCAAAGTATGTTGTGAAAGCAGAATCGGGTATCCGCGATATCACAGCCGTTATCTCTGGTAATGTCCCTGAGATCATCCGCGCGACTGAAAATTCGCAAAAGATAATCCAGGGTAATTGCCTGCGCTGCCATGAGCAAACAGTAGAGGACATCGCCGATGGCAAAAGGGATGATGAGCGTTACTGTTTCGAATGCCACCGTACAGTTGCACACGGTGAAAGGGGAATCTCTTTATCACCCTATCAGGAGGGCAGATGAGGCGCTCTATCTCTATTATCATTTTGACAGGTCTAATAATCGTCCTGACAGCAGCTTTAACCGCTGCACTTATGTACATCAATAACCAGCCTGTCTCAAATCGCGGCCAGATATTCGAAGTGCCTGCAATGGAACCTGATTCAGCTCAATGGGGATTGAACTTCCCGAATCAATACTCAACCTTTTTGCTTACAAAAACCAACCAGAACCGTACTACATATGGCGGCTCATTCCCATATTCAAAATTGGAGATTAACCCGCGTCTTGTCACTTTATATTCCGGATATGGTTTTGGTATGGATTACAATGAAGAGCGCGGTCATCTTAACAGCCTGACCGATGTAAGGAGCACTGAGCGGATCAACAATGAAACGCCCGGTACCTGCTACTCATGTAAGAGTTCGGATAACCCGGGCCTGTGGGCAAAAATGGGAATGGCAGAGTTTGATAAAACCATGTTTGACGAACTTGGAAAAAGTATCAATAACCCTATTGGCTGCGCTAACTGCCATGAAGCCAGTACTATGCGCCTTATTGTTACAAATCCAGCGCTGGACGAAGCTCTTAAGTCCCAGGGCAAAGACTGGCGTACCTTCACACGCCAGGAGATGCGTACGGTTGTCTGCGCTAATTGCCATGTGGAATATTATTTCGCAGGTGAAGGCAAGTACCTGACCTTCCCCTGGAAGAACGGGACCCGGATAGAAGATATAGCCGCATATTATGACAACACAGGATTCAAAGACTGGCAGCATGCTATTTCCGGTGCGCCGATGATCAAGATGCAGCACCCCGAATATGAAATGTACACAGCAGATAGTACTCATTACAGGGCAGGGGTGTCCTGTGCAGATTGTCACATGCCCTACATCCGTGAAGGTGCTGCAAAATTCTCTACCCACGATGTCAAGAGCCCATTGTTAAATGCAAACCTTGCATGCGGCGCATGTCACCGTGATGTGGAGTATGCAACCTACAGGGCTGCTACGATCCAGAGCCAGGTGCAGATGTCCATGAACATTACTGAAGACGCACTCATTGCGGCTATTAATACTATTAAGGCAGCTTCACTGAAACCGGATCCGGACATGAAGGTACTGGCTGAAGCCCGGCAACTGCACCGCGAAGCGCAGATGCGCTGGGATTTCGTGGCTTCTGAAAACAGTATGGGTTTCCACAATCCTGAGGAAGCTCTGCGCATCCTGCTTTCCTCGGCTGACCTTGCCAGACAGGCGCAACTGAAAGCCGTGCAGGCTGCAGGCAATACTACAGTCATATGGAACAGCAGCCACTAATATTATTTTTTAGTGTTTCCGCAGCACGAAAGAAGTCACCAATGGTTTTGGGTAGGCGTATAGCACCTAATCTGCTACTTACAAATCGCCTCCTTCTACTGTTGGTATGGGTGCTGATGTCTCAGCTGGTGTAGGTGTTATGTCTACCACTATCGGTGTGTAGGTGACTGTTCTCGTCACTGTTGCAGTGTTTGCATTCGGACTGGCATCGGTTGCAGTGATCGTAATTGTATTGCTCCCGTTTATCA
>DYGR01000013.1:29547-67706 GCA_020724545.1 Candidatus Methanoperedens nitratireducens
TCGGCGTGTAGGTGACTGTTCTCGTCACTGTTGCAGTGTTCGCATTCGGACTGGCATCGGTTGCAGTGATCTTGATCGTGTTGTTCCCGTTTGCAAGGGTTACTGTAGTACTGAAGCTGCCTGTCGGACTTACTGTAACTGGATTGCCGTTTACTTTTACGTTTGCAATACCAGATGCATCTGATGCAGTACCGCTCACTGTGATTGAATTGACTGTAAAGTTTTGACCATTTATTGGTTGATCCACGATTAATAATGGTGGGGTTATATCTGGTGTTGCTGTAGGTGTTGGTGTAGGCGTTGGAGTTGCTGTAGGCCAAAAATACCAGGAAGGTATTGTTGGCCATGGATATAATGCTGATCCTGAATATGGTGTTGATGTCGGTGCAGGGGTCGGCATAGATGAAGCAGCAGTTTCAATAATATTGATTTTCATGCTCTCGGATACAGGGTCTATATCCCTTGATTGCAGCACCAATGAGCTCTCAAGCATGGTAGGTTCTGATGGTGCTCTCAACTGCAGGTAGCCGCGTGTTTCACCAGGCGATATATTCCCTAATTTCAGGGTATCAGAGTCGATATTAAAGTTGGATTTTGCCTCAGAGAGGTTCAATCCCACTAATCTAATTGTTGCATCATGTATTGTTCTTGAGGAGGGATTGTATATCCTGAATGAGACCATATAGTTATCATCGGTCTTGATAGTATATGGATAGGATATATAAAGAAGTACGGAACTGTTCGTTTCTGGCACTTCAGGCTCTATTGCTCCAAAGGCATTAGTGCTGTTCCCAATTCTCTCAGGCAGGTACATAGCCTGGGCAAAGAAGTAGAACATCCCGCCTGCTAAGAACAGTATTCCTACCAGGAAACCGGTCTTTGCAATCTGGATTTTAAGACTCTTCTCTTCCCTGAAGGTCTCTTTTATTCTAAATGCAATGTACAGTGTTATAGCCGAAAGGGCTATTATTGTGAATGCAACTGCAATTCCAATTCCAATTATGCTAAAATTCATTATCCTAATTCCTCCCGTTTTGGTTTTTCCCATCTCATAGTAAGATTCAGTGACTCTTCAACGAATGCCATAATGCCTACTCCATCATTGAAGACACTATAAAACAGGTATAGGGGACTTACAAGTATCTCCTTAATACCTGGCTTTGGATCTATCAGTACAGCATAGATCGAGACTCCCACAGTTAATATCCAGTATACCAGCATCCCTGAGGTAAGCGAGTTCATATCTGCGCCGTAAAGACTTGATATAAGCAGTGTGAAAAGCAAAACCATGTTTAGCAAGGATGAGCCTAACTCAAGCCACATGTACGGTACTCCAATTATCCCGGCTGTACCGTATCTCGGATTGAGGTACATCTTCTGGTACTTTGCCAGAACCTGGGCCATACCGCGATACCATCTTCTTCTCTGCTTCATGAAATCCTCTATGCTTTCAGGTGCCTGCGTGAAGGCTATTGCCCGGGATTCATACTCCACATGATAGCCTGCCTGCAGGATTTTCATGGTTATATCAAAATCCTCAGCAAAGGTATCCTGCGGAAAATAGCCTATCTCCTTGAGAACCTGGGTTTTCAGAGCTGCTATAGCACCTGGCACTATCATAACGCAGTGCAGGAGAGATTGCGACTTTCGTCCAAGGTTTATGGCTGTAGTGTACTCAAGTGACTGCAAGATTTTCAATAGACCTGTTGGTTTATCTATCTTTACATTGCCTGCTACTGCGCCAAGGCGAGGGTTACTGGCAAAGCGTCTTGAGATCCACTTGAGTGCATCAGGATGCAGCTTTGAATCAGCATCAACTGTGATCACGACCTCACCCGATGAGTTCCTGATGCCTGTGTTAATGGCACCTGGCTTTCCCGTATTTTTCTGACGTATGACTTTTACTCCTTTATCCGAATGTTTTGAGGCCTCATTAAAAGTGTTATCCGACGACCCATCATCAACCACTATAACCTCATATGATGGATAATTTAGATCCAGCATGGATTTTATGCAGCTGGATATTGTGACTTCTTCGTTATAGGCCGGAACGATTATAGAGATCTTAATGAACTCATCGATTTCCTTTTTCTTTTTTATAACACTTGAGATAAAGGGGGTCACAAAAGTATAGATAAAAGAGAGAGAGCAGAAACTGACAAGGCGGAAAATAAGAATAAAAAGCGATCCATAAAAAAATGCTTCAATCAAAAAAGCATAATTAAATATGGAACTATAATCCGGAACCCTGATCTGAGTCAATATATCCATGGCTGAGGCATAAGCAGGGGTTACCAGTACCAGTGACTGTACCAGTGCGGCTGCAAAGAGCAACCGCACAGTACCTTTCATCAGTCTCATCAAAGGCCAACATAGCCACTAGAAGCATAAACACATCGATAGTTTATATTTGATTTCTTTTATCTTTTAGTATTTAATATAGTTTATTCTGGTTTTTTATTGTTTATAAATGGTTTTTTCAGATTTAAAATTACCCGGTTCGCATAGAATCTAATTTATCACCGCTCAAAGTTGAAATTCTGCTTGACAATCTTAAGGGCACAGTAATTACCGCACATGGTACATGCCTCTTCATCCTCTGGCGAGCGGCTATTCCGGATGGATTTTGCATGTTCAGGATCAATCGCAAGCTCGTACATCCTGTCCCACTTTAGATCACGCCTTGCTCTCCCCATGTTAAGATCACGCTCCCTATCCCTGTTCTTCACCATATCGCCGATATGGGCCGCAATCCTCGCTGTCATTACGCCCTGCCTCACGTCCTCAATATTTGGGAGTGCAAGGTGCTCTGCCGGGGTCACGTAGCAGATAAAATCGGCACCGCAGGCGCTTGATATGGATGCGCCGATGGCAGCCACGATATGGTCGTACCCGGGTGCTATATCCGTAACCAGGGGTCCGAGCATGTAGAATGGCTTTTCCCCGCTTAAGCGCTTCATGAGCTTCACGTTTGCATCTATCTCATCTATCGGGATGTGGCCAGGTCCTTCTACTATTGTCTGCACGCCTGCTTCATGAGATCTATCTGATAGCTCAGCATTCATGATAAGCTCCTGGATCTGTGCCCTGTCGGTCGAGTCATGTATCGCGCCCGCACGCATGCCGTTGCCCATGCTGAGCGTGACCTCGTGCTCCTTCATGATCTCAAGCAGATAATCGAACTCACTGTATAAGGGGTTCTCTTTCTCATTATGCAGCATCCATGCTGTCATGAACGCACCTCCCCGGGAGCAGAGACCCCCAAAGCGCCCCTGTCTTTTGAGCCTCTCGACTGTCAGCAGGTTAATGCCTGTATGGATTGCCATGAAATTGGTCCCCAGCTTTGCCTGCTCTGCTGTGATCCTGAACAGTTCATCCTCTTTCATATCAACGGCAGAACCGTATCTGCGGATTGCCTCTATAAAAGCCTGGTACAGGGGCACGCTTCCAACTGAGAGGGTCGTGGAATCAATCACCTTTTTCCTGATCTCATAGAAATCCCCGCCAGTTGAGAGCTCCATGAGCGTGTCTGCGCCTGCTGCCTCTGCGATCTTTGCCTTCTCTATCTCCATATCGATATCGACTATGTCCGAGGATGTTCCTATCGATGCATTGACTTTTGTGCACAGCCCTTTCCCTATCCCGCAGGGCCTTGTATAGCGGTAGGGACTTACAGGGATAACGATGCGGCCATTAGCTATCCCGCGCCGCACTAACTCGGGTTCAACGCCCTCGTCCTCTGCTACCTTTTTCATCTCTTCTGTCAGATTGCCTTTTTTTGCTTCAGTTATAAGACTCATAATTGATGCTGAGAGAAGGATAATTGTATTTAAATATGCTTAATCAACAAAATTGAATTGAGATCAAGTTTACTTGAGAAGATTTAACCCGGATGCACGCATATGGACGCAGATCGATGGTAGATACGGTTTATCCTGTAAGATATAATGACCATAATAGAGCAGCTACGATTGTTATAAATGTAACCAGGTTCGCAGGAATCAAATCAACCATAACAGAAACTACAATCACCAGGATAAAATAGAACATTAGCATAAAAGCTACGATCAGGAGAATTAAGCGTTCAGAAAATGTTGGTCTATAATTTAGTTTTTTTAATGGATCTGGCTGCCACCCCATACCACATCACCCTTATTGAAATATTCTTATCTCATATAAATGGTTTGTGATATGTTTCTGAAAGCTCCTGTCTTAGCAGGCAAAAAAAGGGGGAAATCCACCTATCAAATAAAAAAAGGAGAAATCCCTCCTGTTCCAGAGTTCAGTATCCCCCTGGACCTGGCGGTTGTGCCCCAGGCATTCCCTCTCTGCCTGCTGCTATGACATCATCTATTCTCAGTATCATGGACGCAGCCTCAGTTGCTGAGTCTATAGCCTGGATCTTTACACGCAGGGGTTCAATTATACCCGTCCTGGCCATATCCACTACCTTACCAGCATAAATGTCTATGCCTGCATCTTTAACTCCCCTCTCGTGCTGACCCCTTAACTCCACGAGCATATCTATGCTGCTAAGACCTGAATTCTCTGCAAGAGCTCTTGGAACTATGTCAACAGCCTCAGCGAATTTATACACTGCAAGCTGCTCCCTGCCCTTTAGAGAGGCAGCATACTTTCGCAGCCCCAGGTTGACCTCAACTTCAGGTGCGCCGGCGCCTGCCACATATCTACCATCCTCTATAACCGTGCCTACCACCCTGATGGCATCGTTGAACGTTGTTTCCATGCTCTCCACAACATGCTTTGTCCCTCCGCGCAGCAATACTGTAACAGATTTGGGATTAGAGCACTCACGCACAAATATGAGTTTTTTCTCGCCTATCTTAACCTCCTCTGCTATACAGGCTCCACCGAGGTCTGAGTCAGAGATCGCTTCAAGATCAGTCAGTAGTTTTGCTCTTGTAGCTCTTGATAGCTTCTCCATGTCTTTTTCGCTTACATTTTTCACTGCCAGAATATTAGATTTTGCAAGATAGTACTCAGCTACATCATCTATCCCCTTCTGGCAGAATACAACATTTGCTCTGCTGTTCTCTATCTTATGAACCATATCTCGAATTAGATTTTCTTCCTGGTCAAGGAACAGCATCATCTGCTCAGGCGTGGTTATATCTATCCTTGACTTTGTCTCTGTCTTCCGGATCTCAATTGCTCTATTGAGCAGTAGTATCCTGGCATCCTCTATCATCCTGGGCATGTTGATATTTGCACGCTCTTTATCTATGATAACACCAAGGATCAGCTCTGAATCCTCAACACTTCCTCCCTCCAGTTTCTCTATCTTTATCTCATCAGGGTCAACCTTTCTCCCATTGCTGACCTCCGTGACCGCTTTTACTGCTTCCACTGCAATCTGAGCAAGCCTCGTTTTCATGGAATGATCTTCCCTGCCCTTGATCGCTGTGGTGGCTATATTCATAAGGATATCCTCCTGCTCTGGTGAAACATGTTTTGCGAGCGACTCCAGGATCTCCTTAGATCTATCTGCCGCAATCCTGTAACCTTTTACAATAATGGTTGGATGCACTCCCATATCAAAAAGCTCTTCAGCCTTTGCCAGTAGCTCTCCGGCCAGGACAACTGCCGTTGTCGTACCGTCTCCAACCTCTTCATCCTGGGTTTTAGCAACTTCGACTATCATCTTTGCAGCAGGATGCTCTATATCCATCTCTTTCAGGATATATGCGCCGTCCCCTGTTATAATCACATCTCCAAGTGCATTTACCAGCATTTTATCCATACCCTTTGGGCCAAGTGTAGTCTTTACTGCGGCAGCAACAGCCCTGGCAGCCGTGATATTGGCACTCTGGGCATCCCTGCCTTTTGATCTCTGGGTACCTTCCTTCAGTATCAGTACAGGAACTCCGCCCATCTGCCCTGCAGGGCTGACCTCTCTTCTCATCTCACCTATATTTCTAATAATATATCCCTCCACTAATAGTAAAATCTGATTGTTTTCTATTTGTAGAATTGTTTTGTGGCTCTATTAATAGATATCGCTCAGCTCCAAAAAAAATTTACAAAAAACCCCTTTTAATTAAAACACCTTTAATTTTCTCTTCATCTCTTCCTGAATAAAGGATCTTATTGGCTGTGATAATGGCCTCAGCACCGTCTATGAATTTTGAGAGTGGGTTGAGAAAAAAATGACTCTCAAGTACGAGCCTTATTGAACGTTCTCTTGCTTTGATCCTGTTATCTTTTTCCTCAGAGTTCCCTCCTAAAGTGAGATACAGATCCCATAAAGCTGAAGACCAGATCTCTCCATCAGCATCGCATGATATCACTCCAAGAAAATTCTCCGGATAATATTTTTGGCCATCTACTCTGCGAATGCAGCGCAGTATATTGCCTATGCCGTTCCAGTCGCCCACAGCCTCACGATTAAATCCAGCACTTTCTTCTGCAAAATAACATGCAGCAAGGAAATCCCCAAACCCTTGCTCCATGGCACCGCCTTCATCCGTTAAACTTAAAAAGGGAACCTGGTCATCCATTATGGCATGGGCATATTCATGAATAATAATATCAGCATCCTCTGCATCTGGTATTCCAGTTGCACCAAATGTAATTTCTTTGGTATCACAATCAAAATAAGAACCAACTCCTTCAGCGTAGGCATTTACTTTTATCTGTTTATTGCAAATGTTTTTAAACCCGAGTTCCTGGATAAATCTCTGGCATGAATCGATATGGTAATAAGCCATGACCTCACAGAACCTGCTGTCTCCACGTTTGTAATAGAATAAATGGGAAGGTTCGTATGCTCTGCTCGGTGTATTGGCTGTATCTACATATTCTCCTCTTAGAAAACCTGAGCTGTCAAGACCTTTTAAAACCACTGTAGTGTAGGCATCTTCTGTAATATCTGATTCAGGAGTAAGATTCAGATGTCTAAGAGCCACTACAGGGTTAGGAATAAAAACTCTGCCTTTTCCATATGTTCGTCTAAAAACATCGATCTTTTTAATTATTGCCCCATTTTCAACATTGATATAAACATGATGGCTTTCCGGGGGATTTTTTAATGAAACACGTACTTCCCATGCAAGATAGAATCTGTTAGCCACTGGATAGATTACAAGATTTACAGAAGTATTCCGCATCAACCTTGTTTCTATATTGAGAGGTAAATGTACGATTTCAACAGCCTTCTCTTCAGATATCCCGCTACTAAGAATGCTTTTTGTATCCAGTGGTATTGCAGAATGGTGGTTGTTATTGATGTTTATGATTTTAGATCCTTCAATTAAATGGACTGATGTTAAAGCATATAGAACAGGGATTCCTTCGTGGTACTGCTGGTATTTTATATGAAATGTATTATATCCTTCGACTTTAACAATAAATCTTAAGTCTGATAGATCTCTCTTAAACCCGAAAAGAGGGCTATATTCCATCAAGAAATTACGAACTGATTCTTCAATATCTTCTAGCAGCGGAATTGCGATAAGCCCATCTATCCTGGAAACTACCCCTTCTTCACTCCACCATATTTTGAGATTTTCATCAAAAAATCTTAACTTTTCTACAAGTGCGATTTGTTCTTCAGCAGGTTGAACCATAACTTCCGATATGAGTACAGCAACTTAACACTTACTGAACATATTTAATTGTTTTTTTGTATAATGTTCCAGTTTTCTCCTCAGCTTCCAATTTCGTCCTCAGCTTTTTGGTTCTCTTAAATTCTCTTGCTCCCTTTATTGCTTTTGGATAAATAAACAACCATCCTTCATTAAGAAAAATGGCCCCATCTCTTATCGTTTCTTTACTCAGTGTTCCTACCCCAAACTCCATCAGCAACTGGATTGTAGCCATAAATGATGCAATCTGTTCATCCATATCATTGTACTCGGTTGCAATATCATGAAGCAGCTTTTTGAAGAGTCCTCCGAATTTTCTTTTCGGGATGATCTGTTTTTCATCCACTCTTGAGAGAACATTGATTTCAATAAGTTCGTCTATCAATTTGTTTATTTTGTCGTTTCCCCAGTTCTCTATCAGGTATTCTGTATTTTTATAAGCTGCCTGTACGTCTCTCAGGATTTCTTCTATCTCTTCCTTATTCTCAACCCTTTTTAAGGCATAGTATGATGATTTTAATGCAGGTATAGTGTATAAATAATATCTGAAAAGACTTCTTAGCTTCTCATCCTCATTCCCTTCCAGATTTTTCAGTTCTGTGAGAATTTCATACTCCTTCTCGCTGAGATCTACGCAAACTCTGGGCATTTCTATATCACTCCTTGCTGGCTACCCTTTTTATTTCTCTTTATCGCTCCCCAGTAACAGAGAATTAGGCTTGCTAGCTATATATTTATATCGGTTAGCTTTCTATCTGTTTTAAGATCCTGAAAAGAAATATATTATCACTGGCAGCAATATTACTCCCATTGCATGCGTTTTTCTTATCTTTGCAAACGATGCGATCATGCCGATGGGTGTGGAGATCAGGAATATTATAAATCCGAACAAGCCTGTAAATATCGTAACCATCAGGGTAAGCCCTATCAGGACGGCTGTGCACAGCTTTGAATAATTGATTTTTGACAGGAACCCTGCTATCCGATCTCCCAGAAAGATGGTAGCATAATAAGAGATTATCGAGATAAACAGTATAATAATTAATAAAATAATGATAGTTGAAGATCCCCATTCATTTATATTAATTAATCTATCAATAGCAACCATTGCACCGCTTCTTTTCCTGTCAATGATGTACAGGGCAATTAGATTAAAAATCGCATTCGCAGTATTGGTACCGCTTAATGCTATGATAAACTCTTTGGGAGAATCACCACCTTTTTCCTCACGGACAAGGAGCCTGGCGATCACCGTGCCAACGCCAGAGGACACGCCCGGAAGCCATGCCACAAGAGAGCCTGCTGCGCTTCCTGTCACCATGCCTCTTATAATCCTTTTCTGAGAGAGCGCAAACCCGCATGATTCCTGCTGCACAGGTACTTCTGACCGCGTCATAAGGCTCAGCACGAGCATGGATGCGCCAAATAACCCGGAGAGAAGAGGAAGGAGGATAGAGGGCTCGCCGAACCTAACCAGAGGCGACATCCTGCCCTCATAGTCAAACGCGAACACTCCCAGAAGACCTGATATGGTAAAAAGGATGATCGCATACGCCTTGAATTTAAGATGCACAAGCGACCCCTGGCCCTGGATTACCTCGCCCTTCTCTGTTGCGATCATCAGCACAACGATCAGGATAAGGATCCAGCCTATATAGGCATATATCGTGTCATATACATTCAGGAAGAAAAGACCCAGGGGAGCTGCCATTATCAATGCAAACACCACAGAGCCTGCGCTTCCTATCGCTGATAGGCGAACAGCCTCCGCGCCTCTTCCCTCCATCAGGAGCGCATGGCCTGGAAGTACTGCAAGGGCGGTATCCGCCTCAGGAGCGCCGAGGAAGACAGAGGGGATAATATTGATAAACGTATGCGTTATCGAGTTTGAGAGGATTATCACAGCGATATAGAAGGGTGAGAATCCCATCTCAAGAAAAAGCGAGGATAATGCCACGAGGATAAGGGCGAAGTTATTGACATGTATGCCGGGTGTGAGGCCCGATATTATCCCGAGGGTGAAGCCGAACAGCATAGAGAAAATAAGTAACGTTATTGAGATCTCGATCATCGGCACTTCTACTGAATTATTATATATAATATATGTGGTTATTTGAAAACATTAAACAATCTTTATATTATATAGAGTTTATTTCATCGATGTGCTGGTCAAGAACAAGAAGAAACTAAAAGCAGGATACGATCCCAGGAGTCCCGCCAATTATAAGCATCTCCTAAAAATTGTGGAAGCAAGCATGTATGAAATATGATGTGATCGCTACTCTGGAAAAACCTGATCTCATACGTCGGAGCAGGGTAGATGAGAATGTTTACCTGTTCTACAGGGAAATTAAATACCACAATAAAAATTATCATATGTGCGTGGTAACAAATAAGGTAAAAAGATTAGTTATAACAATATATATAACTGATAGAATAAAAGAAGGTGTCCAGATATGGGAAAGATCAGAGTGATAATCAACCGTGAATCAAATACACTTGATGTATGGTTTGATGATCCCGAAAAGGAGTTCATCAGCGAAGAGACCGGGGAAGAAATAATCCTCAAAAAAGATAAAAACAACAGGGTAATTGGATTTGAAAAACTGAACCTCATTCCTGGCGAGGAAAACGTGCCTGTTGAAGTATTGACCACATGAATACAGAAAATAGATTCTCCTATAGAATGATATGTGTATTGATTGTTTTGCCGATAGTTGGGGAGAGTTAGTTGAAAATAGCATAGATAATGGTCTGCGCCAGGCAGGCGTACACAAAAATAGTTAAGGAAGGATTTGATTTCTTCTACTCAGCCGCTTCCCCCGACCACTGCCCTCTTCACAAGTATGTGCGGCGAACCATCGCTCACAGGTACAAGCTGTCCTGCCTTTCCGCATCTTCCTGAATTCATCTCCAGGTCATTCCCCACTGCAGCCACGTTGTTCAGTATCTCAAGCGTATGCCCTGATAGAGATACATCACGAAGCGGTGTGGTAATCTCGCCATTCTTGACAATGAACCCGCGCTCTGCATTGAACTGGAACACACCCTCACCCGGGTTTACCTGTCCTCCGCGCGATCCCCTCAGGTATATCCCGTCCTTTAATTCACTGAGCATCTCATCGAATTTCCACTCACCGCTGTCAATGAACGTGTTGCTCATCCGTATGACAGGACTGGCATATCCCTGGGCGCGTGAATTCCTGCTCGTACCTCCAAGCTGTCCTGCGGTCTCCCTTGAATGAAGAAAAGATTTCAACACTCCGTTTTCTATTAAAGTCGTCCTCTTTGATTCTGCTCCTTCATCATCAAACGGATAGTAGCCGAATTCATGAAGAGATGGGTCATCATACACTGTAATAAGAGGAGAAGCTATCTGCTCGCCTGTTCTGCCTGCAAGTATGGAATTACCTTCTATAACATGATCTGCCTCAACCGCGTGACCTACGGCTTCATGAATGAACACGCCTGCAAGCTCCTGGTCAAGTATTACCGGGTAAGTGCCGCCCTTTGGCGTTGATGCAGATAATAGCTCAACTGCAGTATCCGCTGCCCTTCGTGCAAGTCCAAAGGCATCATATTTTTTAAAAAGCTCAAATCCCGATACTCCGAACCTGCTCTCCCTGCCGATCTGATATACTCCTTCTGATTGTGCGATTGCACTGACAGCAAAGCCCACGCGATTTAATGTATATTCGCAATCCAGCCCTTCTGAACTGGAATAGCTGATATTAACAAGGGATTCTGAATAAATAGCACTTGTACTCTTAATACCATCTATGCGGGCGTTTTTCTCAATCTCCAGGAGTAATTTTACCTTATCCTCGATAGGGATATCCCCGGGATTCTCCCTGATCTGCGGGAGATCCTGCAGGGTCGGCTCATCTATAGGTGCGAGCTTAACTGGACCTCGAGTGCTCTTGTTTCTTGCAGCCTCGGCCAGCCTTTTAGCAGAATTCAATGCAGCATCCAGATTCTCAGGATCATCCTGAGAGACAAATCCCCATGTGCCTTTGCTAAGGACACGTACAGCAGCACCGCTTGAGAAATTATTTGAAATCTCTCTTATCTCGCCGTTATCCAGAACTATAGCCGTACTGACGCCTTTTATAACACGGATATCATAGAAGTCCATGTATCTCACAGAGCGCTAACAGGCCTGCTCTCAGGCATAGCTATATTGAATTTGGTTCTCGATGCAAGTTTTTTCAACGTGGAGATGAGACCGTCCTTCTCTCCTCCCACAAGGCTGTACTCCAGCACCTCCTCAATATTGGTCACAGGGACTATCTTTATGACATCCTTGAATTCATCCTCAATCAGCACATCTCCGAGGTTGGATCTTGGAATTATCACTGTCTTTATCCCGGCGCGCGCCGCAGCTTCGATCTTGTACGTGACGCCGCCAACTGGCAGCACATCGCCGCGAACCGAAAGCGAGCCTGTCATGGCAACGCTCTGGTCTATAGGGATCTCCTGGATAGCAGAGAGAACCGCCGTAGCTATGGATATGCTGGCTGAGTCGCCTTCCACACCCTCGTATGTGCCCACGAACTGGATATGGACATCCATACCGGCTATATCCTTACCTGTGGTCTTTTTGATCAGCGCTGAAACGTTCTGCACTGCTTCTCTTGCTATGCTCTTCAACATGCCTGTGGCTATAATATGTCCCTCTGATTTGGACTGAGTGGGTGTGACCTCGGCTATTATAGGAAGGACTATACCAGAATCCTCACCCATCACAGCAAGGCCGTTGACTCTGCCTATCTGTGCTCCTTCCCTGACGAATAACTTATAATCTTTCCTGCGCTCAAGGCTCTGGTGGGCAACCTGCTGTTCAACAGAGCGGGCAATGCTCTTTGCTTTCAGTACATGCTGGGCCATCGTAAGCTGCGCTTTCTCACTGTGGGCGATATCGCCAGCCACACGCACAAGCCCGCCAAGGTCTCGGAGCTTGAGTGTCAGATGTCCTTTCCTGCCTGCCCTGCGCCTTGCTTCGCGGATGATCTCCTCAATAGCACTGAGGTCAAAATGTGGTATTTTGCCATCCCTCATGACCTCCTGGGCAATGAAACGCACAAGCTTCTGTCTGTTCTCAGCAGTATCCTCAATGGTGTCGCTCATGAAGATCTCATAACCATACCCTTTGATACGTGAGCGCAGAGCCGGGTGCATCCCCTTAAGCGCATCAAGGTTCCCTGCAGCGATCATAATGAAATCACACGGCACAGGGTCGGTTTTAACCATTGCACCGCTTGAGCGCTCGGATTGCCCGGTTATTGCAAACTCTTTCTCCTGCAGTGCAGTCAGAAGATTCTGCTGTGACTCGATACGCAGCGTATTTATCTCATCGATAAATAGTACCCCTTTATGGGCTTTATGGATTGCTCCGCTCTCTACCCTGTCATGGGCAGGCGTTTCAAGTCCCCCTGACTGGAACGGGTCGTGGCGGACATCACCAAGAAGAGACCCTGCATGTGCCCCTGTGGCATCAATATAGGGAGCAATCTCCTTTCCTGTATTTGAAACAAGAAGTTTGGGAATGAACGTGGCCTCTTTTGGCATGAACTGACGCATCAGTATAGCAATCAATACTGCTGCTATGATCCCTAATAGAAGTGCCCCTAAATAAAATGAATATGCTACAATACCAAGGACAAGGAGCATAACGAACATGTTCCTTGCCTGCATTCTTTTTTGTGCTTCCTGTTTATGGGCATCGTTTATCTCTTTACCCTTCCCGGCAGGAACAATACGTATTTTAGGATTATTTGAATCATCTGGATTATGGTATATCAGTACATCCTGTAGCTCTTCTTTTGGAAGCAGTTCAGCCATTGCTTTGGCAAGCATTGATTTACCAGTGCCTGGAGTTCCAAGCATCATCACATGTCTTCTCTGGTTCGCTGCTTTCCTGACAACCTCTACAGCGTGTTCCTGACCTATGACCTGATCAATTAGCTGTTTTGGAACCTCTATATCCTTTGTAGATGTTATTTCCAACCCGCCAAGAAGATCCTGGTTCTTTGGTTCGTTTTCAATATTCTCCATGTGTCATCAACTAATTAATAAATCGCATGTTATTCGTCATAACATTATATATGTTATTCATCATAACACTATCGCAAGTTGCATATTGCCTAATAAAAATGCATTCATATATCTTTTTCGCAGTATCTTCCATAAATGTATATTAAACATGATCGCATATATAACCTATGGAGTGATCTTATGAAGACTTCAATTCAAATAGGAAGAATAATGGGTATACCCATTAAACTACATATAACCTTACTTCTGATTCTGCCGGTTTTTGCATGGATATTTGCAAATAATCCACCAAGGTTCGGCTTCGATGACCAGCCTGTACCGCTCCAGTACGCCCTGTCTTTATCTGCTGCGGTCTTGCTTTTCGTATGCGTATTATTACATGAATTAGGCCATTCCTACGTGGCTATAAGACATGGATCCAGGATCCAGAGTATAACACTCTTCCTTTTTGGTGGTGTCTCTTCTATGGAAGAGATCCCGAGGGACCCCAGGGTAGAGTTTAAGATGGCAATATCAGGGCCAGGTGTCAGTCTTATAATTGGTTCGGTACTTCTATCGATCGTTTCATTGTTTAAACCAGCAGATGAATCTCTCCTGAGTTACTTACTTTTAGAACCGGTAGCTGACCCATATCTGCGTCTTGTATGGATGATAGGGTATATTAATGTTGTACTCTTTTTATTTAATATAATACCCGCGTTTCCTATGGATGGGGGCAGATTGCTGAGATCATTGCTGGCAGGCCATATGTCTTATATCAAGGCTACACATGCAGCCGCAGGTGTCGGCAAGATGTTTGCTATCTTTATGGGCATTTTCGGATTTTTAACGGTCCAATTCGGAGGATTCTGGCTCATCCTCATCGCATTCTTTATATATATCGGAGCTTCAGAGGAAGAGAAAGCCACAGAGATCAACATCGCACTTGAAGGCATAAAGATAAAAGATATTATGTCAAAGGATGTTAAGACTGTGAATTCCGGAATGTCTGTGGAAGCGCTTATAGATATTATGTTCAGGTTCAAACACATGGGGTATCCTGTTGTGGATGACTCTGAGCCGAAAGGTATAGTAACCTTTAATGATGTACAGAGAGTACCGAAAGAAGATAGAAATAATGTTAAAGTATCACAGATAATGACAAAAGACCTTATAACTATTAGAGAAGATGATGATGCTGTGAGCGCATTAAAACTCATGACAGTGAACAATATAGGGCGGTTAGTAGTTAAAAAAGATAATAGAGTAACAGGAATAGTATCAAGAACAGATCTCTTGCGAGTTATGCAATTGTCAGAATCAGAATCATAGATATGAATAATGGAATATACACATACAGTTACAATTTCAGTTACAGAGATCAAACCACATCGCCTGGCTCATCCAGGATAACCCTTGTCGGGACTGCTCATGTCTCAGATAAGAGCGTAGCTCTTGTCAATGAAGTGATCGATAGAGAAAAACCGGATATAATAGCTGTTGAACTTTGTAAGGGAAGATACCAGGCATTAAAAGGGGAAGAAGAGGTTAAAGAGATAAATATCAAGGATCTGCTCAGCGGAGGTAAGTTATACTACTTTTTGCTGCACTGGCTTCTCTCCTATGTCCAGAAAAAAATAG
The DNA here is from genome assembly GCA_020724545.1 of Candidatus Methanoperedens nitratireducens. GTDB lineage: Archaea > Halobacteriota > Methanosarcinia > Methanosarcinales > Methanoperedenaceae > Methanoperedens > Methanoperedens nitroreducens_B. The sequence goes on from DYGR01000013.1 coordinate 44,826, forward strand.
GCGCTGATACGGGTGTCAAGCCAGGCGCCGAGATGCTGTCTGCTATTGAAAAAGCCGAAAAAACCGGGGCGCGTGTGGCGCTTATAGATCGGGATATCCAGGTCACACTTGCACGCTTCTGGAACAGGATGTCCTTTTTTGAGAAACTGAAACTTTTCGGATCTCTTGCTGCTGCAACAGTGGGTTTTGGCACGAAAGATATCAATATAGACACAGTGACGCAGGAGGATGTTGTAACCCAGTTAGTATCTGAGCTAAGGAAGATGGCTCCAAGCGCTGCTTCTGTTCTGCTGGATGAGAGGGATGCTTTCATGGCAAAAAACCTGCTTGATATATCAAAAGAGGGCACTGTTGTGGCTGTTGTAGGTGCAGGCCATCGTAAGGGGATCCAGAGGTATCTTGATTCACCTGAGACACTGCCTCCAATCGGGGAATTAATGACTCTTCCCAAAAAACGTTTTAGCTGGTTCAAAGCTGTAATAGTTGCATTCCTGACAATGGTTGTGGGATTACTTGCGCTTCTTATCTTCTCAGGAGGTGTCTCACTATCAACTCTTCTGACCGCGCTGTTATATCTATTCATTACACAGGGGATACTCTCTGCAATCTTTGTTCTGATTGCACGGGGACATCCTCTTTCAGCATTGACCGCTTTTAGTCTTGCATGGTTTGGATTCCTGCATCCCTTTTTAGCCGTTGGCTGGCTGGCCGGGATTGTAGAGGCGCATTTTCGTCCTCCCACGACCGAGGATATAAGGACGATAATGAAAACTGAGACCATGAGAGAACTAATGCAGAATGGACTATTTCGCATTTTACTGGTAGCGACCCTTGCCAATCTTGGCAGTATAATCGGGACTTTTGTGGCTATACCCCTGATGGTTAATTATCTGGGTATTCCAAATCCGCTTGATATACTTAAAACCGCATTGGATACAGGGCTCAGTGTAATAAAAGGTATATTTTGAGATCTCTCCCTTCTTTCGGCGGGAGATTCCAGTGTTCATGTAAAGTTATTTTTGTATCACTGTCCCTATATGCTTTCCATTTACCGCATCAACGATGTTCTGAGGATTCTCTCCATCTAGAACTATTGTTTTTATATTGCTGCGCTCTATGATCTTGGCAGCAAGCATATCCGTGGGTGAATTTGCACCCGCAATCATCTCAGTCCTGATGATTATTTCAATCAACTGCTTGGGTGTCATGCTCTCAAATTTAGTGGCGTCCTTATCCTTTTTCGGGTCACTCGTATAGACGCCATCGATGGATGTGGCATTGATCAGAAGATCCGCACCTGTGTATTCTGCCAGAACAGCCGAGACTGCATCCGTGGTCTGGCCCGGCGCTACTCCGCCCATTACAACTATCTTGCCAGATAGGCTTGCATTTTTTGCCTCTTTGTAATCCAAGGGTGGCTCATAGTAAGCTGCACCATCCAGAGCAGCAATCAGCAGCCGGGCATTAAGGCGTGTAAGTTCTATGCCAATTAAATCACATGTCGCTTCATCTGCGCCAAGTTGTCTTGCGACTCCTATATAATCACGTGCAGCCTGTCCGCCTCCTGTTACGACAAACAGGGTGTTCTTTTTTGATATCTCCTTCAGTGCCAGAGCATAGCTTTTGAACTTCTCCGGGGTCAATGCACGTGCAAGTACTGACCCGCCTACTGAGACTACAACTATCATATCCATGAGTTATGTTCTCGGATAATATTACCTTTCTTATTTATAAGAATGCCACACCTAATACATGGAGCAGTATCACAAGGACTGCACCCGGTATCCCTCCGAGTGCAAAGATCAAAAGGACTGGAGCTGTATAATCAATATCGGTAAAGATAAAGTTGCTAATAGCAAGCAAGACGAGGCCAAGCACTGTATTTACAATCAAATGCTTTGCAGTTTTCAGAATATAATACACCAGGATTACAGCCAGAATTACAAGAAATAACACTATTACATCGATTGCCATATTATCCTATCGTGGAAGTTCTTATTTATTAAATATTTCGGTGCTCATTAGTTGAGTCTATTCTTGCATTCGTTGAATCAATCCTTGTGTTTTAATATTAAAAGTCAGTCATTATCCTGTACTGGTCTATCTCAGGCTGTTTGAGCTCTTCCAGGAACTGCTCTGTCATAAAGCGTACGTCCTTGGCTTTGGTAATTGCACGTCCTACCACGATAATATCAGCACCTGACCTGAGGGCTTCCTTGACAGTATCCACACGTATGCCTCCTGCTACAGCCACCAGCATTCTCTCTGATAATTCCTTCATGGCAGGTATGTCTCCCCATGCATGTTCTACTCTGTTCTCAGTATCGATCGCCCTGTGGAGTTCCACCACATCAGGCTTGATAGAGAGTTTCTCAAGCAGAGCAAGCGGGTCACCAACGTTCAGCATATCTATAATAGCGTAGATACCTGTCTTCTTTGCCTCCTTTATCGCTTTCTCGATAGTAGTCACAGGCGCAAGTCCTGATATCACAACAGCATCTGCAGTGGCATCAGCCACCATGCGCGCTTCGAGGTTGCCTGTATCCAGCGTTTTCAGGTCTGCCACAACAAAAGCATTCGGTCGCACCTCTCTTATGGACTGGACCACATTCACGCCATATCTTTTAATGAGCGGTGTTCCGGCCTCGATAATAAGATGGTCGCTCTGCGGTATCTGTTTTATTATATTCTTGATAGCATCGATATCAGGTATATCAATGGCAACCTGCAGATAAGGCGGGTTCCATAACCTGGTCACCTTGAATCCCATTATTGGATGCATGGTGCGGTCTTTCTCGTACATGAGCGTCTTTGTATCCGGGAATCCCCGCATCGCCCTATCGATAGCAAGTTTTGTCGCACCGTAATTATAGCGATATATCCTGTTGTAATCTTTCGCCTCTGGATGGATAAACACGCTGACCACTATAGCGAGGTCTTCAACCTGGTCCTCTGGAATTACCCCTTCCTGGATAGAATCTGCAACCGCTCTTGCAACAGCGGTCTGTGCAGGCCCGAATATCTGGGCTGCCTGCGCCATATTCTTGACCGTTACTTTTGGCACGATTAGCGTGGCAGGCTTTGCGATCAGGTTTGGCCTTATAACCGACAGAAGAGGAGTGTGTCCCATGGACAACTGTGTAAAGCCATTCGCAAAGGCCTGTCCGACAGGACCCGTTTTTTCTCCAATGATCAAATCAATATGAGCCAGTTCTGGCTCCTCGCCGATTAAAGCCTCGCCTACTAAAAACACTCTAATACCTCGGTGCTTAACATAGGTAATTTAGTATATATGTATTTCTGCAATTAGGTTCTGTGTTATGACCAAGTTGATGCTATACAATAAGTCTTCTCTCAAATTCGTTAGGAGATAAACCGTTTAATAGCAGAGATCAACATTTATCGTTTTATTTGGCTCCTGTGCAGTTACTTATATATGTTTAGCATCCACGTAATCATAACACTTTCTCCTCATCAAGCACTTCCACCCTGTAATCCTCCATGAGTACTTTTCCATTAACGATAGTTGTTTTCACACCACATCCGCAGCCCCTGACAAGGTTCGTGATTATATTTGAAGATGTGAACTGCGGTTTTTTTAGTTCTACAAGGATAATATCAGCAAAACAGCCGGGTTTAAGTACACCAGCATTAATATTCAATGCCCGTGCGCCGCTCACAGTCGCCATCCCGAGAACTGTAGATGCTGTCATTGAGCGCGGGTCTTTTAGCTTATGAAGATACAGAGCCATCCTCATCTCCTTCCACATATCAAGATTTCCGCTTGAGGCTGCGCCATCTGTGCCAAGGGCTACGTTTATGCCTTTCTCAAGCATCCTTGGAACAGGCGAGATCCCCACACCAAGGGCCATATTGCTTGTCGGGCAGTGAACAACATTTACCTTTTTGGTACTCAGGATGTCGATATCATCATCTGATAGCCAGATGCAGTGGGCAACAAGGATATCAGGCCCGAGTAGATCAATGCTGTTGAGAAAATTAACAGAACACATGCCGTACCGCTTTTTCATTAAATGCAGCTCATCCTCTGTCTCAAGGACATGGATATGAATCCTGAAATTGTCCCCCGCAGCCAGCTCCCTAACTTTTACCAGAAATTCTTTTGAGCACGAAGCCGCTGAATGCGGAGCATACATGGTTGTAATCCTGCCGTCTTCTGCACCGCTCCATTTTCTGGCAAAATCCATCCTGCTCTTGAGTTTTGAATCAGAATCCTCATTTATGCCTTCGATCATCCCGTATCCCAAAGCAGCCCTCATGCCTGTTTCCTTAACCACGGACGCCACCTCATCCATGTGGATATACATATCAGCAAAAGCAGTGGTGCCTGATCTTATCATCTCAAGTACTCCAAGGTATGCGCCGGATCTCACGTCAGCAGGAGTCAGTTTGATTTCAGCCGCCTGGATCTTTTTAATCCACTCCCCATAGGACAGATCATCTGCAAACCCGCGGAAAAGGGTCATCGGGAGGTGTGTATGAGCATTGATAAGGCCGGGCATAACAGCGCACCCTTTTGCATCGATCACCTTATCGGCTCTTTCATCCGTATTTTTTCCGATAAAGGTTATTAAACCGCTATCTACGACTATCACCCCCTCATCTATGCTTGTGCCATTCATCGTTAGTATGCGGCCGCCCCTGATTATTAAGTCTGCCATGATAAATGATAAGATTATTGGTTCTTATCTTTAACTACCAGCCTTATGATATTCTCTTTACCTTTTCTTATCTTGAGAATCCGCCCATCCTCTTTCATCTTTGCCAGAATGATACTTATCTTGGATTTTGAGAGTCCACTTTCCTTAACAATATCGGATTGATAAGCCTGCCCTCCACATCTGGTGAGGTACTGCTCTATCATCTCTTCATACCCCAGGATCTCTGTTGTCATATCTAGAAGCGGTATTAAAGCGGCACCATCCGTGTTAGTTCCAGTGCTATCAACATGGACAGCACTGTCTGCTGTGTTATCAATCAAACTGTTATCATTTCTCCCATTCACTCGCCTTCTCTTCCAGAAAACGATCAAGGTGCCAGATATCAGGATAGCTATAGGGACTAATATCAGAAGCCATGTACCCTGATTTATACTCTGGTATGGCGGGTATGTGTCCTCCTGGATTATTTTGCGTGAGAGTACCAGATATGGTTCTCCTTTATCAAAGCTGGTAAAGGAGAACCATATCAATCGGTCCCCATCGAGTTTATCAAAACTCGGGGATGCATTCAGAACATCATAACCAGCAGGTATTTTGATTGTAAGCTTATCTAGTGGAGTCGGGAGCACAATATCTATACCTTCTGGAAAAGCATCGCCTATTACGATCCCTGATGAGTTCGTACGCGAAAAATTCTCCCATTCAAAACTGTAGCGAATTATACCAAAGATACGTGGGGTGGTTTTTACTATATCATAGGAAACATTAAAGTCTCTAATGCGCATAGGGCGGCCGGAGTAATTCTCTGCCGAAAGCACAGATCTGTTAATATCGTTCCATAATGATGACGCCTGGATTGATCTGGATATACTCTGCTCGTTCAGTATATATTTAGATTCCCACTCACTTATCCCTGACGGGGAAGTGAGTGGGACGTGATTTTCCACAGCCCACAGTGCACTTCCATTCTCGTAAATATCGATAGTTGCTATTGTTTGTGCTGTTGTTATAGTTTGTGCTATAGCTGCCTGGTTCCACAGCATTAAAAAAATCAACAGAAGAATTGCTCTCATAATCAGTACAGCACTTGATGGCATCGGTATTAAGATTTGCTACTCAATCATCATCGTGATTCTTGTCTTTACTATCCTTATGTTCATTCAGTTTTTATTATAATAACTGAATACTATGTGCCAACTCGCTGTGGTTCTTCACTGTTTCTGTTGGTTTCGATTATGTTAGATTATGTTACTCTCCTATTATTATATTAGCCCCATCGGTCTCATATTCAAGCCAGTGAGTAGGTTTTTGTGATAAGCCTACTACCCTGATAAAATTCTTATCATCCTCAGATTTGACCTCTATCATACAGTCGAATAGTTGATTTAAGGCCGAGATTGCCTGCATATCATGTATACCGCTCTCCAGTACATATATCCCAATACCCCCTATTGCTCTGATACGTCCGGTAAAAACGTGAAGGAACCTGTATATCGTTTTAATATTAGAATACATTAATAATGTGGAAAGTGAATTGATGCTAAGTTGAATTTTTCTTATATTCTCTGTCCCAAGGAATTTCTCGAAAAATTGGCTGATTCTAATACCTATTCCTGTTAAATCGATTGGACTGTTTGCTACTTTAATATTCTCATCTTCGTCCGCCGTATTACCAATCATTTTTGTAACACAATCAACTATTCCAATTCTTGAAGATAATAATTTATTTTCCTTGAACCATTCTAGAATATGAGCTCCCGGCTCACGCGTGTTCACTGTTATTATTGCATCCTCGTTTTTTGCTACACCATGGTACATTATGTGATTCAAAATAACCTCTTTTCCGCTCATCGGTGGGCCGACTAACAGTATATTTGATCCTTTCTTTGTATCTGCACCCAATAACTCATCCAATCTTGGGATTCCTATCTCAATCATACTATCTCCCTCTATATACCTCTGTGAATCAGTACTTGCAGAGTGTATCAGTAGTGCTGCAAGGTGGAATTCAGGCATGTCAATAATAATAATGATTACCAACATAAACACATCGATAATTTCTGAGGTTTTTTAGGATTTTTACGGTATATAATAATCTATTATAGTTTTATATGGTTTTTATGTGTTATTTTTGATGATTACAGTGCTAAAAAGCCATAGTTTCTTTATCACGTAGAAGCGGGCTGAACTTAGAATCAAGTCTTCACTGAGGATGAGTACCGGAAGATCATTGCGGGTCTGCCTGAGTAATAACATAATTGAAAAAAGTAATATACCATAATTAATAATATAGGGTTAATTGCAGTCCATATACACTACAACGGAGGGCTCAAGAGGAACAAACAGATCGCTTTAGTAACACAAAACTTTTCCGTATATCATTCCATTATCGAAGAGGCCCGTTCCCGCAAGCTGGATCTACTGGTTCTTGCTCCATCCCAACTTATACCGGCTAACGTGGGTGTAGTTATTACAACTAAAAATGAGTATATTAAAATTAATTTTAATCACGACAGGATGATTATAGCAGATAAACCAGGATCAACCATCGATAAGGCTCTTTCTTTACTCTCAATGGAGGACTTCGACAGGATAATAATAGGGATAGATCCAGGAAAGCATCCTGGTATGGCAGTACTTGGAAATGATAGAACACTCTCAGTTCACCATATATCTGTGGAAGAGGTCTGTCCGCTGATAGAAAAGATTATGCATGAATACCAGAATAAAAAAATCATAATCAGGATCGGACATGGGGCCAGGCTTATTCGTTCAAGGCTTATTAACGAGATCCTTGATATGGGCCTTCAGGTAGAAATGGTTGATGAGACTGGGACAACACCCCATCTTGGTAAAGGCATGCGCGGTCGGATGAGCTCTGACATTATCGCTGCTATCAAAATTGCAAAGATCCCGGGAAAAACCGTAGGAAAACAGTTCATAGAGCCGTCACAGGGTGAGGTGAGGGTGGTCCAGGAGCGCAGCAGAGAATACTCAAACGGCCGCTCTACAATACCAAGGTTGCTTGCCAGGGCGGTAGCGAAGGGTGAACTAACCCTGGATGAGGCTATGGAGAGGCATAACGGCTGTTAGTATTTTGAGATACCCTCCCTGGATGATCTTATGGATAGTCTTGCCCCTATAGTTGCTGTGAAAATCGCAAGCAGTATAGTCAAGAATAGAAACTGCTGCCCATCCTCAAGTACCGGATATCCGGTCATTGCCTCACGTATGACCAGAATATAGGTGCTGCCGCTCCAGAATAGAATACCGCTTGCAATAATAAAGAACGGGTGCGACCAGTGCCGTCCAACATTCTCATTTGCTAAACGCATATCGATTATTTTTCCTGCACTGATCAGTACTCCTGCAATAACATACCACCATGTAGAGGCATTGATATACCCCATCAGCAGGATAAGTATTCCCGACCATATTCCCTCGTTATAATAATGCCATAGCTCAATTCCTCCCTGAACGGTCCCGATCAGGGATAGTACTATGGCTGCAAGATACATAATAAAAGTAATCTTTCCACCCTGGAGGGAATTCATCATGGAGGCATGGAAATTACTGAGAGCATCATCAAGGCCGGTGCCGCGGAATAGCATGTAAATCCCGATTGCCCCTGTGATAGCAATGAGCGCAATCTCGGGTCTGTTGGCATACAATGAGATAGCGTATATCATAAACGCAAGACCAAGCGGCATGAAAATTGTATGTGAGATTTTGGGGTCGTTAAAAGCCTGCTTTATTATATAGTATGTACTCTCCAGGTTCTCATGCTGCTTGACAATTACCCTTCGCACCGAATCCACTTTTATCCTGGATTGAATGATAGGCAGAACAGATTCATCCTCTGCACCGTCTGAGACAAGGATTGCCCTCTCTGGTCTTAATTGTTCAATTATTTTCTCAAACTGCTCTGATATTTTCTTATCAGCCAGAATTCCTACATCCTTGTTCCCTGCTATTGAAACGATCTCAACGTCGTTTTTTTCAGCAATTAATTTATCATATACATTTATTCCACCGAAAATTGTGTTAATATCAGAATCCTCAGGGTCGCTGTATGCAAGTCTGATGGCCGCATCAAGGTTTGCAGCACGCCCGATAACAGGACTTAAGACACCTGCTTTCTCCCCAAGATCATTATCCCTATCAATGCATATAATAAGTGTCTTCATTGAGTTCTGTTATCTTCACCTTTATATAAATAGAATTCGCACCTATCGAGCAATTTCTCGTATTCAGACAGGATTAACAGGATTGACAGGATATATTTTAATCCTGTTCATCCTGTTATCCTGTCAAGACAAGATCATTTTTGGACATGTCAATGACCCTGAATCCTACGGAATCACGCCTGTGGAGTATGCCAGGCTTTACAAGACGATATTATAAACTATTACATTGGCATGGCCTCAGTTACTGCTACTCATTGCTGTGAAATTATTATTTATGGAGTTCTTACCCGTTGTCAGAGTTATAGCCTGAATAATAGAACTGGTAGGCATAAAGTCTCTCTTGATCCCTCCTATTACATTATATCTGCCTGCAGGCAGATAATAAAACTTATAAAAGCCCTGCGCATCGGTGGATGTTTCTTTTTTAATGACATTGCCATCTCTACTGATGCCAGTCAGCCTGATGCTCCAGCCCGATAAACCTGTCTCACCGGCATCCCATCTTCCATTGCCGTTGGTATCATTGATATAATATCCTGAGATACCGCCAGAGCCAGATGCTAGTATTGGAGTTGGTGTTGGAATAGGTGTTGGGGTGGGTGTTGGGGTGGGTGTTGGTGTTAGGGTGGATGTTGGTGTAGGGGTTGGAGTAGGTGTTAATGTAGGGGTTGGTGTTAAAGTGGGTGTTAATGTAGGGATTGGTGTTGGAGTGGGTGTTAATGTAGGGATTGGTGTCGGGGTCGGGCTTGTGTTGATGGGCTTCACTACCTTGCTGCCGAAATCGGCCACCCAGGCACAATTGCCTGCGTTACAACTGCGGGATATGCCAATAGCAGCGTATGAGCTGCTGAGCATGATAGCGTTGTGACCTGGGCTGTTCTTCCATGCATTAAATGCCTGCTGAGCGGTCGTCATCCCGCCATTATATCCCCAGGCGAGGATCTCTCCTGCAGAAGCACTCACTCCAGCCGGATAACCGAAATCGCGCAGACGCTTATCGAACGTGCGTCCGGTGGAATCGGTATGCGAACATGTATACCTGCCAGCCACGCAAGTGGTAAGCATATCGTCGCTCATCCAGTTTGCAGCATCCTGGAGTAACGCATCTACACTAAGCTTACCGAGATCATTCTGTGCGCGATAGTTGTTGATGAGGTTTAAGAAGGATTGGGTCTCACTATCCGACAGCGCACTTGCGCCACCTGCCAGCAATAATACCAGTGTTATTCCAACTGCTATTCTGAGGGCACTCCCTCTGTAAAAAATATTATACAATATTGTTTTTTTCATTTTTTTCATTTTTTTACCACCGTTTAAGCTAGGAATAAGTTGTTAACAGTTATCTAATATAAATATAACGAGAGTTTTTTGAATTATTTTGAACTTTTAACCTCCATTACTGTTTGCTTTAGTTTTTTGTCGTTTATAATAAGTTTTTTTTGAAATTGTAGTTAAATAGATATTGTTCTATTGCATGGAAAGATACATCGTTAGGCTCTCATCTTCATATGTTTTAAATATAGGTTGTAGATATAGAATATGAAAGGGAGAAACGTTATGAATCCTATGCCAGATCATAACACTTATGATGCGATTGTTGTAGGAGGAGGAATTTCAGGCCTTTTGTCTGCGCTGACTCTCGGAAAGAAAGGGAACAACATTCTTCTTCTTGAAAAAATTGACGCTCTTGGCGGGAACTGCAGGACATATGAACCTGAGGACTATCCTGGCTGGCGTGTGGATACTGGCATCCATGCAATAACAGATCTCATTTATGGCCCGCTGAGGCAATTAGAGCACTACTTTGACCCCGGAAAATTTCCCACATTCAGGCGGCATAATGACTACTATCTTCGCAAAAAAGACGGACTGGAAAAATTTCCATCGACCCTTCCGGGTTTCCTGAAAATGAATGCCCTTCCGGCAAAAGATAAGGTGATCCTTGCAGAAGATCTTCTGAATGCAGTAATATCGCGCGCCATTTTTGGGGAAAAACAAAAGGCTGTATACGATGTCATATCAAAGCATCGGCTCAGCAAAAAAACAATGCAGTTCGTGAATGCGCTTTGTTATCTGTTGAGCGGGCTTTCAATGGAAAAGACATCAGTATCCCGGCTTCTGGAAGGGTGTGGATTCAGCTCTGGTGGTAAAAGAGGAATAATAAAACGGATTGCTGAAACCGCGAAGCTCTTCAATAATTTCGGATACCGCTCACAGGGCTATCCCCTGGGCGGCATACAGTCGATAACTGATGGTGTAATCGCATCATTTCCGAAAAACGTGAATTATCATAAAAGCGAAGAAGTCCAAAAGATTGAAAAGGACGAAAGCGGTTTTTGTGTTTCAACCTCGGAAGCCGATTACCTTTCTGACAAAGTTATCTATTCGGGGGAAGTAAAAAAGCTGCCCGGTATTATCGAGATGCCTGTGGGATGGAGCCAGCAGGTAAAAGAACTGGAGCAGGCAACGGCAATGACAATCTGGCTCGGGCTTAAGGAACCTATACCAGAGTTCAATTATAACGGCTCGGAAGTGTTTTATGATGTTTGTGATACTGATAAAGAATTGTTCTACTGGCTCATGCCTGTGCCTGAGCTTGCGCCGCGAAATAAAGGTCTTGTAGGAGTGAGCACGATAATAGACCCGAAAAAATGCCATGATTCGGAGGAAAAACTTCTCAACACAATATACTCTCTGGTGCCAGCAGTAGAGAAGAATATTGAGATGATGCATACTCAAGTAATGGCTCCCGAGAAGGCGGCTGTCTCCCTCAATTATTTTCCTTCGATTAAAACCCCTGTTAACGGCCTGTATGTTGTCGGAACGGATACCGATATGCGAAGTATGGGCATAACCCGCGCAGGATACTCAGTGCTTGAACTATTAAAATCATTATGAAAAACTAGTTCACTTGTTCTCTTATCACAGAAAGCTTTTATCTGTTCTCCTCCAAATGTATCATGTGTATTTCTGATAAAGCAGAATATTGAAACTTAATTATCCGTTTCAGTGGCTCGCTGACCACCGCCTTAGGCAGTGGTATGAGGGGTGGAATAATATGAAAGAGAGAGTAACTTTCGAAAATAATAAGGGATTTAGATTAGTTGCCAATATTATAGGTCTTAAGGAAGGAGTAATCCAGCCTGTTGTGATCTTTGCACATGGACTAGAAAGCGGTAAGGATAGCCCGCGGAACATCTATATTGCCGGGGGACTGGTGGAAAAAGGGATCTGCTGTTTCCTTCCCGATTTTACAGGGCATGGAGAGAGCGAGGGGGAGCTCTCTGATGCCACTGTTGAGCAATTTGCTCAGGATCTGGGCGCATCGCTTGACTGCATCAGCCATATAAAAGGCATTGACCCTGTGAAGATAGGGGTATGCGGCTCAAGTATGGGGGGAATAGCCGCCCTCGTCAGGGCGTCCACTGATAGCCGCATCAGGGCTCTGGCCCTGCGCTCTGCTCCAGCCGAGGGATACTACCAGTACGCCAGTCAGGTACGCATCCCTGCATTGATAGTTCAGGGTGATGCAGATCCGATCATGGGGCAAAGCCTCATTCTTTTTGAGTATCTTGCTGGAGAGAAAAAACTTGCTTTTATTAAGGGGGCAGATCACCTGTACTCAAAAGAGGAGCATATCAAAGAGGCACGTCAGACCATAGCACAGTGGTTTGCCGAGAAGCTGGGTTCAGATGATCCAAAACCCATAATCTTTAAGGACAGGAGGGATGCAGGAGCCAGGCTCGCATCCAGGCTAAAGGATTATAAGGACAGAAAAGGAGTCATGGTACTGGCCCTTCCAAGGGGAGGTGTGGTTACAGGTCATGAGATCGCCTCTTATCTTAACTGCCCTCTTGATATAATCATTGTCAGGAAGATAGGTTTTCCAGGACAGCCAGAGCTTGCCATCGGTGCGGTCTCAGAGACCGGCACGGTCGCTTTAAACAAATACATAATATCAACCTATGGGGTGCAGGAGGGATACATTGAAGGTGAGATCTCCCATCAAAAAGCAGAGATCGAGAGGAGAATTGATCTATACCGAAAAGGAAAGGGAATACCTGATCTGAAAGGGAAAACCATTATACTTGTTGATGATGGAGTTGCCACAGGTGCTACAATGAAAGCAGCTATCTCAACATTGAAGGCCGAAGGTATAGAGAGGCTGATCGTAGCCCTTCCAGTCGCTCCCCCTGATACTGTCGAGGAACTGCGCCAGATGGTGGATGAATTGATCTGCCTGGAGACCCCTTATGATTTCATGGCAGTCGGAGCGTATTACCAGGATTTCACTCAGGTAACTGATGAGGAAGTGGTAGAGATTCTGGAGAGACCAGAGAGCGGTTTAACCTGAGCTAAAGGACAGGTTATCATACCTGCCAGGGTCAGGAAGATGTTTGGGCTTAGAAAAGGTGATAAACTTATGGTTGAAGTCGGGGATAGAAGTATCAAAATGATACCGAAAACAGTCGACCTTACAACTCTTGTAGGATCGATAAAAGGTCTGGATAGTGAAGCCATAACAAAACAAATAATAGAGGACCGGGAGGACGATGACGAGAGGGAAAGGTTAATAGAAGAAGCGGTTAAAAAGGCGATTAAGAAGAGATGATGGTATGGATAGAATTCTAATCGATACAATGCATATATCATCACTTCTAACAGAGGAAGATGAAGAGGGCTCTTATTTTCAACTTGCTCAGGCAATTAAGAACCAAAAGATTATAGGGGTAGTTTCCGTAGTCACACTCACAGAATTGATCAAGAACCTGGGTGAAGAAAATAGACAGAAAGTAAACGACTTAACCTATACAAATCTAGTGTTCATAAACATCACCCCCAAAATAGCAATGCGTGCAGGTGATCTTCGCTTGAGATATGATATCCCCACAATGGATTCATTGATTGCTGCAACCGGAATAGTTGAAAATATCAAGCATGTTCTTACTACCGACAGACGCCATTTTGATAGCGTCAAAAATTTGATCAAAGTAATCAGCCTCCATAAGGCTTTAGATATGGCAAAATGACAAAAATAACTTATCCTGCCGCAAACCGTAATAATCGAAGCTGAGCGCTTTTTCATTTTCAGAATGTAGCTTGAAATACGGATAATAGCGGATTATCAAACCTCTGGCGCCGATCAGAATATGATAAACTATATATTCCGCTAAATCCAACGTAGTCCGATATAGTCCAACATAGTCCAACATAATTAAACAGAGGTGAAAAGCATGCAAAAAATAAGAATGAGTAGAAGAGGACAGATAGTCATACCAGCAAATATCAGGAAAAAATACAATCTGAAAGAAGGAGAGATATTGTTTATAGAAGATTCCGAAGGAATCATCAAATTAAAGCCAAAGACAAAATTCAGATCACTCTGCGGGACATGGCCGGAGCTTGACATAGATACCATAACAAAAGAAATAATAGAAGATAGAGAGCGTGAGGAGGAGAGAGAAAAGGAGAGAGAAAAGCTGATACAAGAGATGATCAAATGAACAAGATTCTAATGGATACGATGTATATCGAGGCAATTTTCAGTAAGGAAGAGCCGCCCTATACTACGTTTGCAGATGCGATCGGTGATGGAAAAATAATAGGGATGTCTTCTGTTGTTACCCTCACAGAATTGATTAAGAATCTGGGCGTAAAAGATATGGAACGGATGCAAACAACTATCCGGGACTTTAAGTCTTCTGAGATAATTCTTGTAGATGTAACCCAAGAGATAGCAGCGCGCGCCGGCGAACTGCGTTTGAGATATGATATCCCTACTATTGATTCACTGATAGCTGCAACTGGCATAATTGAAAATGTCAAGCATATTTTGACGGACGATAAACATTTTGATCCTCTTGTTCATTTGATCAAAAAAACAGACCTGAAGGGAGCTATAAGAATGTCCAGGTGACAAATTTTGATATACTTCTCTGATCAGGATTTTCTTACCAGCCATTTCCGCAGCTCATCCGCAAAAAGTAGCAGTACTGCGAAAGGCACAAGGAAGAGCCATTCATTTAATTCTAATGGCACTGTGCCGAATACACGCTGTAAGGGCTCAGTATATACTATAAGGAATATAAGGATCAGTTCTATTGCTATGCCCACGAGAAGATATCTATTTGTGAAAATGCCAATGCTAAACAATGATTCCTTGGTAGTGCGGTTAGTTAAGCCATTTGTTACCTGTGTTATGATTATGGCAGCAAGGGTGATAGTGGTAGCTTTAAGATAAAGTGGATCTGTCTCTGAGAGGGGCATCCCATAGCTCCAGCCCCCACTTGTTAGCACATAATAGTAACCGCTCATAGCTGCTATTGCCTCTATGGGACCGAGGAAAAAATACGAGCGCAAAAGCATTGACCGTGTCAGGATTCTTTCTCCCCTGCGCCGAGGAGGACGTCTCATAACATCTGGTTCTGGTTTTTCTGTCCCAAGGGCTATGGCTGGTGCCATATCTGTCCCAAGGTCAACTGCCAGTATCTGCAGTACAGTTAGGGGTAATGGTATTCGCAGGAGCACGAAGAGCAGGTAGGGTACTATTTCGGGAATATTACTGGAGAATATATACGTCATGAAGTGGCGTATGTTTTCGAAAACTGCTCTGCCTTCTTCTATTGCTGAAACGATAGTTGCAAAATTATCATCTACCAGTATCATATCTGCTGATTCTCTTGCAACATCTGTACCTGTTATCCCCATCGCCACGCCGATATCAGCTTCCTTCAGGGCAGGTGCATCATTGACGCCGTCGCCTGTTACTGCCACTATCTCGCCCATCCCTTTTAAAGCCCTCACGATGCGAAGTTTATGTTCTGGCGTTGTCCTTGCAAACAGAACCTCACCGTGCAGAACCTTCTCAAGTTCTCTTTTGTGCATCTTATCAAGCTGGCTGCCAGTGATTGTTACTGGCTCTTTAGCTATTCTAACCTCTCTTGCTATTGTTTTTGCCGTGAGCGGGTCATCCCCTGTTATTATTATTACTTTTATGCCTGCTCTCTTGCATTTCTCAACAGCAGACGGTACCTCTTTTCTGGGCGGGTCTCGCAGTGCCCCAATCCCCAGGAATACCATATTCTCTTCAAGGGTCTCCCGTGTGTACTCACCCTCTATGCTTTTTTTTGCAAAAGCAATTACCCTCATGCCTCTTCCAGCGTAATCAGATACCTGTTCTACTATTCGTTCTCTATCCTCAACTGTAATCTTTTGTATGCCTTTTTCTGTTGCAATATGCGTACATTTTGGAAGTATCACCACAGGTGCACCTTTGGAGTATAGAACGAGCATGTTCTCTTTCCTGTTCACGGTACTCATCATTTTTCTCTCAGAGGTGAAAGCGATCTCATCCACTCGTTCCCACTCTTTTCGCACATCACCCATGATGGTTGATGCACCCAGAAGGAGCGCTGCTTCTGTAGGCTCACCTATTACCTTATTATCCTCTATTTTTGCATTATTGCATAGTATCGCTGCCAGCAGTAGCTCAGATGGCCCGGCATCTGATAGTTTTTTGCTCTCATAAGGAGTGTAGATGTAATCCAGGGTCATCTTATTCTCCGTAATAGTCCCGGTTTTATCCGTGCATATCACAGTTGCGCCTCCGAGAGTTTCTACAGAGGAGAGTCTTTTTATAAGGGCATTCTTGCTCGCCATTCTCTGGCTTGCAAGGGACAGGGAGAGTGTTACGGTTGGTAGCAGTCCCTCTGGCACGTTTGCCACTATGATGCCAATGGCGAAGATAAAGTTATCAAAAGTGCTTATACCGATAAGTTCTCCTGCTGTGAAAAATACAAAGCCAAGTCCGATTGCTATAAATGTAATTATACGGGTCACATAGGCCAGCTCTCTCTGAAGCGGTGTTGGTGCTTCTTCGATTTCCTGTGTGAGGTGTGCTATCTTTCCAAACTCTGTTGCCATACCTGTTGCAAAAACTGCTGCTATACCATTTCCTCTCACAGCAGTGGTACCTGCATAGAGGAGATTAGTTGGCTCGATATTTCCTTCTTCAGGTGTATCTCTTCTTATCTTTGGCTCTGATTCTCCTGTAAGAAGCGAGTTATCCACTGCAAGATCGACTGCTTTGATAATCCTTGCATCTGCAGGCACACGACCTCCTGCCCTCACGGTAATTATATCCCCCGGCACAATCTGTTTTGCAGGTATCTGTATCTCTTTTCCTTCTCGAATAACGCTTGTCTGATAGGGCATTAATTTTCTTAAAGCCTCGGATGCCTTTTCAGCACGGTATTCCTGTAAAAAGGTGAAGATGGCATTTATGAATATCACGATGATTATGGCGTACCCGAGGTTTGCCATGCCCACATCGTCTGCAAGCCTGCTTACAAGAATTGCAAGCCCTCCTGCAATCCACAGTAAAATTGCAAACAGGTCTACAAGGTGTGAGGCGAACCGAAATAACCAGGATACTTTTTTTCTCTCAGCGATCTCGTTCTCCCCAAAATCTAAAAGCCGCTTCCTTGCCTCTTTCTCTGTCAGACCCTGCTCTGTAGTATGAAGTTCCCGAAGTACCTCTTCTTTTGATAGTGTCTGGATTCTCACAGCTTTGGCCTCCAGATCAAAACATCGCAGAGTATGCTGGATAACATCCGTTCTATTGGATTTCCGTACACTACCTGTTTTAAGATACCTCTACGGCTTGCCCTCATGAGGGCAAGGCTGTGTCTTCCGATTGCGGCTTCCTTGGGTATTGCGTTTATGCTGCTCTCTGATATGACTGCCCGCACATCAACATCAATGCCCTGTTCCCTCAGTACTTTTGCAACCGGCATCATCTCTTCTTCAGCATGATGGCGCATTGTGTACAGCTCCTTCCACGGGAGCGTATACCAGCGCTGCAGTTCTACCACATGAAATATCTCGACCCTGTGATTGTAGAATTTTGCAAGGCACGAGGTGAGTGTTATCAATTCGTCAGTAACAAGCTCTCTGCTTGCGACTGGCAGAAGCATGCTTTTCCCTCTCCTTGCGATTCCTGCTGGTTTTACTGCCATCACAGAGCATGGTGCTTTGAGCATGATCTTCTGTGTAATGCTCCGTACAAACAATCTATATTCGCCGTGGCGGGTAGCTGAAACTAAAAGATCAGCACGCTCTGAGTTAACAACTTTAAGAATTGTTTTAACAGCATCTCCTCTTCTTATGATACCCTCTGCCTGTACGTCATAGTCTTTTGCGTGCTGGCATATACGTTCCACTGAATATGACAACTTCTCTCGCTCTACATCCCCTGTATCAACCGCAAGCACCACAAGTTCACTATTGCAGGAAGAGGCTATGGCAATAGCATGATGAGCTGCAAGCTCAGAATGGAAGGAGCCATCTACAGCAGATACTATTCTCCGATACAATCTTTCCCCCAATCTATAGATTTGGGTGCTCTTCTTTTATAGTTATGGCAGATACTATTTCGCTCTATTTATTCTCTTTCTAAGGTCATTTGCAGCAATCAGAACAGGATCCCACACAGGTGCAAACGGGGGTGCGTAACTCAAATCCAGGTTTCCTATATCTTCAGCCGTCATTTTAGCGGTTATAGCCGTTGCGATCACGTCTATTCGCTTTGGAACATCATCCCTGCCCGCCATTTCAGCCCCGAGAATTCGACCTGTGTTCTTTTCAGCAATTAACTTTACCCGTATCTTGCTACCGCCAGGATAATAATTAGCTCTTGAATACTGCTCAATGACATTTGAGATATAATCAAAACCTTCACTCTTTGCTTCTCTCGATGAGAGGCCAGTTCTTGCAACCTCAAGGTCAAAGACCTTAAAGGTGGAGGTTCCGACTACTCCCTTGAACAGAGCATGACCTCCTGCCATATTCTCTCCAGCTATTCTCCCCTGCTTATTTGAAGTTGTTCCGAGGGGAAGATACACCGACCTTTTGAGGATCTGATGGTATGTCTCTGCACAATCCCCGGCTGAATAGATGCCGGGAATACTCGTCTCCATCCGTTGATTGACCCTGATTGCATCTTTATATCCGATCTCAATCCCTGCCTCCTTTGCAATCCCTGAGTTTGGCCTTACACCTGTGGCTACGATCACAATATCAACATCCATTGATCTACCGTTATTAAAAATCGCTCTCCTGATATATCCATTTTCACCTTTAAATTCCCTTACCTGTGTTGATTTAAGAAGTGTGACACCGTTTCTCCCAAGCTCATCCTCGACTATTTCATCTATCTCTTTTTCCATAGTTCCCAGAATCTTAGATCCCCGGGCAGCCATTGTGACATCTATACCTAACTTCACAAGCGTCTCTGCCATCTCCATCCCGATGTAGCCAGCGCCAACAATAAGCGCTCTTCTGGGAGAATTTTCCCTGATAAAATTTTTTATTTTGATTCCATCCTGAAGTATTCGTATTGTAAAAATTCCTTTAAGGTCTATCCCTTTGATCGGCGGCACATTCGCTCTTGCACCTGTTGCAATCACAAGCTTATCATACCTGTATTCATTCTCCAATCCAGTCTTCTTGTCCCGAACAAGAATGGATTGTTTTTCCGGGTGTATCGAAATTACCTCATGATAGAGAAATACATTGATGTTTCTTTTTTCCTTAAAGAATTTTGCATCATAGGCAACAAGATCCTCAGGAGATTTAACGATATCAGATACAAAATAGGGTATGCCGCAGGAACTATAGGATACATGACCGCTCCTCTCAAACACAAGAATCTCAATATCTGGCCTTATTCTTCGTGCTTTACTCGCGGCACTCATCCCGGCAGCAACGCCACCAATCACAACAATACGCCAGGGTGAATTCGATTTTGACATTATTCTAAGCCTGTGTCGTTAATGCTTATATCTTATATAGCCTGGTGGATCTGGTCCATAATATGGTTAATATATTTATTAGTCGACATCTCAGGTTGAGCAAAGAGTCTATCTGTCGGTTCAAATCTATCTGAAGGGCCATAAATGCTGTAAGCATCCCTGAGCAGGCTTAGATGCACCTCATCCTCTTTCATTGTGTATTCATGGGCAGATCTAACATCCTTATGTTTAGCTGACTGCATACCCTGATTGTGTTTTCTAATTTCCATTAATTCATTGATCATTGCATACTCTAACGGACTGATCGCAGGGTCAAGCAATGATTCAAGCATTAGAATATGCAGGTTCTCAACAGCAGATACCATATTAAAAAGCCTGCGTAGATCCTGTGCTGGCAGCGTCTTCCTGAACATTTGAAGATCATTCCTGAGCTGAGTCTCATTTGCCAGAATAGTATGCGCATTGACAAAGCTCATTATATCTGCTGTGTTTTTATCCAGAGGCTGTTTAAGTAGAGCCTCAGTCGGGATGAACTGTTTCTCAAAAGGCCTGCCTTCCATAATTCTCAGGCTATCTTTGGTGATATCCTGTGATCTGGTTCCCTGGCTGAGAGCGGTATCAGAGAATATCCTCATCTGGGTAAGGTGGTCTAAGAGCATGTAATTATAAGCATTCCTCAGGGCTTCATCTGGTTCCAGTTGTGCAGCCTCTGTGAATCCCTGGATTGCAGTCATCTGAAGTGCTATACCTGACTCTATATAGGTCATTCTCGGATCTATAATAGACCCCAGTATTGAGAGATGTTCTTCCTCCTCAAGGCTAATTCTGGCAAATAATTTTTGCAGTTCCCTGTCCGTGGTCAGAGCGAAGGCCTGATGGTAATAATTCCATTGATACTGCTCAACCGCATAACCAGAATTCAGATCAACCATCTCAAGAGGATCAGCCTTTTCTTTATCTAGCGGCCTTAAAGTCCAGCCGCTGATCTTCTTCTCGATTCTATCAAAATCCTCCATTTCATTAAACAGTTTGGACATACTTTCACTCCCCAATTAAGGTATGTTATTATGCTTATATAAGAGGATTGGGTGTGAGCCCAAGTAAGTTATGACAATCTATTTTAATAATAATGATAGATTTAGCCTGTACAGGTGAACCGATATGGCTGAAAATACCATTGAATCATTACTTAAGGAAAGACGCATTCTCAACCCGAAGGCAGAATTTAGCAAAAAAGCATACATAAAAAGCCTGAGTGAATACAGGGAGATATATAATGACTCTATTAAAGATCCTGCCTCTTTCTGGGCGCAGAAAGCAGAACAGCTTACCTGGTTTAAAAAATGGGATAGCGTCCACTCCTGGGACCCGCAGGATGCGATATGTAAGTGGTTCAGTGGTGGCAGGCTGAATGCATCCTATAACTGCCTTGACAGACATCTTCCAGAGAGAGGCGACAGGATAGCCATTCTGTGGGAAGGTGAGCATGGAGATACCCAGAGCTACACCTACAGACAGCTTTATACCGAGGTATGCAAGTTCGCAAATGTTCTGAAGAAAAAGGGAATCAAGAGGGGGGATAGAATAGCGATCTATATGCCCATGATACCGCAGCTTGCAATATCGATGCTTGCATGCGCGAGAATAGGGGCAATTCATAGTGTGGTCTTTGCCGGATTCAGTGCAGATTCTCTCCGTGACCGTATTCATGACAGCGCATGTAAGATGGTAATAACTGCCGACGCCGGTTTCAGATCAGGTAAGACCATACATATTAAAGAGAGCGTTGATATGGCGCTTAACAGCAATATAGAGCATGTGATCGTCTATAACCGCGCCAGCACCGGAGTGAACATGAAGGAAGGGCGTGACTTCTGGTGGCATGAAGAGATGGAGACCGCCTCCGTGGACTGTGAGCCTGAGGCCATGGATGCTGAAGATCCGCTGTTTATCCTGTACACAAGCGGAAGCACTGGCAAACCAAAGGGTGTGCTGCATACAACAGGCGGGTACTTATTGTACGTCATGCAGACATTTAAATGGGTATTCGACTACCGCGATGAGGATCTATACTGGTGCACTGCAGACATAGGCTGGATAACAGGCCACAGCTATGTAGTGTACGGGCCTCTTGCAAGCGGTGCAACATGCTTGATGTTTGAAGGTGTTCCCGATTATCCACAGCCTGATCGGTTCTGGGAATTGGTGGAAAAATACAGGGTCACGATTTTCTATACTGCGCCTACGGCGATCAGGGCGCTTGAGCGAAGCGGTGATAAGTGGCCAAAAGGAAGAGACCTCTCAAGCCTCAGGCTTCTGGGTACTGTGGGTGAGCCGATAAACCCTGAGGCCTGGATGTGGTACTATAACATAATCGGGAACAACGAATGCCCTGTAGTTGATACATGGTGGCAGACAGAGACAGGGGGAATCATGATTACACCTCTCCCTGGCGCTACGCCCCTTAAGCCGGGTTCTGCCACGCTCTCATTTCCAGGTATTGAGCCTGTAGTTCTGCGGCCGGATGGGATAGAGGCTGATACCAATGAGGGCGGACTGCTTGTGATAAAGAGGCCCTGGCCAGGAATGATGCGAACGGTTTACGGCAGCCATGCACGATTTAAAGAGACGTATTTCACGCAGTTTCCAGGATTATACACGACCGGGGATAGCGCCAGAAAAGATGAGGATGGATATTTCTGGATCATGGGACGGATAGACGATGTGATCAAGGTCTCAGGGCACAGGCTTGGTCCTGCTGAAATAGAGAGCGCTCTTGTAGCTCATCATAAAGTTGCAGAAGCTGCTGTGGTTGGATATCCGCATGAGATAAAAGGGGAAGCAATCTATGCCTTTGTCACGCTAAAAGAAGGTGTGAGACACAGTAAGGAGCTAAAGGCCGAACTTGTAGATCATGTCAGGAATACGATAGGGCCGATCGCTAAACCTGAGAAACTGCAATTTGCTGATGCGCTTCCCAAGACCCGCTCTGGCAAAATCATGAGACGGATACTGAGGAAAATAGCGTCCGGTGAAATTGATAAGCTGGGGGATGTTACCACACTGGCCGATCCTTCTGCGGTTGAGGTACTTGTTAGGGAGAGGGAGTGAGGCAGGAAGGCTTAGATTAATAATAGGAGAATAAAGTCAATCACCCCTCCCTTTCGGGAGGGGCTTGTTCCGTGAGGAGCAAGGGTAACA